>DATBID010000029.1:0-19551 GCA_036557125.1 Bryobacteraceae bacterium | reverse complement strand
ACCAGTAGTCTATGTTGCATGGCTCTTATTATTTCTGCGAACTTGTGTGAATAGTTCGAAACGGCTAGGCAGGACGCCTAAACCACGCCAAGCCATTATCGAGACGGGGCTGGATGGGGAGAAGAAAGTTGGCCGGGATGGGACCATGATCGGCCTGTTAATGTTCCGCGCTGCCTTCGTCAGGTCGCTCCCTATGGTGGAGGGGCTCGCGCAACTCGGATGGTTTCGCATCCTGTTGATGCGTTCCTACGCTCCCTCCGTGCATGTGGGCAAGGGGGCCATGGTTTGGGGCTTTATCCTGGATCCCGATCTTACGGAGATCGGAGATCGGGCGGTGATCGGATTTTCTTCGGAGATTGCGGCTCATAGCCTGACGCGCCGGCCTGGCGGGGTCGTCGTATATCTTTCGGCGCCGATCAAGATCGGAGCTGACGTCACCATCGGGGGCGCCGCATACATCGCCGCTGGGTGTGTGATCGGCGATGGAGCCGTGGTTGAGAACAAATCGTTCGTGGCGCCCTTCACCATCATTCCGCCCGGTGAAACATGGGGCGGCGTTCCCGCCGTCCGCCTGCGCCGGCGCGACGGGTGGGGAGAAAGCATCGCCGCCGAAAAGACACTGCCGGCCGCACCTCTGGGCACAGCGGATCTCGAAGAGGCCCGGCAACTGGTACAGTTTGCCTTGGGCATTGCTAACCTGGAATCCTGTCCCCAGTGGGATTCGATGGGTCAGATCGCCATCGCGACGGCCCTTTCCGACCGCTACGGGGTCGTGGTGAGCAGCGAAGAAGTGTTCCGCCTGCGGACCATCGAGGATGTCGCGTGCGCGATTGGCGGGCGGGCACCAGCAGCGCCCGAGAGCGCACCCCCAATGGCCGATAACAGCGCGCTGCCCGGTGATCCCGACCTGCTGCCTCTGCTGCCGCCTGCCGAAGCGACGCGTGCGCTGGCCACCCGGTTCGGTGCGGTGCTGCCGGATTTGAAGCCGCTCCGCGTGGTGATTGCGGCTAGTTCTACGGCGCAGCCACTCGCCCCTACGATGAAAGTTTGGGGCCGGGCCTTTGGGCTGGAACTGGATATCGAGTTTGCGGGCTACAACCAGATAGTCGAGACGCTACTCTCTCCGGAAAGCCTCTTTGCAAGAAACGAATCGGGCGTGAACATCGTTTTGCCCGATCCCACCGATCGCGTATTCGACTCCTCGGCAGAGCGCTTTGCGGGAATGGAGGAACTGTTCGCTGCGGTGGAAGCGTGGATCGCGCGCCACCTCCAGGCACCGCAAACCTTCGTGGGCACGCTTCCGCCGCAGGTGTCCGCGTTATCCTCGCTGGGTCGTGCGCAGTACGAGCCGTTGCGGCGCAAGTGGAACACACTCGTGGAGGGACTCGCGGGCGCGCAGGTATTCGACTTCGGCGCGGTGGTGGAACAAACCGGGATTGAGGCCGCGCGCAGCAGCGCGAACGAGGCTCTTTCCCGCATGCCATACTCGCCGGCACTATACCAGGCGTGCGGCATCGCCCTGGTGCGGCAGATTCTAGGCGCGCGGCGCAGCCCGGCCAAGGTGATTGCGGTCGATTGCGACAACACGCTTTGGGGCAGCGTGGTGGGTGAGGTTGGAATGGAGGGAATCCAGCTTGGTCCGGATGGCGCCGGCCGCAGCTTCCAACTTTTCCAACAGCGCCTGAAGCAACTCAAGGAGCGCGGCCTGCTGCTGGTGGTGGTGAGCAAGAACGAAGAGAATGACGTGCTCCGCGTCTTTGAGAGCCACCCGGAAATGATTTTGCGCCCCGACGATATCGCTGCCTGGCGCGTCAACTGGAAACACAAATCGGAAAATCTGCAGGAATTGGCCGAGGAGCTGAACCTGGGTATCGATTCGTTTGTGTTTCTGGACGACGATCCGGCGATGCGGATGGAGGTTGCCGCGCGCTTGCCAGGGGTACACGTGATACCCATGCCAGAGGAGCCCGCTTTATATTGCGAAACGCTCGAGCGGCTATGGCTTTTCGATGGGGACCACGTGACCGAGGCAGATCAGAAGCGAACGCGTATGATGCAGGAGGAGGCGCGCCGCAACCGCGAGCGCCGGGCCGCGTCGACGCTCGAAGAATACCTGGAGGGACTGCGACTGGAAGTGGAAATCCGCGAACCGCAGGACAACGAATGGGCGCGGGTGGCACAGCTCACGCAGCGCACCAACCAGTTCAATCTTTCGCTGAGGCGGCGGACGCTGGAGGAGGTCCGGGCGTTGAGCGTTAATTGCTCCGTGCTCATCGTGCGGGCGCGCGACCGTTTCGGCGATTACGGCCTAGTGGGACTATGCATATTGGCGAAAGCGGCAGAGGGGCGTTCGGAAATCGATACCTTGCTGATGAGCTGCCGGGTTCTGGGGCGCGGTGTGGAAGACGCATTTCTGCACGCCATCGCCGCGGCGGCTTCCGGGCAAGGGGCGGCGGCGCTGGCCGCGCCCTTCCTTCCTGGGCCGCGCAATCAACTCATCAAGGAGTTCCTGATTCGAAGCGGATTTCGGGAGGCCCGGCCGGAATGCTGGGAATTGCCAGTGACGGCTGCGCGCTGGCCCGCGCACATCAGGGCGGCGGTTGCGGAGCGCGCGGTGGAAGCCAGAGCCTAGCCATGCTTGCTGCCCTTCTCTGGATCATCGGCACTCTGATTCTCGCGGCCGGGTTCCTGTTGCTATTCCTGTGGCGCGTACCTTACTTTCTGATCAAGACGGTCGTCCGCTTATTCGGCCGGAAGCTGGAGATCGATCCCTGGAACCGGCTCGGGATGAGCAGCATGGCCAGCGCCGGCTCCGACAGGGTGGTGATGTCCAGCCCCGACATGCTCTACCGATTCGGCGCTTTCGATGTGTCGAAACACCCGGTAGTGGTGCACTGCGTGGTGCCCGATCAGGACACGTATTGGTGCATTTCGTTGTATGCGCGGAATACTGACAATTTCTACGTGCGGAACGATCGCAATGCGAGGGACCGCGAATTTGACCTGGTGATCGTGGGTCCGAAAAACCAGTTCCAGAAGAGCGGGGACGAGGAAGTGGTGGTGGCGCCGAGCGCACGAGGCGTCGTCCTCATCCGGGCAGTGATGAAAGATCCCGAAGATCCGCATGAGGTTGCCCGCTTGCAGGAATTCCTGAATCGCACTACTATCGTGCCGTATTCGCAGGGAGTACCGATTTCGGTGGGATAAGCATTTTGTGCGATCGCGCCGCCAATGAAGTAGGCGCTCTAATAATTCTCTTCTGGAAGACTAGGGCTGTCGACGTTCGAGAAACTCCAGCAGGAGGAAACTTTTCGAGCAGACCCAGGCAATTCTCCGCCCATCGAAGGCAACAGCCGGCGCCGGTTCAGCGACAATTATCATCCGGAGGGCACGAGCATTCCGCAATGTTAATTCCAGGTGATCGACTTCATAACAAGCGTGATGGAGGCCTACTCGCTTCGTTAGAAAACTACCGAGAGGAGAGCTGTCACTCGCGGGCTCCACAAGTTCAAAGACCGGATTTCTGGTATCAATAGGATTAAGAAATGCTACCCGGACGCGTTGTACCGGGTCGTGGATGATCTCGCCGTTCCAACTCGCAGACATCGATAACGCAAACTCTTCGGCGATGGCCGAGATCGAGGCCACCGCTAAACCCAGATGGTGGAGCGTCGCATTCCCGTCCAGCAGAGATGGCAGCACGTCGTTCCTTACCGGACTCACAAGACCTCTAATTGTAACGAGTAAACGGGAAAGCAACCAACCGCCGTGGGCCGCGCGTATCTGACTGGCCGTCGCCGAGGGAGCGGTGGCCGGCAGTTAGCGGGACTGGCGATCACCCACATGCAAAACGGTAATTAACACCTGTAATCCTCAAAATTAAATTTCTGGGAGCAGCTTGACTTTTTAAATCAGAGGCGTATATATAATTTGAGGCTACAACAAACTGTCTGGGGTGAATTGCTTTAGGGAGGCCAGGAAGCCTATGACTAGAGGTTGGACGTTGGAATGGTGCTGCGCCGGGCTACTCGTGCTGGCGGGGTTTTCAGGCGTGGCTCACGCGCAAGTTCTGTACGGATCGCTCACCGGGAACGTGATCGACCCGACCGGCGCGACAGTATCGGGCGCGAAAGTGGAGGCTCAGAACATCGCGACCGGCGCCACCCGGCAGACACAGACCGATGTCCGGGGGGCCTACTTATTTAGCGATTTGCAGGCCGGGGCCTACAAGGTTACCGCGCAGGCGTCCGGATTCCAGACAGTCACAACCGAAAATGTGGTGGTGAACGCGAATGAAGTGCGGCGCATCAACTTTAATTTAGCGGTCACTCAGGCCACGCAGACATTGGAGGTATCGGCTGCCGCGGTGCTGCTGCAAACCGATAAAGCCGATGTGCATGCCGAAATCAGCACCCAGGAAATTACGCAATTGCCCTACAACGGCGGCGAGGGCAAGAATTTCCAAAGCCTGCTTTACCTAGTGCCTGGGGCCAACGCGATCGCCACGCGCGAAGCTAACTCGGAAGCCGGCAATCCGGCGCGCGCGCAGGTTCTATTTATGAACGGCGTCTCCTCTCAGGGCGTGAGCACCAAGATAGACGGAGCCACAAATGCGTACCCATGGCTGCCGGTCAACGTGGCTTACATCCCACCGCCCGAGGCGATTGAAACCGTCAACATCACCACGAACAGCTTCGATGCCGAACAGGGCGCGGCCGGCAGCGCGGCGGTCAATGTCCAGGTTAAATCCGGAACTAACGACCTGCACGGCGTGCTGTTTGAGATGAATCAGAACAACGACATGACGGCGAAAGGGTACTTCACGCAAACTGCGCCGCTGGTGAAGAATATCTTCAATCAATATGGCTTCGCACTGGGTGGGCCGATTTGGATTCCCAAAATCGTTCACGGCAAGAACAAGCTGTTCTTCTTTCTCGATTTTGAAGGCACGAAGCGCCGGCAGTTCGCGAATTCCCCAAATCTCACGTTGCCCACAGACTCAATGCGGCAAGGCAATTTCAACGGTACCGGAATCACGATTTACGACCCGCTGACCGGGAACCCGGATGGCACCGGCCGCACTCCCTTTAGCAACAATACGATTCCATCCAACCGCATCGACCCGGCTTCGGCGAAGATGGCCAGTCTCCTTCCGGGGTTGACGCGGTCCAGCCAATATACGCAAAACTACGACGCATACGGCGGCACGCAGTATAACCGAAACAACTGGGATTACAAGGTGAACTATAACCCCACCAGCAAGGCAATGGTTTGGGGGCGATACAGCTTCTCCTCCATCGGTATTCCCGGCACCTTTGTACTCGGGCCGGCGGAAGGCGACGTGTTCGCCGGCGGCCAGCCCGGCACGGCGGGCGGGTTGGTGCAGACTACCGCTGCCGGCTTTACGTACACGATTTCGCCGACCTTGCTATTGGACGGCAACGTCGGTTATACGCGGCAGCATATCGGCGCCACCGGCGATGAGAATCTGGGCGACTACGGTTTGAATGTCCTCAATATTCTCGGCACCAACGGGGTTGGGACCAATTACGGAGGAATTCCGGGTTTCCAGATTAGCGCTTCCGAGCCAAACGGCTCAACCCTGAATTTGGGTAATACCAATACCGGCAGCCCGTTCGATTTCCGCGACAACCAATACACTACCGCGTTCAACCTGGGAAAAGTTTCGGGGACGCACAATCTGCGTTTCGGATTCGAATACGATCATTACGCGCTGAACCACTTCCAGCCACAGGGCGGGACCTTCGGGACGGCGCGGGGCACTTTTGGCTTCAACGGTTTTCTGACGGCGCTTTGCAACACCGTGAGCGCCGCCGATCTTTGCACTTCCGGCATTACGCCGAACACCAACGGAGTGCCCGCAAACTCCTGGGCGCAGTTCCTGCTGGGGTATCCATCGGAGCTGGGTAAGATTACTCAATTCCAGAATCCCAATGCGCTGCGCTTCTCCAATTGGGCGCTATACGCGCGCGATCAATGGCAGGTCACCCAAAAGCTGACGGTGAGCTATGGGTTGCGCTGGGAATACTATCCGGTTTACTCGCATAATTGGTATGGAGCCACGCGCTACGATCTGGCCACTCATAATGTGCTGATTGGCGGCGAGGGCGGCATTCCGTGGGACACAGGGGTCGATGCCAGCAAGAAGGGCTTCGCCCCGCGCTTCGGCGTCGCGTATCGCCTCAATGAGAACACCGTGATCCGCTCCGGGTTCGGCATCACAGTCGACCCGGATAATTTCCGCAACCAGCGCAACGACTTTCCTTCCGTCATCAACCAGGACTTCAACAACGGGGTGGTCAATCAATATCAGTTCGACACCACGCCGGGCGTAGCCCAGGCGTCGCTGCGCACCGGCATCCCAGCGGCTGTATCCCCGAACATCTTCGCCGGAACGATCGGTCCTTCTACTACTGCGTCTCCCAACACCTATTTGCCCAGCACAGGGATTGGGTCTACGATCCCGCTGTACTTCAACCGCGGATATATCGAGAGCTGGAATTTTTTCGTGCAGCATCAGTTCTCCCCGACTCTCACGGCCGAAGTGGGATATGTGGGTACGCACGCGGTTCACCTGGACATGAACGTGAACGTCAACGGCTCCCTTCCGGGCACAGGGAACGCCGGACGCCAGCTCTACCCCTATCTGACCACTGACCTGAACGATATTGAGCCGTTCGGCGACAGCACTTACAACGCCCTGCAGACTCGGGTGCAGAAGCGCATCGGCTCTTCGATCATCGGCGCAGCCTATACGTTCTCGAAGGCGATTGACAACATCAACGGCGATAACAACGACGGGACCCTGTTCCGCGCCTACCCGGTATCATTCGCCTTGGACAAAGCCATTTCGGGCTTCGACCGAACGCATACCTTCGTGCTCTTCCACGTGTACGAGCTGCCTTTCGGCAAGGGCCATCGCTATTTCACTAGCGGGGCGACGTCGAAGGTCCTAGGCGGTTGGCAGATCGGCGGCACACTCAGCAAGTTCAGCGGGCTGCCGTTCACGGTCGGCTCAGGGACCGCGGTAAATGCCGGCGGCCAGACTCAGACAGCGACTCAGATCAACCCCAGGGTGAAAATCCTGGGGGGCCACGATGCGTTAGATCCCTACTTCGATGGAACGGCGTTTGCGAATCCCGCCGCGGGAACGCTTGGAACGACCGGCCGCGACGTGCTGTTTGGGCCAGGATTCTTCGACCTGGATGAAAACGTGACCCGCACATTCACCTTCAAGGAAGGCAGAATCAAGCTGCAGATTGTGGGGGAGGCATTCAATCTGACGAATACCCCTTCGTTCGCGGATCCAGGCGGCACGGGCGCAAGTCCGAGCAACACCTTCGCGACTCCGACGCTAAACTCAAACGGCACCGTGAGGAGCTATGGCGGCTACAGCGTAATCACGAACGTGATCAACGGCGAAGCGGGGCTGGGCGGAGCACGACAGTTGCAGGTAGCCGGGTACGTGCGGTTCTAGCGCAATCTAAGGCAAAACCAAGTGTCCGCCTGGAGGGAACTATCTTGCTGTTCCCGAGTGTTGCTTGCGCGCTTTGACACCTGCGCGTATCGCCTCGCGGCGGCGCGTTAGAATCTTCTCCGCATCCGGAGCCGCCATTACAACGGCCTCCATATGTTTGCAAAATTCCGGCTCTCCGTTGGCAGACCGCATCTCTGCTAGAAACGGTTGAATCTTACTGAATGTGGCGAAGATCTCGCCATGCGCCGCGCGGAACGCATCGCCGTCAATCGCGCCCGTGGTTACCAGAGAGGCAGCCATGTCCCAATAGCCGACAACCATGCGGAACGAGGCGTTACGTTCGCCGCTAACCGCCGAAGCAACGTCGACAAAACTCTCCGGGTTAAACTCCAGCACGAACCAAGAGCGAGCCTCTCGCAAAACCGGCTCGCGGCGAAGGTCGAACAACTGAAGATTTAATTGAGCGCTCTCGAACGGCGTAGGCATAATAATCTGATTGTAATGGGTGGCCCAATCACGCCTATGTAGTCGCATGGCACCGGGTCCAGATTTTACACGGCGCGGGCTTCGCCCACAGCGCCGAAATGTTTTTCGAGTACCAGGGCCACAGTTCCGCGAAGGCGGGCCATGCCGTCCTCGTAAACCGGAATTACGCGCGGAGGGCAACCGCCCGGCAGCACCTGGGCGTGCACCTCGGCTTCCACCACCGGGCCAATGCGCCGCCAGGAACGGGTGACATCACCGATCACGATGATGCGCTCGGGAGCCAGGCCGGCCACGATCATGCGCATGCCGCGGCCGAGATATTGGGCCATTTGATGTAAGGCGCTCATAGCGCGCGGATCATCCTGTTCGGCAAGACTCAGCAGGTCGGAAAAGCTGAGGTCTCCGCGTTCGGTTTTGCCCTGGTGGTAATAGCGCAAGGCCGCACCGTTGGACGCATACACTTCCCAGCAGCCGCGGCTGCCGCAGCCACACGGCGGGCCTTCGGGATCGAGGGGCACGTGGCCGAATTCTCCAGCCATGCCGAGACCACCGCGGACCACCCGCCCGTCCATCAGAATTCCGGCGCCGATTCCCTCCGATATGGTGATTACCACCAAGTCACTGGCCGGCTCCATCCGGTCGAACCAGACAGCGGCCAGCACGCAGGCGTTTGCCGCGTTGTCCATCTCTACTTCGAGGCCGGTAGCCTTGGACAGCGGAGCGCGAATATCGGTTTCGGCCCATTTGAGGTTGGGCGCAAAGACCAGCCGCCCGTCGCGGGTGCGCCCGGGGAGGGTGACGCCGATGCCTTCGATTTTCTTTTCACGGCAGGCCCGAATCAACGGCTGCATTCGCTGAATCAAAGCGTCCACGGCAGCTTTCGGACTCGGCGGCGTGGGGAAGACTTCCTGCGAAGTGAACTTCCCGTTTACGTTGCCGAGGGCGAGCGTAATCTGAAGGGGCCGGATATCGATCCCAATGATTACCCGCTCCTCGTTCAGACGCAGGAACGTCGGCCGGCGGCCGCGCGGCAGACGGCCGGTAGGCCCTTCGATCACCCATCGCTCCCCGATGAGTTCTTCGACAATTAGCGAGATGGTGCTACGTTGCAGGCCCGAAGCGCGGGCCAGGTCGGCGCGGGAAATCGGTTGGCGGATGCGGATAAGGTTGAGGACGATGCGGCGATTGATGTCGCGTACCACCTCGTTTGAGGCGCCATGCGCCCGTTTGCGACTAGTTGCCAGCATTTCGTTGCAGCTTCAAACTATCTGTGTAAATCCAGTCTAACAGGCTTCTCGCGCGCAAAATACTTCGAAGTTTCCGCGAAACAGACGAGCGATGTCGCGGTGGATGTGCGCGCGCGTTACCCCTCCGCCATCCTCGGCCAGCAGCCTGTATGAATTCGTCAGAACTGGCGCGAGAGTGCGCCGCGTATTGCGCCACTTGTAGACCAATTGCTCGAGCACGCGGGCGTCGGAGTGCTGCGGGATGAAGCTCATGCCGAGCATTTCGATGCGTTCCCGGGTGATCTCCTCAACCATCGAAGGGTTATTCAGGAACCACCAACAGCCAAAAGGCATCAGGTTGCCGAATTTGCCGGCGTAGACGCAGAGTTCGTGCTGGTTTTCGCGGCTCAACACACTGACCAGGAAACGATTTTCGGGAAATTCGACGCAAAGGCGTTCGAGCGCGCGCAGATCGGCGCGGCCGAGGGCATCGCCCGCGAGGCGCAAAGCCGGGTTCACGCGCCGCCGGACACCGATCATCAAAGATAGGGGAATATGGAAATCGCGGCAGGCGGGCAAAACGGCATCGGTGAGCAGGCGCCCCCGCTGGTTGTCCTCGGGATATACAAAGCTGTCCGGAAGCGAGACGGCCATGTAGACCGGCTGCATACGCATGCACCAGGCATCCAGGAAGCGGCGCACTTCGGAAGCCGGGCGCCCGGCGAGGACTCCATCGTTTAATATGCGATCGAGGCGCAACGCCGGATGAAAGCGGACATCGGCCTCGGCGCCCTTTTCCCATAAAGGCGCCTCGTCGGGATCGAGTGGATCGTTGGTCATCACCACGTCGCTCACGCCCGCCAGTTCCAGCGTGCGCCGCAGATGGGCTTCCAGATCCTGTTCGCCGAAGAACGCGCGCGCTTCGCGCAGATCCCCGGCGCCCGTATCCAGGCCGAAACTCTCGAGCACGGCAACGACTCCACGGGCGGCTTCGGAGACCGGAGAGTTGTCCACGAACAGCGCGCGCCAGATTGCGTCCGCCTGCTGTTGTTTGGATAGCCGAAAGTAATCGTCAGGCGCGATTCTTGAGGAACGGAACAACTCGGCTTCGAGGTAATGGTAGGTAATCAGTTCGTCGATGCCCCAAAGCCCCAGCCTGCCTAAAGAAGGCATGAACAGATGGGTATGAACATCGACGAATGGCGTGGAGGCCAGTTCCTGTTCCACCACGCCAGCGATCTGATCGAGCGGCAATCGGGCGGGTGCTGCTAATCCGGTCTGCATTCTATTTCGACAGTAACGCACCATCGATGTTTTTGGAATATGATTTGTTCAGGTCTTGAACATGAGATCCGTAGCATTGCTTTTTCCTCTTGCCGTAGCCGTTTTCGCCCAGACCGGCGATGTCCCGTTGCCCAAGAATTGGACCGCTGCCGAAGACCACCAGAACATGATGGACCAGCTCGGCATCAAATCGCTTCGCCCCGGCCCCAGCGGCAATGAAAGCGCTCCCAATCATGCCAATTATGACGAAGCGACGGCGAATCCGTTCCCTAACCTGCCCGATCCGCTGGCACTAAAAAACGGTCAGCGGGCAACAACCGCCGCCATGTGGTGGAACCAGCGACGCCCCGAAATTGTGGAGGATTTCGAGCGCGAAGTCTTGGGGCGGGTGCCCGCGCATGTGCCGCAAGTGAACTGGACAGTGACAAATACAGCCACGATCATGAGCGGCACTCACCAAGCCGTGGAAAAGCAGCTTACCGGACACGTGGATAATTCTTCGTATCCGCTGATCAACGTAGATATTCAAATGACCCTGGTAGTGCCGGCAAACCGGGACGGCCGTGTGCCTGTGATGATGATGTTTGGGCGCGGAATTCCGAACCGGCCACCCGGCGCGGCTGCCCCTAGCGATCCGCTTGCCGCCGAGCAGTTGATCGCGGATGGGTGGGGGTATGCGTATCTCAATCCGGTCAGCGTCCAAGCGGATAACGGCGCGGGCCTGACCAGAGGAATCATCGGGCTGGTGAACAAGGGCCAGCCTCGCAAGCCGGACGATTGGGGCGCATTGCGCGCATGGGCTTGGGGCGCTTCGCGCGGCTTGGATTACCTCGAAACCGATCCGGCAGTGGATGCCAAGCGAGTCGGTATCGAAGGCGTTTCGCGCTACGGCAAAGCGGCGCTGGTCACGATGGCTTTCGATACGCGGTTCGCGGTGGTGCTAGTGGGCTCTTCCGGCGAGGGCGGAGCGAAGCTGCATCGCCGGAATTGGGGAGAAGCCGTGGAAAACCTGACGGCCACAGGCGAATACCACTGGATGGCCGGCAACTTCATGAAGTATGGCGCGGCCGAAGCGACGTTCGGGACAAAGAATGCAGGCGACTTGCCAGTTGACGCGCACGAGCTGATTGCGCTATGCGCGCCGCGGCCGACATTTATCAGCTACGGAGTGCCGGAGAAGGGCGACGCCAAATGGCTCGACCACCAAGGGAGCTTTATGGCGGCGGTCGCAGCGGGGCCGGTATTCCGCCTGCTCGGCGCGAAAGACCTGGGCGTGGGCGACGACTACCACACAACCAAGATGCCGCCGGTGAACCAGGGGCTGCTTGCCGGCCAACTCGCCTGGCGGCAGCATGATGGCGGTCACACGGATGGGCCGAATTGGAAATACTTCATCCCGTGGGCAGACCGCATGCTCGATCGCGCGCCGGCCGTCGAGCCAGCCGCCCGCGCGGACCAGAATTCGCGCATTGCTCACGAGCAACTGCTGGCCAAGGTGAAAGGCGGACAGATCGGTATCTACTTCGAAGGCGATTCGATTACCCGGCGCTGGGGGGCAACCGATTATCCCGACCTTTTGGCCAACTGGAAGAGAAACTTTTTCGGATGGAACGCAGCAGATTTCGCCTGGGGCGGCGACACGACGCGCAACATTCTCTGGCGCGTGGAGAATGGCGAGCTGGACGGTGTACGGCCAAAGGTGATCGTGCTTCTTGCCGGCACGAACGACCTGACACCGTATGCGAATGGCATTGGCGGTGATGCGGCCGTCACCAGCGTTACGGAAGGGATTCGGACGATTGTGGACGTGATGCGAGCCAAGGCGCCTGAGGCAACCATCATTCTGACGGGCATCTTTCCTCGCAATGACCACATGGCACTTCTGCCTCTGATCGAGCGCATCAACCGAAATCTAGCCGCGATGGCCGATGGTCGAAGCGTGCGGTACGTAAACATCGATGCCAGGCTGGCGGATCGCGATGGCAGGTTGTTTGAAGGCATGATGAACAACAGGGACAAGCTGCACCCCACGGAGAAGGCGTACCAGATATGGGCGGACGCGCTGAAACCTGTATTCAGTGAGCTCCTCGGGCCGCCGGGGAAAGAGGATCATGCGCCGGCGGCAACGGGGGATCCGTCGCGCGCTGCCGCGGCCGATCGCGTTTCGTCCACGCGGACGAAAACGGAATAGCGCGCATTTGGATCTCACCGGATAGGCTGTCTGAGCTGAAGCATCTGCTTTCTGGTTGCAATCGGGTGACTTGACCGATTAGCCGCGGAGTTGTTGCAAGCGCTCTCTCAAACGATCACAAGCCAACCAAAACTTTCTCTTCTTTCTTTTCAAGTACTTAACGTTTTATCGTTCAGTACGAACGCAAGTGAGGTGTTAGTTTCGAATTGGGAGAAGGGTTGCGGCTCCGGAATGGTCCGGAGCCGTTTCCTTTTATGGGGAAAGAACGGACTAAAAGTGAAACACCGCGAGAAGAGAGTGACAATCTCCCGCGCTGGCAGGAAATCAGACAACAACGCCTGGAGGACGAGCTGAAGGAAAAGGAGCACCTGGACCGAAAAATATCGGAGTATTTGCGAATTGTAGAGTTCGGCAAGAACGTTGAAGAGGAGTCCGGCGGGGCGGCGGCGGAAGACACGAGCGGGGAATGCCAGAATCCAAATCCAACGGCGAAGAAGTAGCCGTCGACCTCGACTATGTAGAGTTACCGTCACAAAAGCAGTTTCACGAGTGCCGGGCGACTTTCAAGGGTTTTTCCGGGGGCGTCGGGAGTGGAAAGAGCAGGGCTCTTTGCTACGAGGCGCTGCGCCTGAGCCTGGAGAACAGGGGCCGCATGGGCCTGCTCGGCGCTCCTACGTTTCCGATGCTTCGCGCGGCTACCCAGGCTACATTGTTCGACATTCTGGAGGAACACAAGGTTCCCTTTCAGTTCAACAAGTCTGAGAACCTGCTGACTCTGACTCAATGGGACAAATCGAAGATTCTGTTCCGTCCAGTTGAAGAGTTCGAGCGGCTGCGCGGAACGAACCTGGCATGGTTCGGGATTGATGAACTGACTTATACGCCGGCGGACGCCTGGCTGCGCCTCGAGGCGCGTCTGAGAGATCCCGGTGCTACACGCAAATGTGGTTTCGCGGTATGGACTCCACAAGGGTTTGACTGGGTCTACTACAAGTTTGTAGCGGAAACGAAACATCAGAGCTACGTGACCGTATTTGCGAAACCAATGGAAAACACACACGTCGGCGATGAATATTACGAGCGCCTGAAGAATAGCTATGACGCCAAGTTTTATAGACAAGAAGTACTCGGAGAGTATCTGGCGGTTTCGTCCGGCCTGGTGTACAACGAGTTCAGCCGCGCCGACCATATTGCACCGGTCACTTTAGACCAGCGGGCAGAGTTGCTTTGGTCACTCGATATCAATGTGAATCCGATGTGCTCCGTTGTTGCGCAAAGAATTGGAAACATGGTGAACGTATTGGACGAAATCGTCCTCACAAACGCCAGTACCGGAGATGCATGCCGAGAGTTCCTGCGCCGCTATCCGCAGCACCGCATGGGACTGACCGTTTACGGCGACGCTTCCGCCCATCATCCGCAGTCATCATCTGGCTGGTCGGACTATGACGTGATTAGGCGAGAGATAGAGTCGAGCTGGCCCTCTCCAAGGGACTTTAGGATTCCCACATCGAATCCCACCGTCCGCGAGAGAATCAACCTGACGAACGCGAAGCTTCGATCGGCCGCGGGGGATGTGGAAATGGCTATTCATCCCAAGTGTAAGGAACTGATCATGGATTTCGAGCAGGTGATTTACAAGGAAGGAACCAACTCGATTGACAAAGGCAAGGATAAGAACCGCACTCACCTGTCCGACGCCCTCGGTTACCTGCTCTGGCAGGAGTTTCCGAAGCTGCCGCCGGTCGGCGAGCAGTCACAGAGGTTTACATGTTATTGAACATACCGAACATCAACCGGGAACACCCGGATTACACCGCCCGGCGGCACATGTGGAAGAAGTACCGCGATCTGTACTCCGGGGGAGAGCGCTTACGGGAGAGCGCGTATGAATACCTGGTTCGGCGGCAGAAGGAACCGAGCGAGGTCTACGCGGAACGGCTGAGCCGCGTCTTTTACGAAAATTACGCCGGTTCGATCATCGATTGGTATGCCGCCACCCTACTGCGCCGCGAGCCGGTGCTGCTGTTCGAGGGGCTGGATGGCTCCGCCAAAGACTTCTTTAACCATCTGGCGGAAGACTGCGATTTGAAAGGCACCAGTCTCAGCGAGTTCTTCCGCCAGCGGATGGTGCAAGCGCTGGTGTGTGGCGCCAGTTATATCGCGGTGGAGTTTCCGCGGGCGAACGGCACGGTATTGAGCAGGGCCGACGAAGACGCTTCCGGCCGGTCGCGCGCCTACCTGGTGGATTATTGGCCGGAGGAGATCATCAACTGGAATTACGACGAAACCGGCGCGCTCGACTGGGTTGTCATCCGGACACACTGCTTACAACAGTCTAAGGTGACAGACGCTAAGTGGGAAGCGGAGACTCGCTGGATCTACTACGACCGCGAGAATTATCAGCTTTACAGGAAAGCCGGAGAAGGCCAACCGGTAGATCTGGTGGATGAAGGCCGGCACGGCCTGGCCGCTCTGCACAGAGTCCCGTTGTTTCAGTTACAAGTGAGCGAAGGCCTTTGGCTGATGAACAAAGCGGCGCTGCTGCAATTGGAACACTTCAATAAATCGAACGCCCTCTCCTGGGCGTTGACAATGAGTCTATTCGCAATGCCGGTGATTTATTCCGATCGGGAGTGGAAGCAGATCGTGGGTGAGTCATATTACATACAGCTCGGTCCTCAGGACCGCTTCGGCTGGACCGAGCCGGATGGGAAGGTTTATCAGATAGCCGCTGACAATCTGGTGCGTCTGAAGGACGAGATCTATCGCGTATGTTATCTGATCAATCACGCGGGGAATCCGCCCGGCAGCGACATGAAACAGTCGGGCGCCAGCAAGCAGCGGGATTTCAGCATCACCCAAGAGGTGCTGCGCGCCTATGGCGACACGGTAAAGGACACCATGAAGCAGGTATTGCGTGCCATCGCGGCGGCCAGGCAGGACGATGTCACCATCGATGTGACCGGACTCGATGAATTTGACATCGGCGATTTGGGGAACGAGTTGGATGATGCCAAGAAATTGCTCGACCTCGGAATCGGCTCAATGACCCTTAAGAAGCAGGTATTCAAAAAGCTGGCCTTCCAGTATCTTTGCGATGCCCGGCAGGAGGTAAAGAACAAGGTGGCGGAAGAGATCGACGCTACGGAGTATTCGAGTTAGGAGAGCTTATGGAAGAGATCGACGTACAAGCGCTGATTCGGAATGCCATCCAGGAGTACGTCAACCTGGAACAGATAAAGAGCGAACCGGCCTACAAGGCGGAGCTACAAGAAGAGCGGAAACGGCGGGAGCAGCTCGAGCGGCGGATGAATGAGCTTGTGGAAGAAAACAAGCGCAGCCGAAAGATGGCGGAGGAGACCGAACGTAGCTCCGCCATCCGGTCGGAGCTGCAACGCCTTGGAGTCGCCAAAGTCGACCTGGCCTTCAAGGCGGTGCAAGACGCCATCGAACGGAAGGAAGACGGACGGATGGTGGCGCACAGCAGCGAAGGTGAAGTCGGGATGAGGGATTATCTGGCGGAATTTGTGGCCGAGAACCCGGAATTTTTACCGGCGCGTATTCCGGGCGGTACCGGTATGACGGCGGCCTCGAAATCCTCGAATAGCCGGCCGCCTTTCGATATCCAAAAGATTCGTCCGGGGATGGACCCGGAAGAGATGCAGCGGATCCGAGAGGAAATCGTGCGGGTGGCGTCGCAGACGCTGCGCGGCCAGTAGGTTTTGAGCTGACGGGCTCGCATCAGCAATTTACTCCCACGGCGGCGTGCCGCGCGGGAAGGAACCACGGCCGGTGAAACCAGGCTAGCGAGCAAGATCCGGCCAGTGGCCGGCAACACAACAACTAAGGAGTATAGATGGGAATCATCACATCAAGTAACGTCGCAAACGCGATTGTGAAGCTGGTGGCGGCGGACGCATTGCCGGCGCTGGTAGGGAACCTGGTTATGGGTAACCTGGTGAATCGCGATTACGAGCCGGTGCTGGCGCAGGCCGGAGACACGATCAACGTTCCGATACCGCCAGCCATGGTGGCCAACAACATTCTGGAAGGCGGCTCGGTACAACCACAAAACCCGAGCCTGGGCAATGCGCAAATCGTGCTGAACTCGCACGTGGAAGCCACGTTTCAACTTCCGGATGTGACCAAGGTGCTGGCCGTTCCGGACCTGCTGAAGGTGTACATGCAGCCGGCGGTGGTAGCGATCGCGGAAAGAATCGAGTCAGACCTGCTGAACCTGTATGCAGGATTCACTGCGAATACGCCAGTGGGAACGCCCGGCACGCCTCTGACGGAAGCGACGGTGGACGCAGCGGAAACCACGCTGTTTCTTGCGAAGGTGCCACCGAGCCAGCCGAAATTCATCGTAGTCAACGCAGCCGCCTATTCTGCCTGGCGTCAGATTCCGCTGTTTGAGGAATTCCAGACGGCCGGCCAGGCGGGTCTCCAAACCTTGATTGACGGAACGATTGGCAAATACAAAGACTTCTATGTCTTCCGTTCCCAATTCGTTCCGCAGACGGGCACGAGTCCGGTGAACACGCATAACCTGGCATTCACACGCGATGCCATCGGCCTGGTGATTCGCCGTCTGCCGCAGCCTCTTCCGGGCACCGGCGCGATTGCCGAGTACGCGGAGCTGGGCAACTTCGGCATGCGGGTGGTAATGAGCTACCAGCCAAACACGCTGGCACAGCAGTTCACTGTCGATGTCCTCTATGGCTGCGGAATCCTGCGCAACAGCGCAGGCGTGCAGTTCAACACCTAGAAGGGATGCGCGGTCCGCAAGCCGTTTCACCAGGCAGGCGGACCGCCCCTTTACTGAGCGTTCAATCAGGAGCGAAAGAAATGGAATTACGAAACTATTTTCAGAAAATCAAACAGGTCGAATCCGCAATCGCAGAGCCGTTTACGCTAGTCGTGAGTCTCGAAACCGGGGACGGAGGAAAGGCGGGAACCTTTACCGAAGTGTCACGGTCCCTGGCCGCGAAATTGATTGTGGCTGGACTTGCCCGGCTCGCAGATACGGCGGAAAGGCAGGCCTATTACGGGGCAGCGCCCGTCGAAACGCCAGCCAAGAAAACCACGGAACCGGCGGCCAAAGCCTACACCGAAGCGCCGGCCAAAAAGTAGGAAACGCGGATGGCTCTGTTCATAGATGGTTGCATTTCGGGTCTGGACGATCTGGCGGCGCAAGACTCGCAACTGCTGGATATCGCGAGTGAGGAGTCCATCAATGTGACCCAGAAAATGGCGCTGGCGCAGGAGACAATCGGCCTTGACCTGGTTTCCCTGCTGCGGGGCGGCGAGTCGTCTGGCCGGCCCCTTTGGTTGACACCCGAGCCGTGCCTCGACCAGGTAGCTGTGACGCCCGCCCTGAGACTCTGGCACACTTATCTCACACTGGAGCTGGTGTACAGAGACGCGTACAGCGACCAATTAAACGACCGGTACGGGGCCAAACGAGACCAGTTTCACTTATTGGCCGAGGCGGCCCGGGAACGGCTCATTGAGCTCGGGCTCGGTATCGTAACCGAACCGGTGCGGCAAGCTGCCACACCGCAGCTCATGGCGATTCCGGGTAACTTACCAGACGGAACCTATTACGCCACAATGTCGTGGGTCAACCAGAACGGCCAGGAGGGAGCGAGCGCCGTGCCGGAAGCCATTACTACCTCGACCAGTAGTTTCGAAGTACAGCCCGGCAATACTCCGGCCAACGTGGCGGGGTGGAATGTATACGTGGGGACGGCGCCCCAATCTATGTATCTGCAGAACACGAGCTTGCTGGCGCCCGGGAGCGTCTGGCAGCAGGCCGTTGTACTCACCATTGGCGGATCGATGCCGGGGAACGGACAAGCTCCGACTTACAAAAAGGCAGTCCCGCGGCTGCTGCAGAGAGGATAAATGAATACGCTCGGAACTTTTGC
The DNA here is from genome assembly GCA_036557125.1 of Bryobacteraceae bacterium. GTDB lineage: Bacteria > Acidobacteriota > Terriglobia > Bryobacterales > Bryobacteraceae > PSRJ01. The sequence goes on along the minus strand of DATBID010000029.1, from coordinate 933 downwards.
TACGGCCACTGTTGTGGGGATGATCGCCGGCCCTACTGGGATGAACGCTAACCTGGCAGCACTGGGTTCGCCGGATAATCTGGCTGCGCCACTTATCGACACAGCGCAGATTCACCAGCAAAATGTCGCGGCGGAGCTGGCGGAACGGAGCACGACAGTTAAGTATCCGTCAGTATATGCGTACTGCGAAAAGTATGCGAACAAGCTGACGGAAAAATTTCGCAGCTTTTCAGGGACCGTGCAGATGGCGGTGGAAGTGCGGCATTCCCAAGACAGGCTGGATGGCTTGCAAGATGCGCTCGAGTTGTATGTTGACTCGGTGACGCAAGTATTGGATGCGGAACGCGGGGACTGGGGCAATGGCCTATATTATGCGGGCGGTTACGACGTTTCGCTCGGCGCCGTAAAACACGGAGGCAAGAACTTCGTGCAAACGGCCAAAATTTCATTCCAGATTGATGTGAGCAGAAGCTGATTATGGCATCTTACATTTCTTCAAATGCAAACCGGTTTTACACGGCGCTGGAGAGCGCTTACGGCGTTGTGCCGACGATCACTGCCGGAAACCAGATTATCGCTGCAGCAAGCCGGATTCCGGCGCTGAAACTGACGGTTCAGCACCAACATGAGGTGACTCAGCGAAAGGACAAGACCGGAAGCCGCACGTTTGCCGGGCTGCCGGCGGGAGGACGGAGACGTACGACCTACGAAGTCCAGACCTATCTGACAAGCTGGGAGCCGTCAAGCGGTCCGGCTTATGGTCCTTTGTTCCAGGCGGCACTTGGCGCAGCTCCCCTGCAATATTCGGGAGGGATTGTTGGTTCGGCCACAGCCGCAGGTCAAGTCGCGTTCACGGGCCCACATGGTTTGATTCCAGGGCAGGCGATTGCGTCGAATGGCGATGTGCGGTTCGTGGCGACGATCGTAGATCCG
>DATBID010000028.1:0-3383 GCA_036557125.1 Bryobacteraceae bacterium | reverse complement strand
AACCACCGGCTTACCGCTCGCCAGCGCTTCCACGGCAGTCATTCCGAAATCTTCTTCGCCCGGCAAAATGAGAGCCCGGCACGATGCATATAGGTCACGAAGCTCGCCATCGGGCACGCGGCCGGCAAATTCGACTGCGCCCCCAGCCAACGTCTTGAGTTTGCGGTATTCCGGCCCGGCGCCGGCGACAATCAGCTTGCGGCCGGTGCGCGCGAAAACGCGCACGGCTGTGTCGATTCTTTTATAGGGCACCAGTTCGGAAACAATCAGAAAATAATCGCGCGGTGGCTTCCAGTAAAAGGTATCCACTTCCACCGGTGGATGAATCACCTCGGATTCGCGACGATATGCTCTCCAAATCCTTCTGCGGACGTTTTCACTGTTGGCAATAAAATGGTCCACGCGCGCCGCCGATGCGAAGTCCCACAACCGCAAATAATTCGACAGCGGAGTCATCAAGGCGCGCGCGGCGCGCGAACTCAGATAGTCGTTGCGATACTCCGGGTAGAGGTCCCAAAGGTAGCGCATGGGCGTGTGGCAATAGCAGACGTGGCGCACCGACGCCGGCAGAATTATGCCCTTGGCGGGACCGGATTCGCTGCTCACCACCAGGTCGTAACCGCGCAGGTCGAGGCTCTCCAGCGCCATCGGCATGAGTGGCAACAGGCTCCGATGCCATTTACGGAACGGATTCAAAAATGACGTAACGATACGGCGGCCCCGGATTTCGCCGCTAAGCGTTGCCGGATCGCAAAACAACGTAAAGATATCCGCGCCGGGAAGCAAGCGGCAAAGAGCATCCAGGACTTTTTCGCCGCCGCGGCGGTTCAACAGCCAATAGTGCACCAGAGCCGCGCGCATTTTGATTCGAGTTTACCGTCGATCCAGGATTTACGATCGTAAATGATTCGAGCGTGTTATTCCTGTGGTAAGGATGAGGCCGGCGATCGGAACCAGTATCTCTGACCCATTGCTGGCCGGCGCCAGTCTGCCGCTATCGGCCACTTACTATCCAGGCGGATTTCCCTTATGCCTCACCACGAATTCGCAGGATGTGTTGTCCGCTGCGGCGGAAAGCTGGGGAGAGTCGGAGTCAGTATTCCAGTGCTCACCGGTGCAGGTCCGCGTTCACGTGCAGGCCGAAGGCAGCCTTTCCCCGCAACCTTCTTTTCGATGGCAGCACCACTTGCTTACCGCCATCGCCGACGCCGATAACTTCGCCGTGGCCGATCTGGATCGTCTCTTCGGGTTCGTGCTGGTTTCCGCGCCAACCGCCGCGGATCACCAGTGGCTGCGCTGGTTTTTTCTCGAATCAGTCGTGTACTCGCTTCTGGCTCAGCGCTATGTTGTGCCGGTGCATGCGGCATGCGTGGCGCGCAACGGAAGGGGTATTTTGCTTTGCGGTTGCTCCGGAGCGGGAAAGAGCACGCTCGCCTGGGCGTGCGCCCGCGCGGGCTGGACGTTCATTTCCGACGATTGCACGTGGCTGCTTCCGGATTCCGCGGTTGGGGACGCGGTCGGCCGTCCAGGCGGCGCCCGTTTCCGGGCTGATGTTATAAATTTCTTCCCGGAACTCGAAGACCTGGTCGAACGAGCGCGGCCCAACGGCAAACTGTCGCTAGAGGCGCCGCTCCGCGCCTTTCCGCAAATCCGTACGGCCGAGCGCTGCCCGGTCCGTTCACTGGCGTTTCTCGAGCGCGGCGGCGAGTCCAGGGTCAAAAAGGTGCCCGCCTGCGAGGCGTTTCACCTCCTGTCGCGAGACCGCACCACTTGGGGCTCGCCAACGGATGCGGTCCATGAGAGAACCTTCCAAAGTCTAGCTTCGCTGCCGGCCTATCAAGTTCGTTATGAAAGCTTGGAAGATGGCCAAAACCTGCTGGCGAGGCTAGCCGAGGAAACGAGTGAGGCGGTTGCTCTCATTTGATCAAATTTCCGAACCCCTGGCTTGATTTTCCAAGGCTCCCCGCCCACGCGGCGGCTGTCCTGGCTGCCTTGCACTTCAGCGAGCCACGCCAAGAGCCGCTTGTCCGGTTGGGTGACCGCGAGTGGCGAGATGCCCTGGATTTTTGCGATCGCTCACGGCTCACGCTGGCGCTGCGCGCGGCCGCGCAGGACACGATGCCTACGTGGGTACGCGAACGAACCGGCAGGAATGCCGCCCAAAACCGTGTGAGGTTGGCGCGCATCGAAAATACCTACCGCGAACTGGCAAACGCAATCCACTCCGTGGGCGCGGAATTCCTGGCCCTCAAAGGCATCACGCAATGCGCCCTCTTCGGCGGCCGCACGGAAGAACGGGTGCAGTACGATATTGACCTCTTTTCGCCGAGCGAGCACCTCTACCGGGCGTGCGATGCGCTTCTGGGTTGCGGCTATGAATCAGTGAATGCGCTGGCCGGTTTCCCTACAGACCACCTGCCGATTATGGTTCGCAAAACCGGCTGGGAATGGCGTGGCGATTACTTCGATGTGGAAATTCCACTGAGCATCGACCTTCACTTTCAGTTCTGGAACGAACGCGTCGAACGCCTCGCCGCGCCGGGAACCGAAGAATTTTGGGGCCGCCGCATCACGCGCTCGATCGGCAGTTTCGATCTGCCCGTCCTTAAACCGGCCGATGCGCTGGCCTACACGGGACTGCATCTGCTGCGGCATCTTCTGCGCGGAGATCTCAGCCCGTTTCCTGTATACGAAATGGCCTGCCTGCTAAATTCTCTAGCCGGCGACGCCGCGTTTTGGAGCGAGTGGCTGGGGGCGCATCCTCCTGCCCTGCGGCGCCTGGAGGCGGTCACTTTCCATCTGAGTTCGCGATGGTTCGGATGCCGGCTCGCCGAGCAAGCCGCAGATGAGATCCGGCAGCTCAGCGCGCCCGTGCACGCGTGGTTCGACCAATTTGCCACGTCGCCTGCCGCCATACCTTACGACTTCAATAAGGATGAGCTCTGGCTGCACTGTGCCCTGCTCGATTCCCGTAGACAAGTGTGGAATGTGGCGCGACGGCGGCTGCTTCCCCTCAACCTTCCGCCTCGTGCCAGGGGCATTCACGTCGCCGAGGCGCAGTGGACCTGGCGGAAGCGACTTGAGGAGACTCTCAAATACCTTGGCTACAGTTGCAAGCGGACCTGGCGCCATCTGGTGGGGTTACTGCAAGTGGCCGCTTCGGGCTACCGCTGGTGGCTTTCCGCCAAGAGCCTCGGCGCGTAATTTGGACGGGTGCGCACTTCCGAACTGCGCTGTAGCTCTCACGGCGTCAAACAATCCAGACTGGAAACATTCCGGAGTGAAGCGTGTTTCCCAGGCTTTCTTCGCCTCTTGGAAAACCGAACAGAGACGGTCGCGACCTCCGGCAAGCAGGTCAATCGCACAGAGGGCCATTTCCCCAG
>DATBID010000027.1:0-10837 GCA_036557125.1 Bryobacteraceae bacterium | reverse complement strand
CGGACTGCACATCCACGGTGAACTCGATGTCCATCGATGTTTCGAGGGCGTTGCCCGTGAGTTCTCCCGCGCCCTGCAAGGCATGGCCGTCGCCGACGAACAGTAGGGCACCCGGTACGTATACCGGCAGATAAACAGTGATGCCCTCACGGAGCTGGTTGTAATCCATATTCCCGCCAAACGACCCGAGGAAGCCTGAGCGATAACGCATTCCACCTTGTGGCGCCACTCCCACACACCCGAGCATGGGAGCGAGCGGGACTTTGTATCCCTTCATCGTTTCGGTAGGCTTTGCTAGTGACGCAAATCCGCCCTGAAGATCGAGTTTCCAGTCCGAGTTGTAACCTTCGACTGGCTTGCGCCGCTCCACATACCCGGGATTGAGCGCGCCGTTCACGATAAGCGGACTACTTATTGCGGAATCTCGATTGAGGCGGATGCGATTGAAGTGTACAACGAGGGTATCACCAGGTATCGCTCCTTCCACGTAGAATGGTCCGGTCAAAGGATTCCCACCCGAAGTCCGGCGGACTCCCTTAGGATCAGTACCGCCCGCGTCCACCGACCAGGTTTTGACGGTGTCTCCTGGGTTGATATGCAGCGCCGGTTCGATCGCATCGGAGAAGAAATGGTGGAACTGGGTCGGCTCGAATGTGTGAGTCGTGGCAGTCGCAGGTGTGGCCGGCTCCCGCGTCGCCTCCCACGCTAAATCGATCTTTTGTTCAACGACCGTGCCTGTGCCTTCTATCCGGTTGTTACGTAGTGTGCCATGCAATTGAATGGTTGTTCTCGAATTCGGCTTCACGGTCCCTTCGATTCGGCCGTTCTGGAACGTACCCTCGAAGGCGTCATTCCCGAGCTTGCCGGTCAGCGTGGTTCCGTTGAGTTCGAGCCGTAAGTGGCCGTAATTGGGTTCATCGAAGAATTTGAGCACAGAGATCCACTTGCCGGCGGGCGACATTTGGCCAAAGGCCGCCCAGGAAAACAGAAGCAGAGTTATCCAGCAGCGCATGCCCGCTATGATATCCATTCAATAGACCGGCGTACATCGAGCAAATGCCAGCCAAATCTCCGGGGAGAGCGATGCTTGACTTTCGGTAAGGTATTGCTTACCGTAAGGTATGGCTGACCGATGGGAGATGCTCGGTGTTCTTTCCGACCCTACGCGCCAGACGGTCCTCGACCTGCTTCGCCAAGGCCCTTTCACTGTAGGCGATCTGGCCAACCGGCTTCCGGTGAGCCGGCCCGCGGTCTCGCAGCACCTGCTCGTGCTTAAGGCGGCCGGCCTCGTAGAGGAAGAAAGGCAGGGTACGCGGCACTACTTTCGCCTCAATCCGAAGAGCCTCGCGGAGTTGCGCGCCCACATCGATTCGATGTGGCGCGACGCGCTGACAGTGTTCTCCGATTTCGCCAGTAAGGAGATGGCCAATCATGGGAAAAGCAAAGGAAACAAACGTAACACACGCGCCAATCCGGCAAAGCGTTCACGTTGACTGCCCGCCCGAGGACGCCTTCCGCCTTTTCACCGAAGGTTTCGGCGAATGGTGGCCGTTAGCATCGTTCTCCGTTGGAGGAGACGATTCGGAGTACTGTGCCGTCGAACCGTGGGTCGGCGGCAAGGTCTTCGAGCGCACGCAATCCGGTGAAGAGCACGATTGGGGAACTGTAACGGTCTGGGACCCTCCCGATCGCATCGAGTTCACTTGGCATCCGGGGGAGCGCGAGGACCACGACGAGACTGTCACCGTGGACTTCCGAGTCGAAGCAGACGGTACGCGGGTGACGCTCACCCACCGAAACTGGCACGGGTCGGGTGTCGCGACATGCGCCTCGCACTTTGCCCGGTTTGTGTCAGAACAACTGGTCGCGGCTTGACCGGGGTCGCACAAAAAGGAGGAGAACAACATGGTTCCCATGGTAGTGGAGCAGACGCCGAGGGGCGAGCGGGCGTTCGATATCTACTCGCGGCTATTGAAGGAGAATATCGTTTTCATCGGCACGCCCATTGACGATAGCGTCGCCAATCTGGTGATTGCCCAAATCCTCTTCCTCGCCAGTGAGGATCCGGAGAAGGACATTTCTCTATACATCAACTCGCCAGGCGGCGTGACCACCGCGGGGCTGGCAATCCTGGACACGATGAATTTCGTTCAGCCGGACATCGTAACCTATTGCGTTGGCCAGGCTGCTTCCATGGCCGCCGTCCTTCTGGCGTCGGGAACAAAGGGAAAGCGTTTCGCCTTGCCGTATTCCAGAGTTCTTATCCATCAGCCGCATGCGCAGGGACTGGGTGGGCAGGCGGCTGACCTTGATATCCAGACGCGGGAAATCCTGCGGACGCGCGAAATGCTGAACCAGATTCTCGCCGATGCTACCGGCCAACCGCTGGAAAAGATCCAGCGGGATGTGGACCGTGATTACATCATGGACGCGCCCCAAGCCGTGGAGTACGGCATGATCGATCGCGTGGTCAGCCGCCGCGATCTTCCCGGCATCGCCCCACCAGTGAACGGGAGCCATTTGAACGGGTCCGGACAGCGCTCCTCCACTTAGGGTGCGATAGATTGAGAATTATGCATACACTGCGAACCGCGGTTTCATCGGCCCTCCTGGCTGCCGCTGCTTTCATTTCGGTGCCCGGACGCGCCGCCGAGCCCGACCCAAAGGTTGTCACGTACACCGCTCCGGACAACATCGTTTGGAGAAAAGGGCGTGGCGCCGACACCGCCACGGTCCAAGGCGACCCCTCCAAGCCCGGCATCTACATCCAACTGATCAAGTGGCATCCCGGAAACATGAGCCGTCCCCACTTTCACTCCACGGATCGCTACATCACAGTCCTGTCCGGCACCTGGTGGATCGGCACCGGCCCGAAATACGATCCTGCAAGCACCTTTCCGGCCCCCGCCGGAAGCTACGTCGTAGACCTTGCAGGCAAGATCCACTACGACGGCGCGAAGGATACGGAATGTGTCTTGGAAATCGTCGGCATGGGACCCGTGACTACAACCCCGGCCGAACAGAAGTAGCCGAGCGGCCGTCCCCTACTTCTTCAGCCCGAAAGCATAGACTTTCCCGTCCCAAGTAGAGACGTAGACCTTCCCACCCGCAACAACGGGCTCGCTGAAATGCGTGAAGCTGCCGATTTGCGTTTCGCTCGAATATAGCTGCCGTCCGGTTTCGGCATCGAGAGCATACAAAACAGCGTTGGCGCCGGGTTGTTTTCCCGCCGAGCGCGTCTCCGTGGCATTCTTGCCGGTTTGCAGTGCATACACCACTCCATTCGCCACGACGGGAGGATCGGGGGCGTGCATGTCCCGGGAGATCCACACTGGGTTCAGTATTGGTTTGCCGCTGTCCGCGTCCATGCGAACCTCAAATGCCATGATGCTTCCCTGGTCAGCGTTCCCATAGCTGTACTTGAACTCCGGCGCAGCTTTGGATCGCGGCCCTTGCATGGGCATAAAAAGCAATCGTCTTCCCTCGCTGTCGTGCCACGTCGCCATCGATCCCCACACTCCCCGGTCATGGAGCATCTCCTCATCGTTCCCCCAGCGAGGCGACAGATAGAGCGGCGTATGGTGGTCAGGGCCACCCAGGTTATTGGCGTCTAATAGCGCGATTGCCGATTCCTTACCCACAGATCCCACCAGGGTCCATTTGTCGAAACTAAATATGACCGGGCTGACCGAGCCAATATCCAAATCTTTCTTGTTGAGGTATTCCCAGTTCGCCGGTGTGTACGAGTCCACCAAACGGAAGTTTTTGAGGCTTACCGCAACGACGGTCTCGCCGAACTGACCGGAGGCTGGGTCATACGGGCCATCGGCCGTCTGCGCGTAAATACCCTTCGGCCCAAGTACCAGACCACCGCGACCCCAGGCGCCCGATGGATCTTCCCGATTCCGGGAGTTGGGCGGAACTCCGGCGCTGGTGAAAAAGTCCAACGTTCGCCGGACCGGGTCTTTCAAATCCAGGGCCGTAAAGCGCGTCGGAGTGTCGGCACAACCCCGAGCCGTGGGCGAATAGATGACGCCGTCAATCAAATTCAGGCTCCAGTTGCGAGCGAAAGGAGATGTGAAGACCGCCGGCTGCATGCGATCTTCGCCGTCTACCAGACTCAGGCCGCGAAGCTTGCCATCGCTCATAGATACGTAAATCGTGCCCGCCACCTTGTCGATCACAGGAGTGGAATTCTGGGTGTTGGGACACCGATAATCGGCCTTTGTGGGCGCGGCCAATGTATTGGGAAAGCGCCGCTGCCAGGCTACTTCACCGGTCTCCGAATCGATCGCATAAACGGCATTGTCGCTTCCGGCCACGAAAACACGCGTTACCGGCCCCCGCGGTCCGTTCACTGTTGCGACCAGAGGAGCCGTTAAAGTCGACAGGACCTCCTCCCTCGGAGGAGTAGACAACTGAGCCTTCCACTTCACTTCGAGCCGAGACACGTTGTCCTTCGAGAGCACCGTCTCTGACTGGTTCCAGCCGGTGCGTTGCTGATCGTAGCCCCAGGTCAACCATTCGCTTTGGGCCGCTGCGAAGCCGGGCACCAGAAAAACGGCCAGCCTGGCCGCCACGAGAAAGCTCTCCGCCGACAGTTTTGAAGCGAGTCTAGATATGCTCACGATTGCCTCCTGATGTTGGTTGACTATAATCGATTGGCATCGCTTCTGAATTGGGTCCGCCCAATCGGTGCCCCGCTAGACTTGGCCATTGGCTGGGATACGACCTTCTCGTGCGCGCCCTCTGAGGGCAAAAAACGCATCGCCAGAACAGCAATTCCGGCCCGACCGATCGCCCAAGTGAAGCGCATGATGCCAGACCTCCCTACACCGATTCGCGCAAGAGCCCAGTGTCGAGATTAACCGCGATAATTCGCTGTGGGGGTGTTCGGCCCACAGCAGGCACTCTCGGGAACCTCATCAGTATATCGTTGTACAATAAGCGGCCGGCCACGCCGGATGCCGCATTTGATTCAATCAAGTCTCGGGAGATAACAGAATGCCAGCACAAACAGCTCCGGTTTCAACCAGACGTTCCCCTTCCGCACAGAACAGTGCCGGACTCCAGAGGCTCGTCTGGCAATCTCTGAAACCCACGAACTGGAACATCTACTATTTCGCCGCATTGCAAACGGCTCCGAGGCAGCTCACGAGCGGCCCCGGCCTCGACTATGACGCCGTGCTATCGCCCGACGGCCGCTGGGTCGTATTCACCTCGGAACGTGCCGGAATCCCGCATCTCTATGCGCTCGACGTGCAGCAGGGCGGAGATCCTCGGCTGCTGATCGACAGCAATTGTATGGAGGATCAGGCTACGATTTCGCCCGACGGAAAAATGATGGCATTTATGAGCGATCACTCCGGCAACGCCAATATCTACCTGATCCCGTTCGACCCAACCATCACCCAGCCCTTTGCCAGGGCGACGAATCTGACGAACAGTCTATCCGGCAACTTTCGTCCGGCATTTTCACCCGACGGCAAATGGATCGCCTTCTCATCCGATCGCGACAGGCCCGTCACGAGTGATCCTTTCTTTCCCTTCGTCCGGCTGCGCGAAGGCGACATCTATGTCATGGATCTTGACGGAAAGAATCTCCAACGTTTGACCGATTCCCCAAATTGGAACGGCTCACCCGTATGGTCGCCGGACGGCAGCGCCATCTACTTCTACTCCGGGCGGAACCGGAAAACTTCTCCTCCTCAAAGCCCGATTCTATCCCAGAAGGGCGGCTTTGAGCTCTGGGCAATGAACGCGGACGGTTCCGGGCAGCGGCGAATCACACCACCGGGGATCGAAGCTTTGTCACCCACTGTGGCAGACGGCCGAATTGTCTTCGCGACCCGATCCACCTGGAAGGATTGGCACTTGGCCTCGGTGAAACCGGATGGCTCGGATCTGCGCCGGGAAACTCATGGCGCAACAAACTACTGGAATCCATGTTTCCATTCAAGGACCGGCTCTCTGGTTGCCCATGGAGTCGGTCCAATTGCTGGCGAAACCCAGGCGGTCGAAGAGATTCTCGGACCTGGTCCCTTGCTCTCACCCGATTTTCCGATCGCATTGGCGGTGCCGGATGTGTCCGGCGGGGCACTGGCTCTCTATCCAATGCGGCACACGAGCGGTCTCGCTCCCCACCCACACAGCAACGAAGTGATCGTCACCATCGAAGATGCAAAAGGTACCGCTCTCGCGCACGCCAATTTCGATGGCACCAATCAAAACGACCTGTTTTTTCTTCCGGGCGTCGGCATTATCGCCTCGGAGGATCATCGCGCTCGGGTCTTCGATGTCAAGTATTCCGACGACGGCAAGCTCGTGACATTTACGGAGGGAGTTTTCTCCGGTGAACAGAAAGATCGTGCGGAAGTCTGGAGCATGCGCCCGGATGCGAGTGATCGCGTCAATATCACGCAGCTTTCGGAATTGGGAGGCCGGACCAACGAAGGGATGTCCACCATCTCCCCGTGCGGGAAGCGGATCGTTTTTCGCAGTTCCCGCAATGGTCACTTCAATCTGTACATTGTGGATACCGATGGTGCGAACATCCGGCAGCTTACGGATGGTCCATGGCGCGACAATTTTCCGGTCTTTTCGCCGGCAGGGGACGAGATCGCATTCTCATCGAATCGTGACGGCATTCCGGACAAGTCCGGTTACCGTACCTTCGACAATTACATCCTTCGCATAGAGCCAGATGGCTCTCCAGGCGAAACACGGCGAATCACGAACAATTCAGGTCAGACGTCGCATCCATATTATTCGCCGAATGGCAAGTGGATCTGCTACACCAGCGAGCGTGGAGGGATCAATGACGAAGAACCAATCGTGCAGGAGGTCGTATTCGCTCCTCAGATGTACGGCGATATTTATCTACAGCGTCTGAGCGACGGGCTAATCATCCGAGTCACGCATAACAAGTGGGAAGACGGGACTGTGTTCTGGCTTCCGGCGGCCGATTCGGCCGAACGCCGACCAGATGTACCTCCTTTTTCCGCATAGTCCGTTACTTTCCTGAAGCCTGCGGACGTGATTCCGGCGGCACGAGTCCGTTCGCCCGGTAGTACGCTACGAGCAGGCCGTAATGTTCCGCCGAGTGTTCCAATACCGCCACCCAGGGCTCCACCGTTTTGGCGAAGGCGGCTGCCTGCAGATTGGTCAGGGTGGCATCGGCATCCGCGATGGATTTCTGCAGAAGGGCAACCGCGGCGGCTTTGTTCGGGTAGTCTTTGGCATTCAGTTCGTCCCACTTCACCTGCTCACCTCTGCCGGCCTTGGCCGCGTATACCACCCCAGAGGCGACATGCACAATTACCTCGCCGAAGGAGCGCATCTCGGGCTTGAGACGGTAGCTGTACTTGTCCGATGGAAAGTCTTTGGCCATTACGAGTAATTTACGGTGTATATCTGTGAACTCGGCCTTGACCTGCTCCGCCGTCGCCTTTGGGAACGGTTGTGCCTGAAGCCAGCCCAGCAGTGAGCCGGCGAGCCAGAGGCCGGTGATTCGCCTCAATCGTTTCATGCGCACTCTCCTTGTGCGCCATTCTACGTGGCGCTCACCAGGTTAGGCAAACAGGCAACACGCGAGCCAAAGCGATCGCGGCATCGCGGTCGCAGTAGCCTACTCTTCGCGAAGTATTCGTGCAGGATCAATGCGGGCGATCTTAATGCTCGGGAGAAGGCTTGCGGTCGCGGCGGCCGAGAGCAGAGTGAGCGAGACGACGGCGAAGGTCACCGGGTCAGTGGCTTTCACTCTGTAAATCAAGCCTTGGAACAGTTTGCCGGCCCAAAGGGAAAGCCCGATTCCGATTGCGGTTCCAACGGCGGCGAGCACGATTCCTTGACTCGCTATGGCGAAAACAGCATGACTTCGAGACGAGCCGAGGGCGATCCGTATGCCGAATTCGCGAGTCCGCTCGACCACAGTCTGAACCATAAGGCCCAAAATACCGATCGCACAAAGCATCAATGCCAAGCCAGCCAGCGCGCCGAACAGCACGGATTCAAGCCGTTCCAATCCGAAGGCGTCCCGGCGAACTTCATCCATGGGGCGAAACTCGGAGAACGCCAGCAGGGGATCGACTGACGCCAATGACGCTCGCATGGCGGACGCTATAGCGGATTGCGGCCCCGAAGCACAAACCACCCAACTCGGAGCGAACCACCTGTGGATCAGTTGGAAGTAATCGTCCTGAATTTGCATCACCGGCAGATATAAATTGGCGAACGTGCTGAGCGGGGCGCCGAATCCGGGCACCTGGACGTCGCCGACAACTCCGATGATTTCGCGGTTCCCTCCGAGGTGGCGACCGAGCGGCTCATCGTCTTTCAGAAAGCGCCGCACAAACGATTCGTTGACGATAGCTACCGGTCGGGAATCCGCACGGTCAGTGCCGGTAAACAAGCGTCCACGGAGCAGGCGGAATCGCAACGCTTCAAAATAGCCCGGGGTCACATAGGTCACATTTGCGATTCGATTCTCCGGCCTCGCCCGCGGACCGTCAATCACACGGACTCCGTCGTTCAGAGCTCGCTCGTAAGGCAGGGTCAGACCGACGCCCGCAGCTTCCACGCCGGGATATTCCCGCAGACGCGCCAGGCCAGCGCTATAGAGCCTGTTAATACTCGCCGCTGTGGAGTAGCGGGCATCCTGTAATGGCAGCGAGGCGGTGAGGACGCGATGCCCATCATAACCAGGGCTTAATTCGGTTAGCTGAACCAGCGTCCGCAAAACTAATCCAAAACCGACCAACAAAACCATGCTGAGCGCAACTTGCGCGACTACGAATCCTCTCCGCGCCCGAAAACGGCTGCGCGTCGTTCGTCCTCCGGTGGCCAGCGCTTCGCGAATATCCAGGCCGGCCACGCTCCAGGCGGGATAGAGTCCGGACAGAATTGCCGTCAGTAGAATCGTCGCCGCACCTGCTCCGAGCACGCGAAAGTCGATGCCGGCTGGTTGGGCGAGATCGAGCGGTTTCGCGGCAAGCTGATTGAGCGCGCGCAAGAAGACGTATCCCAGCGCGAGGCCTGTTATTCCTCCCGCGGCCGCAAGCAGCGAACTCTCCAACAACAATTGAGCGGCGATGCCGCGCCGGCCGCTTCCCAAAGCCAGCCGGGTAGCGATTTCCTGCCGCCGGGTGGCGCCGCGCGCCAGAATCAGTCCGGCCACATTGATGCATCCGATCAGCAGGACCACTCCCACCGCCGCCCACAAAATTAGTAATGGCGGCCCAAGCGGTATCTGACGATCGTCCGCGGCCGCGCGCTGTACCGAAACCAGACGATAGCCGATGGAGATGCCCGATGCCCGGTGGGGCTGGGCATCGGGAGAAGAGGAGAGCACGTTCAGCTCCGCTTCGGCTTGCTCGATCCGGTAGGCAGGTTGCACGCGGGCAAGCAGCGCGTAGTTTGTACCGCCACCTTCGCCCGAAGTGGATGGCCTCAGTGGAGTCCAGACTTCGGCCGGCGGAATAGAGACGAACCCCGGCGGCATTACTCCCAAGACGGTATATGGCTCACCGCGCAGCAGGATCTTACTTCCGATGATCCGCGAATCGTTTCCCAGCTTGCTGGTCCATAATCCGTAGCTGACGATCGCCACGGGAGGGCCGCCGGGATGGTCTTCCGCGGGATCGATTTCGCGTCCGATCAGTGGCTTCACGCCGAGCACGCGGAAATATCCGGAAGAGACCCGGAGTTCCGGGACATATTGCACCCCTCCCGATGCGACGAGGTTGACCGGCTTCGGCTGTGCCTGCAAAGCGAGATCGAGGCTGTGCACGCGATCGCGGAGATACTCCCAGGTTCTGCCGTCGACCGAAGTATCCTCATCTTCGCCGCGGGAACTCCGCGTGACTATGGAAACTCGAGCAAGTCTGTCCGCTTCCGGGTATGGCAGGGGGCGGAGCAATAGCCGATCGACAACCGCGAAAACCGCTACGTTCGCGCCGATCGACAGAGCCAAGACGAGCATTGCCGCCAGCGCAAAAAACGGGTTCTTGCGCAGCATGCGAAGCGCGAAGCGGAAGTTGCGTGCCAGCGCGTCCGGCCACGCGAGGCCGCTGGCCTCTCGAACATCCTCCTTGACTGTCACCACCGAGCCAAATTCGCACCGCGCGCGAAATTCCGCTTCATCTGGCGCGACACCACGCGAGACAAGATCATCCCGATACTTCTCAATGTGATCGCGAAGCTCGCTGTCGAGTTCGAATTCGAACTTGGAACGCCGCAACGCGAAGCCAAGAGACGAAACGATTCTTTTGAACATGTCAGGCCTCGCCAGGCCGTGCGCTTAGCACGGTTCCAATGGCCTCTGTCAGTCGCCGCCAGTAGGCAGTTTCTTCCTGGAGTCGTTTTCGACCCGCAGGAGTGAGTTGGTAATATTTCGAGCGGCGCTTGTTTTCGCTTTCCCCCCATTCGGCCTTGATGAAGCAGCCACGCTCCAGCCGGTAGAGCGCGGGATAGAGGGAACCCTGCGGAATCTGGAGTGCCGCATACGAGATTTGTTGGATACGCAGCAGGATGCCGTAGCCATGTAGCGGGCCAAGCGAGACGGCCTTCAAAATGAGCATATCGAGCGTCCCTTGCAGGATCTCGAGTGGCCGCGGCTCTTTTGCCATGGAAGCCTCCTAGAGTGCCTTGGAGAATATATCAGGCTTCTCCTAGGATGGCAAGGGGAGCCTGCCTGGGCTGTCGTTAGCATGTGAATTGTCCGGTCCAATTAGCACGTGAAATGTCCGCTTTGGCGGCGGGCGACGCTGGAAGGTGGGACTGATCGCCAACCAGCAAGTATCCGTTGCAGAAATGGAGCGGATGATGAAAGTACAGGAAG
>DATBID010000026.1:0-11706 GCA_036557125.1 Bryobacteraceae bacterium | reverse complement strand
GTTTGCCGGCACAGGCGCCGCCGGAGATCACTTTGCCATCGATGACGATGGGGCCGGACGTGTTGCCGCGCCCATCGGTCTTGGATTCCCAGCGCTGTTCGCCGGTTCGGGCATCCAGGCCAACTACGGCATCCGGCGCGGTGTAGAGAATCAGGTCTTGATAGATGGCGAGATTCTTGGTGCGCGCCACGCTAGCGACGTTCGCGGGCACTTTGCGCTTGTATTCCCAGAGCACATCCCCAGTGGTGGCGTTGAGAGCCTCCACAATCGCTCCGGGCATGACAACGTACATCACGCCGTCGTGCACCATCGGGATGGTCTCGGTTTGGCCCTGCGGCATGCCCAGCTCCCATGCCAGACGAAGCTGCGAAACGTTTTGCTTGTTGATCTGCTTTAGGGGGCTGAAGCGCTGTGCGTCGTAGGTGCGGCTGTACATCAGCCAGTCGTCCGGGCTGGGATGGAGCAGCATCTCCTCGGTGACCGGCTTGTAATTGGCCACCTGCGCGCATGCCGAAAAAGCGACAGCAAGACCCCAAAGAAGCTTCCTATTCATTAATCCACTCCGAAAACCATGAGCGCCCTGCCGGCGGTCATGGCGATGAATTGTTTCCCACCAAACTCGTAGCTGATGGGATTGCCCTGTACCGGCGCTCCTGCCTGAAAATCCCAAAGCGGCTTGCCGGAAGATGCATCTAAAGCGAAGACGTTGCCCTCGTTGGCGCCGCCAAAGACGAGGCCGCCGGCCGTAGAGAGCACCCCCGCCCACGGCGGCGAATGCAAGGGGAACTCCCATTTCTTATCCGCAGTCGCCGGATCGAGCGCCTCGATGGCGCCCGAAGGCTCGACCCCAGGGAGGCCGTGAATGCCGCCCGCGGTGTAGATTGCGCCAACCTTATATTCGGCGGTGGCGCGGTAAAACGTCGTGCCCTCTTCCCGCATGGCGACATACATCAGGCCGGTGGCGGGGCTGTAGGATTGGCTGAACCAGTTGGTGCCGCCGTGGACACCGGGATACGCGACCGATCCCTCGGGTTTCGGATCTATGCCCGGAACCAGCACGGGCCGCCCGCGATCATCCAGTCCTTTGGCCCAAGTCTGTTTCGCGAATGGTTTACCGGTCAGGAATTCGCCGCTCTGGCGGTCGAGCACATACAGAAAGCCATTGCGATTCGCCACCGCCAGCAATTTCCGCGGCGATCCGCGAAAGCTGCCGTCCACCAGAATGGGCGTCTGTGTCGAATCCCAATCGTGAGTATCGTGCGGCGTGAATTGGAAATGCCATTTCAGCTTGCCGGTATCCGCATCGAGGGCAACCACCGAATCCGCATAAAGATCCTCGCCGCGGCGGACATCGCCATCGTAGTCAGGCCCGGGATTTCCGGTGCCCCAGTAGACCAGATTCAGCGCGGGATCATAAACCCCAGTGACCCAAGTGGTAGCCGCGCCCAGTTTCCAGGAATCGCCCAGCCAGGTCTCATGGCCCGCCTCGCCCGGCCCGGGAACCGTCCAGAACCGCCAGGCGCGCTTGCCGGTCTTGGCATCATAAGCGTCGATGAAACCGCGCACGCCATATTCACCGCCCGCCATCCCTACGATTACTTTGTCGTGGACAGCCAGCGGCGCCACGGTGATCGAGTAGCCGGTTTTATAATCCGCCACTACCGTGTCCCACAGCAGATGGCCGGTTTTGGCGTCGAGCGCCAGAAGATGTGCGTCGAGCGTGGCGAGGTAGACCGTGTTATCCAGAATCGCCAGGCCGCGGTTCACCTGCCCGCAGCAGGCACGCACATCGCTCGGAATCGCGCGCCGGAACATCCAGATCGGGCGGCCGGTGCGCAGATCGAGCGCCGCCGCATGGCTCGGCGGTTCCGAGATGTACATGACTCCATCGGCAACCAGCGGAGTGGCCTCGAACTGGTTCAGGTCGTCGGTTTGATACATCCAGGAAAGCTTGAGGCGCGAGACATTCGAGCGATCGATCTGCTTGAGCGGCGAGTACCGATGGCCCAGATAGTCTCCGGAGTAAGTCAGCCAGCTTCCCGGTTCCGCGGCCGATTGTAGAATTCGCTGGTAGGGTACCTGGGCCCAGAGTCCCGCGGCGCATGCGCAGAAAATCCACCAGTGTTTCATGACGCTCCTTGCAACGAGGCGAGATAGGCGACGATATCTTGAAGTTCCGATTCCGAAAAGACGGCTTTAAAGCTGGGCATCGGCGACTTGCCCCAATCTTTGCGTAACTCGCGCAATTCATCCTTGCGGAAGGAATAGAGATGGTCTTGATCGTCGCGGATCTGGATGGTAAAAGTATCTTCGTCTATGCGCGCGCCGTTAATCTCTTTTCCGTCCCGAGTGACTGCATGGACGCGGAGGTAGTTATCGGGAATATAGATCACTTTGCGGTAAGAGGCGAAGTTCTCGGGAATTTCGGCTTCGGGTTCGAGGATGGAAGTACGCAGGTATGCCAGGCCGCGGCGCGCACCGATATCGGAAAGATCGGGGCCAATGTGGCCGCCGCGCGCGCCCACTGTGTGGCACTGGCCGCAGTTGCCTTTCGACCAGAAGAGCTTTTCACCGTTGGCGCGGTCGCCGGGAACCTGGGCGCTTTGCGCGCGACCTGGGTTACGGCCTAAGCTGCGCACGAATCGCACCAGCGCGGAGCTTTCCTCCGCGGTCATACGGGTGGCCGGCATCTGTGTTCCGGGGATGCCGGTAGCAATGATGGAAGAGAGCGCGGCATCATCGGGCGCGCGCGGCAATTTGCGAACGGCGAGATTTGCCCCGCGGCCCCCTTCCCCCTTCATGCCGTGACAGGGCGCGCAGTAAGTCTGAAACAGCTTTTCGCCCGTTTCGGCCGCGCACAACACTCCCGGCGCGAGCACGGCGCACACCATCAAAATCCGCACCACCGAAGCGCACATACCGGGAATATTACATCACACTAGGCGGGGTCAAGCTTTCCGGCCGCGAGATGAAGGCGTGGTATGCAAAAACGTTCGGCGCGACAATGCTTCCGGCCAATCCGGGGTCCGCGTTCGTGCAGGATCAAATGCCCGGCGTCTTCCTGAAGTTCACGCCGTCGCCCATGCCAACTGTCGGCACGACTGGCCGGTCGATCGATCATATTGGCTTCGAGATCAAAAACCTGGAGGAGTTCACGAAGAAGCTCGAAGCCGAGGGGATCAAACTGGACCGTCCTTACACCAAGGTGCCACAGCTTGGCATCGCGATTGCGTTCATAAAAGATCCCTGGGGAACGAATATGACCGAAGGTCTCGCCAATATCAAGTCGTCGGCTCCGACCTACAGGGCGCCGGATACCACAAGGGTATCAGGGCAGTTGGAACACCCACACCGCCGGTGCGCGGTCGAGGTTCTGAATTTCCGGCACCAGCGCCGTGAACCCCGTCGCCTGCGCGCCGCCGTTGCCCACGCCGACAGCGATGTACTGCTTGCCGTTCACCGCGTATGCAATCGGGGCGTTGCTCGGCACATCGCTCAGGCGCGTTTCCCATAGCAGTTTGCCGGTTTGATCGTCGTAAGCGCGGAAGAAGCGGTCGATCGAGCCGTTGAAGATCACCCCGCCAGCCGTATCCAGCGCGCCGCTCGACACCGGCGCGCGATGCCGTTCGGTCCACACCACTTCGCGGGTGAGCATATTGACGGCTTCCACACGGCCGTACTTGCCATCCGAATCCGGACGAGGCCGCACCATCGGGCGAACGCCAGTGGACAGTAAGGCACGGCCGGTGCCCTCGGTCAGTGGCGCCAGATCCATACACGCCTCAACCAGCGGCACATACATAATCTTTGTGTTCGGATTGTACGAGCCCGGAAGCCAGCTCTTGGCGCCGTCCACATGGGGACAGACAAAGTGCGCCTGCCCGTCACCCGGCAATGTTTGCGGATTGACGGTCTTCCTGCCGGTGGCCGGATCGATTGAGGAAACGATGTTTTGCAGGCCGAGGTCTTTTGAGTAGAGCCACTTTCCCGTCTCGGCGTCGAGAATGTCATAGGTCGCCTGCTTGCCGGAAGTCATGATTACCGGGCGGATCACACCATTAATCGGCATTCGCACGATCTGGCGTTCGAACACCCAGTCGAGGTCCCACTGATCGTTTGGCAGGTGTTGGTAATACCAGACGAGCTTGCCGGTATCGGGATTGATGGCCAGGGTACAGTCCGTGTAAAGGCCGTCGGTCTTGACCCCCGGCCTCACGGGCTTCGCAAGCAAAGCGGTGTCATACGTCTGCCCTACGCCGAAGAACGCGAGGTTGAGCGCGGGGTCATAGCTTCCAGCGATCCAAACGGAGCCGCCGTTGCGTTCCGCGGCTGTGTGATCGTTCCACGTATCGCCACCTGGCTCGCCAGGCTGCGCGATGGTGTTGAATCGCCAGGCGATATTGCCGGTTTCGGCGTCGAGCGCGACGATGTAGTTCTTGCCGCCGACGCGGCCACCGGTTCCGATCATCACCTTTCCTTTAGCGACCAGAGGACCGCCTGTGAGGGTGAAGCCCCTTTCCTCTGTCAGCGGATGATCCCAAACCACTCTGCCGGTCTTTACATCGAGCGCCACCACATGAATATCGGAGGTCCCCATATAGACTTTGTTCCCGTAAATCGAGATCATGCGCTTGTTGCTGGCATTAACGCCCGGGGGCAGGATGCGCGCGTATTGCCAGAGCAGGTCGCCGGTGGCGGCATCGAGCGCCTCAAGTTTGTCGCCCGGGCTGTGCAGGAACATTACGCCGTCATGAACCAGGGGCGTGGCTTCATTAGAGCCGGGGGAAAGCGTCCAAGTCCACGCGACGCGCAGATTGTTTACATTCGATTTCGTAATCTGCTTCAGAGGGCTGAATCCCTGATAATCGAAACTGCGGCGCCAGGTGAGCCAGTCGCCTGTGGGCGGATTTTGCAGCAACGCGTCGGTGACGGGAGTGATTTTGTCGAGAGGGTTGGCCTTCTTCGGCGCCGGAGGCAGCTTCACGCCGGGCGGTAAGCCGCCGCCTCTGCGGCCAGGTGGTTCCGGCGGAGCAGGAATGGTCACGGACGCGAGCGCTGCCGCCTCCGATGCGAACTCCTTTCGTCCGGTCGCATAACCATTCTGTTGAAGTACCCAAGCGATGATGCGCGCGTACTCGTCGCCGCCGAGACTTCCGGGATTGTTCGGCGGCATCTTCGTAGTCACGTACGTGAACAGATCAGCCGCAGGTTTCCCGGCGAATTTACCAAGAAAAGCCGCGCCGCGAAGCGGAGGAGCAGAGTTGCCGTCATCGACACTCGGACCGTGGCAACCGGCGCAGTTTTGCTCATACGCCGCCTTGCCCGCGATGGCTTGTGCTGATGTGAATAGTGCCTCCCCGGGCGGAAGGGCGCCGCGCCCTTGACCTCCGGGCGCCTGGGCATCCAACTTTGCGGATGAACCGATCATGATCAAGGCTGCGACTGCTCCACATAAGGCCGCACAGAGCACCACTCGCCATCTCTTCTGAGGATTTGTCGTTGTCATCGTGGAAAGCCCCCCATTGCTGACCGCCACCTGCGAAATTCTACTACTGAATGCCGGCGAACGCATTAGCACAGCTCACCTGCGGTTTCGAGCCGGCCTAAGCGGAGGTAATGGCTTAGTGTCATACTTGACGGACGACAATTCGATCGAACGCACGTGCTCGAAGAGTTGTGCGTGCGTCGGCAATTTGGGACGTGCGATCGAAAGGGATCAAAGAATAAGATCGCAAATCGCTCTTACGGCGATCGTGTAAGCCGCATGAATATCACGAAGACCGAACTCGGCACCCGCAAACTGCGCAAAGGATTCAAAAGCCTGACGGTTTCCTGCGGCATATTTGCCGCACTCACGACGGCGGTATTTGCACAGCAGACGGTTGACACCGTGGTCACGAATGGCAAGATCCTCACTGTAGATGCGGACTTCCGCATTGTTGAAGCGCTCGCGATCAACGACGGCCGTATCGTCGCACGTGGCACGAGTGCCGAGGTGGCGCGCTATGCGGGTCCCAACACAAAGATCATAGATGTCAAGGGCGCAACCGTTATCCCGGGCCTCATCGACAACCATTTCCACTTCACGCGCGCCGTCGAGCGCTGGCACCAGCAGGCGCGCTTCGAAGGCGTCAGCTCGCGCCGCCAAGCGCTGCGAATCCTCCACGCGAAAGCCGCGAGCCTGAAGCCCGGTGAATGGATTATCGTGCAGGGCGGTTGGACGCCACGGCAGTTCGCCGATCGGCCGGGCGGCTTCACGCTCGAGGAGCTTGACGGCGTTGCGCCGAAGAATCCGCTGTTTATCCAGGAAGGTTATAGCCTCGTGTACGCCAACAGTCTGGCGCTCAAGGCCGTTGGGCTAAACCCGGCTGGTGGGGCGCGCCGCAATGCCCAGGGGCTGGTGTCGTTCCAGCCGCCCTATGCTTTGTACGATGCAATGGGGCCAGTCTCACCCACGCAGGTTGACCAGAACCTCACCGACTTCATGCACGAGATGAATGCGGTTGGACTCACTGGCATCTACAGTTTGGGCCACTCCTCGTTCCTGGCCGCGCGCGCCGCCAAGGGGCCGCTACCGCTTCGACTCTGGGAGATCTTGCCGATTAACGCGACTGACCCCGCCTCGGCGACAAAGGCCGCCGAACTCATCGAGCGCAGCCGCCCCAACCAGTTCGACGGCCAGTTCGGCATTTTTGGTTTGGGTGAGACTCTTTATCGGCCGTTCTTCGATCTGGCGCCGCGCAAGGATTCCTGGCCCGCAGAGATCATGAACGAGTATGGTAAGCTCGCGACCGCGGCAGCGCGCGCCGGCTGGCACATCCACGAGCACGTGATCAACAACTCAGCAGTGACCGATTTGCTCGACACGTTGGAACGGGTGAACAAAACTCAGCGTATTGATCGTCTGCGTTGGACGCTTGGCCACGTCTACGACATCTCTCCCACCAACATCGCGCGCGCGAAAGCGTTGGGCATGACGCTTGGTGTCCACGGCGCAGCGATGCAGGCCGGCGCTCACATGCCGCTGAGGAAAATCGCTGATAGCGGCATCATCTTCGGGCTCGGCACGGACGCGACAATCGTCTCCCATTACAGCCCCTTCGTGACGCTCGGTTGGGTCGTGAGCGGTCTCGATGTGGGTGGCAACCGCGTGCTCGACGAGACGCTGACACGCGAGGAGGCGCTCATTGCGCATACGCGCTCCAATGCATATCTGTTTTTTCAGGAGAATGCGCTGGGGTCGCTCGAAGTCGGCAAACAGGCGGATCTCGTCGTGCTTGACCGCGATTACATGACCGTGCCTGTTGCCGAGATCAAGCACATTCATCCGACGCTAACGATGGTTGGCGGGCGTGTGGTGTTCCGTGCTGCAAAGTAGGAGGGCAGGCATGAGGAGGAAAGTAGCTGTCTTGGCAGCTTTTCTAGGGCTGGTTGGAACAGCATCAGCTCAGACTGTAAAGGATGTCCGTTCGGTTCTACAAGCCTCACTCGCGGCTATGGGAGGCACGGATCTCAAAACCATCGAATATTCCGGCAGCGGCTGGTCCTCGCGAGTCGGCCAGACATACGGCCTCGCTGAAGACTGGCCGCGCTACGAAGTTGCAAATTACACCAGGGTAATCGACTACGACGCCAAGTGGTCACGCGAGGATTACACGCGCCGACAGGGTAAGTATCCTATTCTCGGCAGGCCACCGATGCCCGAGGAGCATGTCACGTCTATTCTGAGCGGCAATTACGCTTGGGACATGCGGGGAAATAAACCTGTGCCGCTCACGAGTCTGTATCTCGATGGCGTGCCCTATGCTGATTTGCGGCAGCTTGAACTTGCGATTACGCCCCATGGATTCTTAAAGGCCGCTTTGGCTGCCAAGGACGCTACTGCCATTACGCTGCCGATTGTCGGGCCATCGGATTTCGGCCTATCGCAGAATGGCCGCAAAGTAACGATAGTCTCCTTCACTATCGGCAAATACCGTGTGAACGGGACAATCAACGATCGGAATCTGGTGGAGCTGACGGACACCTGGTTTCCCAACCCCGTTTATGGCGACATGGATTACGAGATGCGTTACACGAACTACAAGAACTTCGATGGCGTCGAATTCCCCACGTTGCTGCATGTACACCAGGGTGATCCGAGATTGAATCCCGCACACAACTACTACGAATACAATGTGACCGATGTAAAGGCGAATGTGCCGGTGAACCCGATGCCCGTGCCAGACGAGATGCGTACAGCTACGCCTCCACCGGTCAGAGTCGAGAGTCAGAAACTCGCGGAGGGGGTGTGGCTGTTGGGCGGCGGCACGCACAATAGCGTCCTGGTGGAATTTAAGGACTTTCTCACTGTAATCGAGGCGCCGCAGAACGAAGCCCGATCGCTGGCCGTCATTGCGGAAGCGAACCGCCTGGTTCCCGACAAGCTCATCCGATACGTGGTCAATACCCATCATCACTTCGATCATGCCGGCGGCCTGCGGACGTATCTTTCCCAAGGGACGACGGTGATTACACACGAATCCAATAAGCAGTATTACCTCGACATCATGTTTTATCCAGCGGCGCGCGAACTGCAGCCGGACCGCATGTCATTCTATAGCCCGATGTACATGATCAGCAGGCGCCCAGCCCCGATTGAGACGGTTGCCAGCATGGCCGGCGGGCCAGGTGGCGGGTCTGCGAAATACGTCATCACCGATGGCACGCGTGTTCTGGAGATTTTTCACGTTCAGGACATGGCTTACGAGTTAGGAGATCAATCCTATGCGCAAGGTAACCACAGCGCCGACATGTTGATGGCTTATCTACCTGGGGAAAAAATATTGGTCAATGCGGACCTTTACTCGCCACCGCAGGGCGTAGAGTTGCCCGCTCCCACAGCAGGGATGAAGACTCTGTACGAGAACATTAAGAAGCAGCGGTTGGAGGTGGCCCAGCACGTGCCTCTTCATGGACGCCCCGGGACGAACGACGAGTTCCTGAAGATCTTAAGGAACAGCAAGTAGCGGATCTCAAGCAGCGGGCGCGATCGCTGGTATGCTATCTGGCATCCCCGGAGGAGAAAGCATGGCCGGATTTCATCGCACCAATAGTCGGCGCTGCGCCGCGATGTTAATGAATTTGGTGTTCGTCGCCGGAATCGTTGTCTCAACCGGCAAGCTCTTCGCCCAGCAACAGGCGGTGAAGCACCTCAATCCAGTCGTTGAGAAGCTTGCTGCCGGCAAACCCTTCATCGGCTTCCAAACCGGCGATTTTTCCCTGGAGAATGCCCGCAATCTGGCCCGCGCAGATATCGATTACGTGTACCTGGAAATGGAGCACGGACCGATGGATTTCGAAGGGATGCATCGTTTCACGGTGGGAATGATCGACAAAGCTACCATTCTTAGGAAGGGCAACGCCCAACCGAACGTGGCCATATTCGCCCGCTTTGCCCCATATGGCCGCGAACAGGCGCAGTGGTTCGTGAAACAGGCGCTCGACATCGGTTTGATGGGCGTGATTTTCAACGGAATTGACAATCCGGAGCAGGCGCTGCTGGCGGTGCGAAACATGCGCTACCCGCAGAAGAGGACGTCGAAATACCCCAATCCACCTGGACTCCGCGGATACGCACCCGCAGCGGCGGCCTGGTGGTGGGGCCTTTCGGACGCGGAGTACGAGCGGCGAGCGGATCTATGGCCTTTGAATCCGGATGGAGACCTGCTCGCTATTATGATGATCGAGACAGCCGAGGGGCTGAAGAACGCCGATGCGATCGCGGCGGTGCCGGGCGTGGGTGCGATCTTCGTCGGCGCCGGCGGAGATCTGCATCAGTACCTCGGCGTGGAAAGCAACTCACCCGAAGTAGAGCAAGCCTTCCAAACCATCCTGAAGGCCTGTCTGGCTCACAATGTGGCTTGTGGGATTACCGCCCTGTCGGGAAATGATATTGCGAAGCGCCTTGCCGAGGGGTGGAAAATGATTCGCACCAACGAAAAAGCGTTGCTCCAGTGGCGCGCTACGCCTCCGGCCGCACGGTAGAGATAGCCGCAAAGCGACGGTTAGCGTGGACCGTAATGGAACGGCGGGCGGCCCAACTCGAATGCTCCGAGATCCGGCGCGTGGCCGGTGAAGCCATCAGTGATGGTCGGCAATTCCACGCCGGCGTCAATCGCAGGTGAACCCGAGCGTAGGCTGAAATCGAATCCGTCGCGTGTATAAACGTGTTGCGGATCGGTCCGATCCGGCATGGGAACGTGCGCGAAGGCATTGTAGTCGATCAACACGCTGTGCTGCTCCTGGCCGGTTGCTTCCCGATACTCCTGAAGGGTCCGAAACCGGCGCTGCACCGGATTTTGACCGAAAGCGGCAAACCACTCCGAAAGCTGGGGAGTTCCATTCAAAGGAGTCTGCTTTGTCGGGGTTAGGACGGAAGCCGTTGTAGTCCGAGCTGGAGTAGTTGGTGTAGGTGGTGACGGCGAACACGGGATCGAAGGCGCCTTGCGCCAGAATCAGGTTATTCCGGTATTGCTGGTTGGAAGTCGGGCCGGCGCGACCCTCGCCAATGATGGTGTTGTTGTAGATCAGGATGCCCGAGGATCCCTCGATGTATTTTAGAGACCCCGTGGGCGCGTTGTAGACGAGGTTCTGATAACAGTAGACGGGTCCTCCGAACATGGGCTGCACACTCAGCGCGCCGGCCGCCGAATCGAAGCAGCGGTTCCGAAAAACGCGAATGTTGCGGGCGCCGCCATCGGTCTCAAAGCAGTTGTCGCCCATGTTTTGGATGTCATTCCCATAGAAATCGATTGCCAGAGGAACTCGATCCGGAATATCGTTGGGAGCTCCATCCGGTGTGCCATAGGTGGCAACATCGATTCCGTCATGCCAGTTAACCATGCGATTGTAGGCCACCACATGGCCTTGCCCATAAACTTTGATCGCGTACTCGGAGAGAAGCAGTTCGGGGAAACCGGGGAATTTTGTCCCAAGGCGAACCGATCCAGCCCATCATTTTGTTCGGATCGTGGCGGCCGATGAGTATGTTGTCGGCGATGTAGAAATTCTTCGAGCCGGACCAGTCGTCTTGCACTACGCGGCCGACGTCGTAAACCTTGGAGTATTTCAGAGTGAACCCGCTCGCGCCGGCGATACCTTTGATGCCGAGCAGAAACGCCACGTTCGTGGTCCGAACCGTGATGCCTTCGAAGTAATTGTAATTGCCACCCATCAGGTTGAACAGGTTCTGGCACCCGTCGCCATCGAAAATCACCTCGCCGTCACCTGCGGCTTTGATGGCAATGGGCTTATCCGGAGTGCCGCTCTGCGTCAGATAGTAGGTGCCATCAAAGTAATTGCCCATGGCCAAATAGCCCGGCCGCGGCGCTCCGTTCATGTAATGGAAACGGTCACCAACATACAGGCCCGCGTGAACCAGGATTGTGTCGCCGGGTTGAACACGAGGAGGGGTAAGGGGTTCGCGAGCCTGTCGTTTCATAAGATCGAAACGACAAGCTCGCGTACGGTTGGCGAAGAAACGCATCCGAACTAGTTTTCGAGGCTAGTTCGAGTGTGGCTTTGGGATTTGGGAAACGTGACCCTCGGTGCCGAAGTCCTTTGTTTGCTGACCCGCTTCGCCGTTCGAGGCAGCGGCCTGGAGCGACTTAAGGTCCAAAACCAGGTCTTACTAGCTGAACAGGGTCCAGTCAGAAACCTATAACT
>DATBID010000025.1:0-14203 GCA_036557125.1 Bryobacteraceae bacterium | reverse complement strand
GCAGCGCGCAGCGTGATCCCGAACGCTCGCGGCAGCGGCTCTGGCCCCGCCACCGTGTGACAGGATGGAGGATCATCAAGCGCGTGATGATGATTTGTCAGATCGTCGGCAAGGCCGCTTGTCCCCGTGGCCTCCGGCACGCGTTCGGCGTCGGCACCCTGCAAGCGGGCGTGCCGCTGAATCTTACCAGCAAATGGATGGGGCATTCGCGGCTCAGCACCACGGCGATCTACGCCGATGCCTGTGGCCCAGAGGAGATCGCCTTCGCGGCGCGCTTCTGGAATTTCAATTCAAGCCCGGACGATATGCCGACGCCTCCACACGCCTATGCTCCCTACCATGCCGACATCCACCCTCCCGTTTGATGCGCGGTTAGGCCGTGCCATCTGCCGCTATCGTATTCGCGCCGGTATGACACAATCAAACCTCGCCGTAGCCCTCGGACTCACCTACCAGCAGGTGCAAAAATACGAGAAAGGGATCAATTGCGTGACTGTGCGCCGGTTGGTGGACATCGCGGCGGCGCTGGGGGTCGGGATTCACGCTATCCTCGCCGCGACTCACGAGCCGCTAGTGTCAGCAAGCACGCCACGGCAATCGCGCCAGATCAATCGGCTCATCAAAATATACTCCTCGATCCGGACCGACCGGCTCCGGCGTCACGTGCTTGAATTGGTGGAAACCTTCACAAGTCCGAATGATGAAGAGCTAACCTGATCCCGATGGCAATGCAGCTTGTTTATAAATGCGAGTGATTACACGAGCTTACCGTGCGCTTTTTACTTTCAGGTCAATTGAGATAGGCTTGCTATCCGAGAGCCTTGAAGGCAGCATCATGCTGACAGCCAACACCACACCCAACGCGAAATCCGGGCATACATCCCGGCGATGGCCCGGCTTTTTCAGTCATGCAGCCAGACTGATTATCGGCTCAGCGCAGACACGCCCTTTTACTGACGATGAACTCGAAGAGATCGAACGGCTCTGGAGCATTCTGATCAAGCGGTTCGAGATTCCCGCCACCTCAATTGAGCGGGCTGAAGATCATATCGCCATCATACTTCCGAAGGATGGCCGTGTTACGATCGATCACACCGGCATTACACTTGACGACAATGTTGCATCGAGTGATGACCGCGCGATTCGTGCAAGCCTCGAATATTTCAAGAGGCAATATCCGGCGAGCGCCATGCAGCTCGAAGGTGATGACGACTTCAAGCTTCGCGTATGGGTCCATGCGCAGACCATGGGGTTGACCATCCAAGGTTACAGACCTCCTGTCGAGAAGATTGAAACGCTCAACGTCACGGCAGAATTCTCGCCCCGCCTTTCCGAGCGTGAAGAAGCGTTGATGACGACATGGCTCAGTCAGAAATCGCGTGGAGAAAGCGCGCGCTATCAGCCAACGCGCGCCCAACTCGGGGCGCTCCGGGTGTCGGTCAATCTATCCGTGCCTTCGGCAAGGGCCGCGATCAATCGCGCCCCTGCCAAAGAACACCCCTCAATTTAGACCGGGAAGCAGCGAATGGGCCTCATCAGCGGTTTCCGAAAAGCCTTCCGTGTCCTGAAGAAAATGCACGCCGTCAGCCAGTCCGGGGCCGAAGGCACGTGGCGCGACGAGGTTCTTGAACGAGCGGAGCGGGCGGTTGCAGTGCCAGTGCCCCATGATGCCGTGAAAGCGACCTTTCGGATCACTAACCCCAAGAAGCTGCCATACGAATCCACGGAATCGCCTCTCTACGAAGTGCGGGAGTTTACCTGGATTTATCCGTCGCCCGTTGAGGTTCGGAAGAGCGGCTCCTACTTCGCGGATGTTGGGGATGGCGAAGCGTCAGGCACTATTGAAGTGTTCTGGAGTTCAACTCTTGTCAAAGATTACCGGATAACGCCCCGCATCTCGGGTTCGCATCATGCGAAAGGACCGCAACCCGAGCGCCGTCATAATCCCTTTGTTGGCTTTTGCTATTACGACCGAACGCTGATCAACACGTCGACCTCCTCGGCGTGTGTCCGTTTGTCAGGGGGCATCGAGACCCACACGCCGCAATTCGCCTGCGTGATTCATGACGGCATAGAGGTCGTCGAATCCTCAAGCGCAGGCTATGGAGGATTTCAAGAGATCAACTATTGGAAACACCGCCGCCGCCCGGTCCGGCTTTGCTTGCTGGGCGAGTTAGACGATCGCGCGGAATTCATGCACATCCGCCGCATCATACTGAACGGCGATACGATTGCCGTGTCGAAAGAGAATATTTCTTTGGCGCTGGCCTATGGTGCCGGGCTAATCGACCAAATCATGGGCGACAAACATTACGATCCCCTCGCTGCGTGGCAGGCGGCGTGCAATGCACCAACCCTTCCGCACACGTCACGCCCTAACGCCGGGTTGAAACAACTCACGGCCTAAATGTCTCTTGCCGTTACTCTGGTTTTCTTCGCGCGCTGAGAAGGCAACGTCGAAATAAGTTGCCGACAGCAAGCTCCGCTGGCTTTCTGCCGCCTTCCGTTGCCATCCGTTCCTCTCCCTTACGCTCGTCCGATCCCGGCGACGATGGATCGTGTTGCCATGCTGCGGCGGCGCGGCGTGACGCGCTTCGCGCGCCCGTTGGGAACGCAACAGAAAAATTTAGGGCAGACGCCCGTTTCTGAAATTTTTCTGTTGCCGTTTCAAGCCTGAGCGCCCCCGCGGACTCATGGCAACCGATCGTCGCTGTGACGGTCTCAACCAAGTAAGGGAGAGTAACATGATTATTGGCACCTTTATCCACGACAAGGAGACGGACAGCTTCAGCGGCGATATCTCGACGCTTCACTTCCAGTTCAGCCCCGTCGAAATCATGCCGGTCAAGAAGAACGGCGAGAACGGCCCGGACTACCGCCTCATCTCCGAGACCGCCCACGGTCACGTTGAATTGGGCGCGGCGTGGAAACGCACCAGCGAGCAGGGCCGGGACTTCATCTCGGTGTCCCTCGATGCGCCGCTTCTGGACGCTCCGCTGAATGCGGCGCTGTTCATGGCCGATAGTGGCGTGAAGGCGTCCATGGTCTGGAACCGCCGTAAACCGGCTGCCGAAACCAGCACCGAAGCGTCCGAGGCTCCGGCTAAGGCTCCGAAGCCCCGCGCCAAGGCGAAAGCCGCGTAAGCACGCTTACGTATCTCGCACCGGCTGCCCGCGCAGCCGGTGCGTTTTTCTCTCATTAGACCGAAGGAGTTTCCCATGACCACTGAATCATCATCACCTGTCCTGCACATTTCAGCCAGCGAGCGGTTGAATAAATTCGACGTTCGCTTCATCGCGACCACCGGTTACAAAATCGCGGTCACCGCGCGTAGCGAAGCCGAGGCGATCCGCAAAGCGAAGCGCATCTGGCGCAGCAGTGGCGACCGCCGCTTTATCGCCTGGCTTGGCGAAGACGACGGCTGGGAGGCGTTTGGCTGGTAAGCGCCAGCGAGCCGCGCATACGAATGTGTGCGCGGCTTATCATGGCATGTGGAAGGGATCGGGATCGTAGAGACCGGCAAGGCGCGGGATCGTCCAGTAAGGACGCCGCCCGGCAAGCAGCGGCTCGTGCCGTCCCGCGAAGAACACTAATGACTCGTCCGGCGCCATGCTCATCACACGCTCGATCGGCAGAAGCGGGATGCGCGCTTCGCTCCGCGACTCTCCTTGCGGGCGTTTGATCAATGTTCCGGTGTAATTGCGGCTTCGCGTTTCGCCGGTCATGGTGCCGCCCCGCCGCTGGATATATTCCGCCGTCTCCATATCCACGGGCGTGAAGAACTGCGTCATGCCGCAGGCCGACAGGATGCTGCTCCACTCCTTGCCATAGACATGCTGGAGCTGGGCGAGGTCCTGAAGGAACGGCCACAGCTGGAAATTATACCCGGCGGCAAAGCTGAAGGCGCTGGTCACCACGGGCAAATTTTCCAGCCGCGCGAATTCGTCGAGGATCATCAGCACCGGATATCCACCGGGCGCCGAGATGACCTGATTGATGCAGGCGGTGATCAGCAGGCGCAGGAACGAACCGTAGCTTTGCAGCAGTTCGCCCGGCAGGATGACGTAATAGGTCATCGGCTTGCGCTTGAGTTGCGCGAGATCAATATCGCTGCCGGTGAGTGTTCCTGTCCTCGGATGCGTCAGCGCGGGATCATCAAGGAACGCCGTCTGCGTGACCGCCGTGTTGATGGCGCTTGCGATATCGCGCGCCTCGGGGTCCCGGAACCGTCCCGCCGGCTGGCTGATGAAGGGGTAAGGACTCTTGCTCATCCGGATCAGGTGGCGGGCACCCTCCGCGCTTCTTGAGGCGATGTCGGTGATGATCTTGCGGGTATGCGCGAGCGTGCCGTCTTTCCCATGCGTCTCCACGACGTGGAGATTGGTCATCATGGTAAAGTCGCGGCCCGTCTCGTCGAAATAAGGGTCACGGCCTTCGGTGACGATCATCGCCTGCGCGATGGCCCGGCCCTTGGCCGCGACGTTCGCATCGCTCAGATCGAGCTGCGACAGGGGATTGAAGCGGTTACGCGGCAGATGCCACGGCGCGCCCGTATGCAGGCCGAACGGGTTAAGCGCGAACACGTCCTGCCCCATCGCGCGCCGCGCGCGCGCCGTCACCGCCGCGTTCTGGCCCTTGGGATCGATCACCACCGCGCTGTGCACGGCGCGCATGAGCGCCTGGGCGATGAGGGTTGCGCCCTTGCCGCTCCGCGCCGGTCCGAAGGTGCAGAGATGCCTGTCCCCCACATAGCTCGGGAAGGTCTTCCGCAGCGGATTGTAGCCGTAGGGAATGGGAAGGTGCTGTTCCATCTCAGAACTCGCCGCTTGCGCCGATGTCGTGGAAAGTGTCGTTGTCCCCGAATTGCGCATCGAAGCGAAAGCGCATCGCGGGCGTGACCGCGAGCCATCCGAAGCTGAACGGAAGGCCCGGCAACAGGATGTAGCCAACGAGCGGGAGGATGCTGCCGCAGTGATAGTGGGCGAGGCCCGCTACGGCGACCCCGCCCATGGCGGTGCCCACGACCGCTTCGGAGCGGTCGCGAAACCATTGACCGTCGATATCTTGAATCCACACGAAGAATGCGCGGCGGCTCCATGCGCCGACGAACGCCATCGCAACGAAGCCTGCCAGCGTGATGCTGATCGGAAGATTCCGCACAAACCCCGGAGCCAGCCAGAAATAGACCACCAGCCACAGCACGCCGTGCTGGACAAAGGCCGCCGTCACCGGGCCGGTCATGCCCGCGATCTCGATCCCCGTGGCCCGAAC
Source organism: Bryobacteraceae bacterium (assembly GCA_036557125.1). Classification (GTDB taxonomy): domain Bacteria; phylum Acidobacteriota; class Terriglobia; order Bryobacterales; family Bryobacteraceae; genus PSRJ01. Next base: position 8,932 of record DATBID010000025.1, on the reverse strand, counting down.
GATCGCCGCACCAAAGAACACCGCAACCGTCGCAAGGCACGCAAGGTCGGCACCGCACGCGAAGCACACCGTGATCTCGTGCCACAGGAATACGAACAGTCCGATCTTGACGTGAACCGGTCGCACGGCGCGCTCCCGCGACTTCGTTTTCTTACAAACCACATCGGCGAACGGTTTCGGCGGGAATGTTTTGTATGGCGCGTGAAGGAATCGTGCGGCGTGGTCAGTCGTTTGATTTGAAGCGCGATTGGATGCTGCGCGTGTTGTGCGCCGGGGTTATATCGGGCCGTAGAGCGTAGCGAGATGTGGTTTGCGTTACCGCAAACCTCTCGCGTGCGGGGGCAGGACGGTTGCCCCCGCATTCCCCCCAAGGACGCATGCGCTCTGCAAGGAGCAATGGACATGGGTCGGCCGGCCAAGTCGGAGAAGCGGTGCGCGCAATTCAATCTGAAGCTCACGCTGCGTGAGATCGCATTCGTGCGGGCGCGGGCGGCACGCGCTGGCATGGCGGCGTTTGAATATGGGCGGACGCAACTCCTCGCCGGGCGAAATATTCCGAAATGCGAGGCCACGCCCGCACATCTTGATCCCCTCTTCATTGCACAGGTGAAGCGCATCGGCGCGAATCTGAATCAGATTGCGCGCCGTCTGCACCAGTGGCAGTTGCCAGCACCCGGAGAGCTGGAAGCCGCGCTGCGGGAAATCCGCGAAATGATCGGAAAGGCGGCGCGCCATGGTGCCTAAGCTGCACGCCTCGGGAAAATCGTTCAAAAAGCTCGCGGCCTATCTGCTGCACGATCCGGACCGGGCGAAGACATCCCAGCGCGTGAAATGGACTCACACGCTGAATATGCCCGATGACCATCCCACCTTGGCCGTGGATACGATGCTCTGGACGGCACGCGCCGCCGAGGACCTCAAGCGCGCGGCGGGCATCCGGGCGGGGGGAAGGCCGCTGGAAAACCCGGTGAAGCACTTTTCGCTCAACTGGCATCGCTCGCAGAATCCAACCCGTGAGCAGATGATTGAGGCCGCCGAAAGCTTCCTCGCCCACATGAAATGGTCCGAGCACGAGGCGCTGATCGTTTGCCACGGCGAGGAAGGCAAGCAGCCGCACGTGCATGTCATGCTCTGCGCCGTGCATCCGGAAACCGGGCGCGCCCTCGATACGTCGTTCGAGAACACGCGGGCACAAACCTGGGCCAGGGAATACGAGCGCCAGCAGGAACTCATCTTCTGCGATGAACGCCTGAAGCCGTTTAGCGAGCGCACCGCGTCGCCCACGCGTGCCACGTGGCAGCAGCTTCGCGCCTATGAAAAGGAAGATGACCGCATTGAGCAGGAGCGCGTGAGCGAACCGCTCGACTACTTCGAGCGCGGCACGGCGGCACCATCGCACGAATGGCGGAGCTTGAAAGAGCGGCAGCAGGAGGAGCGAATCACGTTCTTCGCCGAAGGCAAGGAGGCTTACCGGCAGGTGCGCAATGAAGCCTATCGAGAGGTGCGCACGGAGTTCCGCAACGAATGGGCGACCTACTATGACTCCAAGCGCCGCGGCATGGAAACGGAAAGCCTCGCCGAGATGAAAGCCGATATCATCGCGCGGCAGAGCGCGGAACTGGATTCGCGGCGCGGCGTGGCGTGCCAAGAGCTTCGCACCTGCCGCGATTGGGACTATGCGCAGCTGTTGCGGCGGCAGGGAGACGAGCGGCAGGAGTTGCGCGACCGCCAGCAACTCGGCCTGCGCTCGCCGCGGCTGCACGATCTTCCGCCTCCGAGCGAGCCGGAACCTGCACGTTACGAGGCGATGCGCCGTCCGACCTTCGCGCGCGATCTTGGTCCCGAAGAGGAATTCTTCATCACGGGCCGGGAAATCAGCAAGGACAGGACCAAGGACAAAACCGTCATCTTTATGTGGGATGTGCATGATGATGGCCTGTCGGGCGTGGACCGCGCCGCGCAATTCCATTCAGCTTCCAGGGAAGTGTGCAGCCCGGATGGTGAAGCCGCGCAGGCCAAGGAAGAACGCGAGGAGCGGGAAGATTTCGAGACGCCCGCGCACGGCCCCACGCGAATGCGCGACCCCGCCGACGCCGTAAGCGGGATCGGACTTGGCGCGCTTGGTGCGCTGACCGCCATCGCCGAGCGGCTGTTTGACGGATTCATGGGCGGTACCGGCAAGCAGCCGGAGGCTCCGCGTTCCGCGCCGCCCAAGACCGCCATGGGGAGAGACGCGCAGGAGGCGGCCCGGCGCGTCGCAGCCGCGCAGGCAAGGAATGATGCCGAGGAGCAGGAGGCAGCCAAGATCAAAGCGTGGTGGGACGAGCGCCGAAGGCGAAGCCATGAACGGGACTAACCGGGGATTTGGAGAAGGGAGCGCCTCCAAATCCGGGAGGCGGCGGCTCCAGCAGCATGCGTCCAGCGACGGCAGCGCCATGGAGCGCGCGTACATCGCGCGTGCGTTCGATTCCGTGCTCCGTGCGACCATCGCGCGTCTCAGGCTCCATTACGGGATGCGTCTCGCGGCAGTGGACGTTCTGTCCGGCCCCACCCGGGCCGCCGCCATCGCCGCTCTGCTTCGCGAGCAGGACGTGGCGCTCGCCTGTGCCATTGCGGAAATTGTCGGAAATCGACGGGAAACCATGCGCCGCGCGCGGCAAAAGAGGCAGAGGCGGCGCTATCATGGGACAACGCCGCGCCTTCTGCCGCTGGCTTCAACGCGCCACGGGACGGCAGCGGCGGTCCGTCCCGGCCAGCCCATGCGTGGCGTGGCCGCCAAGGATCACAGGCCATGAAACGCGCCCCATTTCGATTTGGACAGGCACACGGCCCCCTTCAGTTTGAAGAAACCGGCATCCTCCCCGCGATCCCGGTAGTAGGCCCAAAGGCCGAAGACCCGGCGGCGGTTACGCTTGGCCTCCCGCGCATCCTCCGTCATGCCGAAGATGAAGCGCGCGATGGCCGCCGCGCCATAGATAATGTCTCCTGCACCAGGCGGCGGCGGGGTTGGCGGAGCGGGTGGTGCGTCGCCCCGATGGGCTGGCGCTACGGGGAGCTGGCGGCTCTGCTCGTGATGACGCCGCATCGCCTCCAGACGCTGCTCGGGGGTCGAGTGGTTGGCGTGCCCGTTGTTACGATGGATAATCATGGCGTGCTCCTCTGTGCCGGGGAATCCCGTCGCTTCAGAGGGACACAGGCGTGCGGAAACAAAAAGCGGATGAAGCGAAACGAAGCGCCCGCCAAGGGAAATCACGCGTAACGAAGCGCACCATGGCTCGAAAAAGCATCGATCTCGGACCAGACCGGACCACGTGGAGCTTCGGCCAGCTCATCTACTGGCATTTTATTGTCCGGGGGACACGCCCCGAGATTCCGCCGGATGCCGTCGTCGGGAGTCCTTGGGACCCCAAGGAAGCAGCTCACGCCTTGGGCGTCAGCGTAAAGACGCTCTGGAACTGGGCCGACGACGATCCTCCCCCTTACGATACGATCGCCGCCGAGCGTGTGCTGTTCGGTGCCAGCGACGGGTTTGATGCCGAGCGGCAGGAACTTCGGGATAGCCACAGCCGCACCCGTGCGCGCAAAGAGGTGGCAAAGAAGGCTGCGTCAGGCGCAACGGTCATTCCCATAAGCGGCCCGCAAGACGAAGCGCCGCCGATCAGCGCGGTTTCCGAAGCGGTCGAACCGGGCCATGCCCCTCCGCCAGAGAATAGCGACACTGGTCTCGGCCAAACCGCCAGCTCGCCCGAACCTCCGTCGTCGCAAGCCACGAGCGACACGCGACAACCGGAGCATGCGCGCGTTGAAGATGCCGAAGCTGCGCCACCTCCGCCACGCATGCCTGCCGTCGTGCCGTCACGGCCCCTTCCGCGCTGGGTGATGCCCGGTTTCTGGGCTGCGCTAATCGCTGTTTCGGTCGGATATTGGTGGTCGCAGCGCCCGTCCGAACGACCCCAATCCGACACGCCAGCCGTCGCGGAGAACAGACCGCCCGTTGAACCGCCGCCGAAAAAGACTGCGCCGCAAAAATCAGAACGCCGCGCCGAACCGCCGAAGCAGCCATTGCCGCCGGTCCAGCCGCGGCAGCAGGCCGAGGCACCCGACAAACCGGACATCCCAGCCGCACCGCCGCCCGCGCCCCCTCTCAAGGAGCCGGTGCAGCCGCAGATCGCGCAGCCGCAATCTGAGCCGCCCGCGCCCTCGCCGGAAGAGGAAGCCCGGATCAAGTCGCGGCAGGAAGCCTTTGACCGGGAACAGAAGGAAAAGGAAGAGCAGGCCGTCTTGCTTGATCGGCTGGACGGCGATCCGGAAGCCGTCCAACGCGAGCACGATGCCGAGGCTCGCCAACTCGCGGGGCTTGGCTATCGCCTTCGCGAAAACACGGCACCATCGGTCGCGCCGTTTGCAACCGAACTCAAGGCGAGCGTCGCTGAATGCGCGCGATTCTGCGAGGCGCGGAATTGCGACGGGTTTTCGTTCTATCGGAACCAGTATGGACCCGGCTCGCACCGGCCACGCTACTGCTACCTTTTCCGGAAGCCGTTCACGCCGGACAATAATGCGGGCTATGTCTATGGAGAACGTGTCGACGACCCGATCGCGGGCAAGACACCCGTGCGAAAGGGCGCGCTCCCAAACGACAGCCACGTTGTGCTCGCTCAAGCGACGCCTCCGCCTTCAGATGGTATTGTGCGCTGCTCGGGTGGCCCCGTGAAGGTGAGCGGCTTCAAGATTTCATGTGACACGATCCTCGGTGGCGGCACGTCGCCGCGCACCCCGCAAGAGCGGTTTATGGTGCGCAACATCAACGAGTGCGCCGCCAAGTGCCGTCCCGTCGGGACGTGCACCGGCTTCACCTTCAATAGCGGCGATCCCGAAGGGGAGCATGCCTGCCAATTATTTGGCGGACGACCGGAGGCGCGCGAGTCGCTCGGCTGGGTTTCCGGGCAACGCTAGTCACTAGGGCCGCGTTGCAGCGGGGTGACGCTCGCGCACTCCTGTTGCGCGATCCATTCCAGAAGCACGCTCTTTCGCGCGCAAATATTCATGCCCATTCGGAATATCGGTAGCGCGTTTCCCTCGACGAGATTGTAAACCCGGCGGCGTTGCCTTCGGTCGCCGAACAAGAATTCCGCGATGTCATCCGCCCCATGCAGAATGTCGCCCGCGATGCGCGGCGGCTGCTCCGGCTTGCTCGAAACCGGCGATGGCAAAGCAGCTGTTTGTGAAATATCAGAATCCATGACCGATTGATATCGCGAGTCTCATGGGGGCGTCTTTTCCAAAAATGATTTTAAGAAATCACGCGGCGAATGCGGCGCGTTCCCGCGCGACGGGCGAAGCTCGGATAGCCGATGCGTTGCGTCGCCCTACGAAACGTTACCGAACCTTTCCGTCCGCATGCGCAGCCATCCGCGCAATAATTCATTCCAACAAATTGCGCCGCTTGTCTGGTTGCGCCGGTCCGCATACCGGATGTCGAAACAACAACAATAGGAGATGTCCATGAATAGCACCGTAACGATCGGTAACCGTCTTATCCCCCTTGAGCACATTGTCGCCGTCGAGCCGTTCGATCCGGAGACGCAATTGCCGATACCTTCGGAGCGCTCGTTTCACGCGCGCGTGCTTCTCTTGAATCGGGACAATTTTCTGATGGAGGAGACGGTCGAGGCGTTCTCGAAGAAGCACGGTTTTCTGTTTCTCGCGGAGGACCAAATCTCGGTGAACGCCGTTGACGTGCATTTCAGCGTGGAGACGTTCGTTCCCAAGGCGGGTTTCCAACCCACCAAGGACTATCGCAGTCGTCTCATCTGGACCGACCTTGATGGTGAGAGACAGAGCAAGTTGCTCTTGACGCCACCCGACACGGTGCTGGCCGTTGCCGTGCGTGGGGAGCCAGATCCATCGGCGGATAACGCCGCGCCCATGAAGAGCAAACCTGCGCGCACCAAGCGGCGCAAACCATCCGCACCCATGCCGGCGTGAGGGCGCATCCCGCCTGCGGCGGGACCAGGCTCTATCCCGCTCCGCAAGTGCTGCGCGGGACCGAGCCGCCTTCGGCGTCTCGGCCCTTCGGGTAACGATCCTATCGCGCAAGCAATAAGGACCGCTTCGCGGAATTCATTTCTTAGGCGGGGGGACACCCCCCGAAGCGGCCGTCAAGGCCAAGACGAGCGCCCGCCGCTTACGCGGCCGGGCGGCCTTGACTGCCGCTCCCCCCGAAAGAGGCATCCATTGGGTTTGCTGCGCAAACCCGCCTTTGAAGGAAGGCGGTTTGAGCACCTAGAGGGAATCTTTCGCACGCCCTTTAACGCGATTGCACCACGCCCTTGGCATCTTGCCATGGGCGCTTCCATCACCCTTCTCATGGCCAGCATCCGCAAACGAAAATGGAGAAACAAGGAAGGCGAGATCAGCATCCGCTACCTCGTCGATTTCTACGACGCCGACGGCAAGCGCGGAAAGAAGCTATTCGACACGCGCAAGGAGGCCGACGACTACCGCATCGAGATCGAAAGCCAGCTGCGCAAGGGCACCTACCGGCCTGAAGCCGATAAAATCACCGTGAGCGAGCTGGGCGAGCGTTTCCTCACCCATTGCGAAGAGCGCATGGAGCGCCGCGAGCGCATGACGCGGCGGAATTTCATCACGTATCAGGGCTACGTCAAAAACTACATCGCTCCCGATCCCGACTGGCATGCCAAGAAGCATGCCAAGCCCGGCCATGAATTCCATGTCTTCGAGAAGGGCATCGGCAACAGGACGCTGGCGCAGCTCACCGTCGGCACCGTCACGAAATTTCGTGACGACCTTCGCGCCTTCGGCGTTTCCGTTCCGACCACGCGCAAGATCATCGGCATGCTGCAAGTCATGCTGGCCTACGGCATCAGCCTCGACCTGATCGCCTTCAATGCCGCGAGGGACGTGGAGGTGCTGGCGAGCCGTGCCGATGAGTGCAAACAGATCACGCCGCCCAGCCCCGAGATCATGCGCGAGCTGATCGGCCTGGCGGACGAGCGCTTCCGCGTCATCCTGCTCTTCGCCGCCGCGACCGGCGTGCGCGCGGGCGAGCTGCACGCCCTACGCTGGCAGCACATCCACTTTGAGCAACGCGAGGTGCGCGTGCAGACCCGCGTCGATGCTTATCGCGATGAGGATGTGCCCAAGACCAAGGCCGGCATCCGCACCATTCCGCTGGGCGAGGGCGTGATCCGTGCCTTGCGCGGCTGGCGGCAGATCACCGCCTATTCCAAGGCAGGCGATCTCGTTTTTCCTAACTACATGGGCACCCACTGGAGCCATGACGGCATGATCAAGTCGAAATGGCTGCCGCTGTTCAAGCGGCTCGCGGCCCGCTGGCAGGAGCAGCGGCGGAACGACTTCCCGGAACAATTCAACTGGCATGCACTCCGGCACTTCGCCATTTCATGCTGGATCGATGCCGGGCTGCCGCCCAAGACGGTGCAGACCTTCGCCGGTCATTCCAGCTTGCAGGTCACGATGGACCGCTACGGGCATCTGTTCCGGTCGGACTCCCATGGGCGCGCCATGGACGCGATTGCCGAGGTGATCGATGCGCCGGCCACGGCCCAGCCTGCGAAGAACGCGCACCGCAAATGGTCGGATTTCGCGCCGAAATAGGCCACTTTCAGCCTCGCGAATTTGGAAAGATCGCGCTAACGTTGCTCCAGCTTTTGAGCGCAACCTGACTGGAGGGGGCATGACTTCGCAATTGAGCCTAATCGAAGCTCATGAGAGCAAGCTCAACGAGATATTCAGCGACACGTATGCTTTTGAAATCCCTGCTTACCAGCGTCCTTACGCATGGGAAGATGCGCAGGCTCAGGAGCTTTTGACTGACTTCGTCGAAGCAATGGACAATGGAGACGACGTTTATTTTCTCGGCAGCATCGTTCTTATCAAGGAGCCTCATAAGCCACTGTCACGCGTCGTTGATGGTCAGCAGCGTCTCACGACGTTGACGATCATATTGAGCATACTGCGCGATTTGACGACCGATCCCGAAATCAAAGTCACGCGTCGAATTTACGTTTACCAGAAGGCAAATCCGGACAGCGGCGCAGAGGATCGTTTCAGGCTCTTGCTGCGTCAGCGCGATCGTGCGTTCTTTCAGAAATATATCCAAAATCCCGGAGCCACGACCGATTTGCCCGATCCCGAAACACTGGAAGGGAGCCAGCAAAACATAGCGCGTAACGCACTGCACCTGCGCTCCGAACTTGAGAAAATGAACGAAGATCGACGCAACAGGCTGATCGCTTATCTCATCCAACGTTGCTATCTGGTAGTGGTAGCGGTTCCTACGCCTGAAGCCGCACGCCGCATCTTCACGGTCTTAAACGCGCGCGGTCTTGATCTGACTGCTACGGACATCCTGAAAGCAAATTTGTTAGATCGCGCGGGAGCGATGCGCGAGAAAGACTTAGCGGAGCGATGGGAGACAGCGGAGCTGGCACTTGGCCGTGACCGGATGGTGGAATTGTTCGGCCATATACGCTCTATCTTCGAGCGAGATAAGCCACGTATGGCCCTCGAAGTAGGTTTCCCGAAATTTGTCACGCCATTCAACGGAAATGCCGAGAAGTTCGTATCCGATACGCTTGAGCCTATCGCCGATGCGATGCTGCTTCTGGGCGACGCAACTGGCGTGAAGAAACAATTCGGGGACGAAGCTGCGAAGGCCGTGCGATCACTTGATCGCATCGACAATAAGGATTGGATGCCACCGGTAATGTTGCGTTTATGGAAACGCGCGCCGGGGGACCAAGCGGCAATCGCGAAATTTCTGACAGAGCTTGAGCGGCTTGCGTATTTCCTTTTTGTAACCCGTGCCGACATCAACACCCGAATTGCGCGTTTTTCCGCTGTGATGGATGAGTTTGACGCCCGGCCCGGCAAGGAGAAACCT
>DATBID010000024.1:0-12418 GCA_036557125.1 Bryobacteraceae bacterium | reverse complement strand
CGCCTATCAAGTGGCGCCTTTAAGCTCGCCGGCATCGTTGACAGCGCAGTTCGTGCCCGCCGTGGGAGTGACACTGCTGACCAATCCGCCGGGATTGCCACTAGTCGTCGATGGGACAAATCAGGCCTCCCCTGTGAACGTTTACTGGGCGGCGGGCAGCACGCACACGATTGCCGCTCCTGCCAGCCAGACCGACTCTTCGGGCGCACCCTGGACTTGGCACGACTGGTCCAACGGGGGTGCAGCGACGCAAACGATTTCCATAACGCAAGCACAAGCGAGCACCGGTCTGCGGATGACGGCGGAATACGACGCGGCGAACGGCATCAACGTGAACAGCATTCCACCGGGCCTGCCGCTGACAGTGGACGGCTCGTCGTGCATCACTCCTTGCTCGGTGCAGAAACCGGTAGGAACGAGCATTACCATTACCGCCCCTCAATCCGTAGCCGGCCCCAGCGGAGTGCGCTACGATTTCGCAAGCTGGGAAGGGGCAGCCAATGGGGTCGTGGTGGCTACGCCCGGGCTCGAAACTGTGACGGCGAAATATCAGACACTCTACCGGCTCACTTGGAGCAGCCGGCCGGCTAATTCGGGTTCATGGCAGATTTCGCCTTCTCCTACCGACGGCTTTTTTGCGGCTGGCACGCAGGTGGCGGTTACTTTCACCCCGGCAGCCGGCTGGCAATTTCAGGGCTGGAACCTCGATTTGAGCGGAACCGCCGATCCGGCAAGCATCGTTATGGCCGCCCCCCGCAATATTCAGGCGGTAGCAGCCCCAACTGCCCCGGCGCCTGCCTCGCCGGTCGTGGTGAACGCAGCATCGCAGACTGCCGATGTGGCGCCCGGCTCGCTTGCGACTCTTTACGGGACAAGCTTGGCTTCCGAAACCGGAACAGCTCCGGCTGGACCCGATGCGGGTCCACTGCCCCAATCGCTCGCGGGCGTTACGCTCGTGTGCGGCGGCCAATTGCTGCCCCTGCTCTATGTTTCGCCGCAACAAATCAATTTCTTTTTGCCTTCGGGTCTTTCGCCCGGGCCGCAGACCGTGGAAGTACACAATTCGAGCGGAAACGTGGTGCCAGTGAATTTCCAAGTAGTGCCTGCCGCTCCGGGGCTGTTTTCTGCTGCGCATGCGGATGGCACGGCAATTACTGCCGCAGCCCCTGCCAGCCCGGGGGAGATGATTCTTGTCTACGGGACGGGATTTGGGGGGTATCAGCAGCCGTTTCCGGACGGGTTTGCTGCACCGAATCTACCCCCCGATCCACTACTCGGCACCGCGCAAGTTGTGGTGAACGGCGAATCGGTTGTGCCGGCGTTTTCGGGAGCGGCTCCGGGGATGATCGGCGTCGCAGTTACGAGATTCGCGTTACCGAGCGATCTGCCGCCCGGCAACTGGGATCTCGCCGAGACCATTAGCGGGGCGGGGAGCAACACGATCACGATACCGGTGAACTGAGAAAGCGCGGCGAGCGTGCCCGCCGCGCGCCCTTTTGACTACTCCGTGTCGCGGCTGCGGCGGCGCTTGAAGATCAAAGCTCCCACAGCAATCGCCAATACGGCACATCCGATGCGAACCACCATTGGATCCATGGATTGGCTGCTCCTTTCTTGTCTTACTTATCGGCTGATTACATGTTTTCGAACATAGGGAACAGATCCCGCACGAGCCGCACAAGCACGGGCCCTACGGTAACCACGAACAGGGACGGCAACACACAGAAAAAAATGGGGAACACCAGTTTGACGGCCAGCTTGGCGGCGACCTCTTCGGCGCGCTGCCTGGCCATGGTCCGCATGTAGTCGGCATGCCCGCGGAGGGTCGCGGCAATACTCGTTCCGAAGCGATCGGTTTGGATGAGAACAGCTACCAGCTTTTTCAAGTCCTCCACGCCGGTACGATCGGCCAGGTTACGGAGAGCCTCCGCGCGGCGCTTGCCGGCCCGCATCTCGAGGTTCATCACCGCGAATTCCTCGCAGATCTCGGGATAAGCCGAGCGCAAATCATTGGCAACCTGCAGAGTGGTCTGATCGAGCCCGAGTCCGGATTCGACGCATACCACCATGAGATCGAGAGCGTTGGGGAGGCCTCGCTCAATGGCGTGTTTTCTGCGGCCAATGCGGATCATTAGGCAGCGCATCGGCAACAGGTAACCGAGGAACGCACCCGCGCCGATAATCAGCAGCGTATTTCCTGAATCCAGCCGTGTGGCCACGAATATTCCGCCCAGACAGAAGACCACCGCCGATACGGCGCGAACTCCGTGAAATACGCGCACCGCGTTGGGGTCGCGGAAACCCGCGCGCACCAGACGCCGCTTCAGCAATGGAAGATCTTTGGGAGAAGCGGGGACTATGGAGCCGATCCAGTTCACTAATTGCTGCCAGATGAGGCTGGGGGAAGGCAGAAACTCTGGAGTTTGATCGGAGGACAGCCGCACGAGCGCCTTGGCCCGGCGGTTGGAGACCTGAAAACCGATCAAGTAGGTAACGGCTGTGATGACCACGAAAATCGCGGCAGAAAGAATCTCCAGCACCTCAGACCTCGATGGTGACGATTTTTCGAATGATCAGAAAACCGATCAATTGGAGGCCCAGAGCGGCTGCTAGAAGCTTGCGCCCCATCGGATCGTCTATGAAAAATTGGGCGTAAGGCCGGTTGATTATGAACATCATGCCGCCGATACATGCCGGGATCGCAGCGATGATACGCCCTGACATGACTCCCTGCGCGCTGATGCTCTTGATCCGCGACCGTAGCTTGAATCGCTCCCGAATGATGTGAGCGAGCTTGTCGAGGAGCTCGGAGAGATTGCCCCCGGTGCGCTTCTGCAGCAGCACCGCGGAGACAAAGAAATTGACATCCATGGATGGAATCCGCTGGCCCAGCTTTTTCAATACGATTTCCATAGGCTGGCCGAGATTCTGCTCTTCGAAGGTGCGCCGGAATTCGCCCGCCAGCGGGTCGCTAAATTCCCGGTGCACCATATCGAGAGAAACCGAGAAGGCATGGCCGGCGCGCATAGAGCGGGCAATGAATTCCAGACAATCCGGAAACTGCTCCTCGAACCTGTGGACGCGGGCGCGAGCTTTTCTACGGACATACAAACAAGGCAGCATCGCCAGAAGCGCGCCTCCCGCCAATCCCCACAATGGCTCCACGCGTTGAAGCGCGAGGGTGACCGCGAAAAATCCGATCAGGAGGCCGCCAACGGTCCGGTGGGTGAGACCTGCCGCGCCCCAATCGAGGTCTGCCGTATCGAGCAGTTGTTCCGTCTTCTGCTTTAACTTGAGGCCCTCCAAGAGGCGCATGGCCATGGCGCCCCGCACCTCGCCAGCCATTGTCATCAGCAGCGGCTCGGTACGTTGTTTCGCGTCGTTCTGCGCGGCTTTTCCATGCAGACGGCGCACAGCGGTGGTCCGCTGCTTGCGGTCAGTGTGTCTTGCGATCAGCAGATAGGTCGCGATGCTCGCCGCCAGGGACAGGATAAAAACGAAAACGATCATTTGGGCCCCACGGGTACGTTCTCATCGAACAGGTTCGCGGGCAGGCGAATGCCGGCAGCGATCAGCTTTTCATTGCATTTGGGAAGTATGCCGGTGGCGGCAAACCGGCCCATTACAGTGCCATCGGCGGCCAAACCGCGTTTTTCAAATACGAAAATATCCTGCAGGGTGACCATCTCCACTTCCATGCCGGTGACCTCGGTGATGTTGATTACGCGGCGGGAACCGTCGCTGAGACGCGCAGCTTGCACCAGGATGTGGACTGCCGAAGCGATCTGCTGACGGATCGCAGACAGATGCATGTTGGCGTTGGCCAGGGACACCATGACTTCCAGACGCGAGACCGCGTCCCGGGGGGTGTTGGCATGGACCGTGGTAAGCGAGCCATCGTGGCCGGTATTCATCGCCTGCAGCATGTCGAGCGCCTCTTCTCCGCGGACCTCGCCGACGATGATGCGATCGGGGCGCATACGCAGGCTATTCACCAGCAATTGCCTCTGACGCACGCTTCCCTGCCCTTCCAGGTTTGCCGGCCGGGTTTCGAGACGCGCCAGATGCGGCTGCTTCAATTGCAGCTCGGCCGCATCTTCAATGGTGACGATCCGTTCCTTGGGCGAAATGAATGCCGACAGAGCATTAAGCAGCGTGGTTTTGCCGGCGCCGGTTCCGCCAGAGACGATGATGTTTAACCGGGTCTTTACGCAGGCCTCCAGAAATTGCATCATTCCGGGCGTCAACGCCAACTTGGCTACGAGATCGGCCGGCATCAATTTATCCGTGCCGAACCGGCGGATGGAGAGGAGCGGGCCATCTACGGCGAGCGGCGGGATAATGGCGTTCACGCGGGAACCATCGGTAAGGCGCGCATCGACCATGGGGTTTGATTCGTCGACGCGGCGTCCAACCTGGGAAACGATTTTGTCGATGATGCGCAGCAAGTGGGAGTCGTCATGAAAGCGAACGTTGGTTGGTTCCAAAACGCCGCGCCGCTCCACGTACACCTGCCGTGCGCCGTTTACCAGGATGTCGGAAATGGTGGGGTCCTGCAGCAGCGGTTCCAAGGGGCCAAGACCGAAGACTTCGTGCAGAACTTCTTCGGCGATGGTGTACTTTTCCGAGGCCGTCAGCGGGGTTGGCTCGGCGTCTACGAGGGAGCGAACCGCCTGGCGAACTTCGGCGCGGATGCGGTCGTTATCGATACTGGCTAAAGCATCGAGATTGATGGCATCCAGAAGCTTACGGTGCAGCGTGAACTTCAGCTCCTGATACTCGACTTTGAGGCCGCCCAGAACAGGCCCTTTGCGGATACGCTGTTCCCAACCGGCATCCCGCGCTGCGATGGTTTCGGCGTTCATGGTGTGGGCTCCTTGGTTCCTCCCAGAAATGGCTTGGGCCATGCGAGATCCGGTCTGGCCCCAACGACGGGGCGGGCCGTCAACGGAGTCACGATCACGATCAACTCCGTTTTGGATTTATTTTCCGACCGGCTCTTGAAGAGCGCGCCCAATATCGGTATGTGCGCCAGACCGGGAACTTGAGATAAATTTTCGGTGACACGATCGTCCAGCAGGCCGGCTATGACAAAGCTCTGCCCCTCCCCTAATTCGACATCCGTCTCCATGCGGCGCGTGGTCAGCGCGGGAATATTGAATCCCGCCGCAGAGACACCATCGGCCTGATCGAGGGAGGAAACCTCCGGTTTGACGTGGATGCGGATGGTGTGCTGAGGCGTAATCCATGGAGTAAATGAGAGGCGGATACCGTACTCGCGATACTGCACGGAAATGGCGCCGGTGCCCGCGCCGGCCTGGGCTATGGGCACAGGTATTTCTCCTCCCGCCAGGAAGCTCGCCTCCTTCCCGTTGCTGGCAACCAGATTCGGTTCCGCCAACATTTGAACCAGGCCGCGTTGCTGCAAATCGGCAATGATCACGCCCAAGTTGAGGTCAGGACGAAAAGCGAAGATGTTCAGCATGTCGGAAAGCGTGAACTGAGTGCTTGAACCGGCGATTTGTTGAACTGCGGCGGACGCAAACTGTCCAGTGGTAATGTTTCCGATGGTGTTGAGAGCGCCGGTGGAGAGCAGATTGACGCCGAACTGGGCGGCAGCCGTGCGGTCCAATTCGGCGAAGCGCACGCGCAGCACGACCTGATTTTCGACTGCAGGAGCTACCTTGACGTTGTTGATGGCGTTCTTGACGGTTGCAGAGACAAGTGCCAAGGCACGATCGGCAACAGCCTGGCTGCTGGCCTGTCCAATCAGCGCCAGCGAGCCCTGACTCGCGGCAATATCCAAATTTTCATCAGGGAAGGTCGTCCGCAGCAGGCGGCGCATCGGCTCGAGGTTCGGTTCGACAGTCACGTTGTACGTCCGCCGCTGGTCGGATCGCGACCAGATCACCATAGTGGCGCGGCCGATGGCACGAGCATGAAACAAAACCTCTTTACTGCTGGCCGTCACGGCGTCGACGATTTCCGGGGAACTGGCTGCGATGCGCGCGATGCCGTCGGGGCAGTCGATCACCGTGCCTGTGCCAACGGTCATGGTTAATTCTGTTGTGTCGGAAGATACCTCGGGACCGCTCGCGCGGGCAGCGACCGCGAAGAACAGACAAATGATGACCAGCAGAGACCCGGCGATGCGGCAGCCAAAAGTGCGGCGCTGCGCGCCGTTGGCAGGGTCGAAAACCCCGTGGGCGGACCGGATTCCTTGCTGGCTCGATCGCGCCGGGCAGAAGCCCGGCGGCAGGCCAGAAGGCCTGACCCCACGGGGCTTTCGTATTGTCGTCATCTTGAATCCTCTGGTGTGGTTTTCACGGGTGCCGGTCTCGCGCCACTTAGCTGCAATGCTTTGATGCCTACCGGTTCGATCACTTTTTGATCTCCTCGGATGACCAGGATGCCGTCTGGAGGTGGCTCCGGAGCGGGTGGAGGAGGTGGGGGCGCCGTTGCAATCTTGACGGGCGCCGTGTGAGACGGCTTTGGTGCCGGGGCGCTGGAAACCGCCGGCTCGCGCCTTGCTTGGGCATAGAGTTGGCTGGTCAGCCAACCGGGAGTCTCGGTTTTTTCATGGTCAGCGGAATTTCGCAGCACAAGCTGAATGTGCCCTTCGTTATCGGCCAGAGTCAGTACTTCGGCCTGGGGGGGTGTCACCAGCAGCGTTACGACCGCCGCTTTGATCGACTGGCTTTTGGAATCGGCTTGTAATATCTGCCCCGCCGACAGCACCGCAATGTTTTGCAGGACAGTCGTGGTGATGCTGTCGTCGCGTCCGGGCGGACGGCCAGTGACCAGCACATCCACGCGCATACCCGGCAGCACAAAACCGGCAACATCCACAACATCGTTCACGCGTACAGAAATGGCGCGCATGCCCGGGGGAATTAACGGGGCCACGCCGGCGCCGGAACCACGCGCCCCAATGCGCCCCTCGACCACCGGTTCATCGGCCAATACAGGACTGATCACCGGGCGATCGACAACGTCTTCGAGTTTGGAAAAGCCACCCTTGGGAAAGGACGATTCCGGCATGCGCACGAGCTTAAGGGCTTCCGGCTTGATGACCGCGCCCATTTCCAAAGCCTTGGCTGCGACCACTACGGCTTTCTCCTTGGGAGCGGTTCGCCGTCCTCCAGAATTTCGGGCCATGCGATAAAAGGCGGCGGAGACGAGAAACGCCCACCCGAGGCTAATGGTGACCACCACAAGGAATCTCTTGTCCAGACGCATTGCTCAACCTTTGCCCAATAGAGCGAGCCATGCTCCCAACACGATTGCCGGCGCGTAGGGAATGGCCGGACGCCGGCTCCAGGCGGCAGCGCCCGCCGCCAGCGCCGCTCCGATGATTGCGGCCAGCAGAGCCGCGATTAAGATTCCGGAAGGGCCGAGCAAGGCCCCGAACGCGGCCATCAACTTGATATCGCCGGCTCCCATTGCCCCAAGGCAGTAGAAGACGAGGAAAATTCCGAAGCCGATGAGAGCACCCAGGGAGGCCGCGGCCAGCCCGGCGAAACCACGACTGATTCCGTGATAGAGGAGAGCAGCGCAAAATGCGCCAGCAGTGATCCAATTAGGGATATGGCGGCTGCGAATATCCTCGAAAACCGCTGCCGATCCGAGCGTGAGTGCCAGTGCCCAAAGCATTACATCACCTAAATCCGGCTTAACCTAAATCCGGCTCAACCGTCGCTTCTACATTCGGCGG
This sequence comes from Bryobacteraceae bacterium, assembly GCA_036557125.1. Classification (GTDB taxonomy): domain Bacteria; phylum Acidobacteriota; class Terriglobia; order Bryobacterales; family Bryobacteraceae; genus PSRJ01. The sequence goes on along the minus strand of DATBID010000024.1, from coordinate 4,704 downwards.
AACCGGCGATTTTCTTTACACTCGGCCGGCGCGTGAACAGCACGGCCTGTTTGTCGCGATAGATGAGCTGCCAGGCTGGGTCCCGTTCGAGGATGCTGCCGAGAGGCCACTCAGCCGGCAAGAGCGCTCGCTCGAAGCCGTAGCGGGCCAGAATTTCAGGCCATCGAGGCCCGGCCCCCTGCAAAATCTTGTAATCGCCGCCGAGCGCCGGCCCATAAAAATCGCTGCGGCCGTCGAAAAAGACGCGTTGGCGAGGGTACAGCCGGTAAATGAGGTAATCGCCCCATTGATCGGTGGTTAGAATCCGCGGCATGCGGCCTTGAGGCGCGAGTAAGTCTAAATTTCGGGCTACAGCGGAAACCGGAAAACTGGAAGATGGGAAATCGCGAATGCCTCCCGACGGAGCTGCGATCCAGAGAGCGAGCGCTGCTAATGCCGGCGTCCATAGTCCCAAGCGCCGGGACAGGCCCAATTCCTGACCAGCCTCGCGCAGCACGGAGACGAAGCCATTCGGCCGCGAGCGGGATGCCAGGGACCTCCACCACGTTGACAGTTCGCAGGCGATCACCGGGGCGGCCACTACCGCGTACAAAGGGATGTGGCGGGCTGAGCGGAGAGAAGCCATTGCCCAAAGGAACACGAGGCCGCCGCTGAACCATTCCCGGCGCGCCAGTGCCCGGCCGGCAAGCGCCGCGCCAAGAAGCAGGATGACAGCATAGACGAGCATGTTCTCGGAACGGATGCGCGGCGACTGGAATTCATTAACGTTGTCCATAATCCAGGACGAGCCGAGATATTCCACGATGTGCCGGTGTAACCGCCAGCCGTAGGGATTCACCAGAGTCGATGCCACACACGCCACCGTGAGAGTCGCGTAGCGGGTGAATTTGGTCCAGTCACTTTCGATCGCCTTGGTAAGCGGGAGCAGAGCGAGGCTAGCGAGCCATCCCACAAAGCCGCCGTGCAAATTTGCCCAGAGGGCCGAAAGAGGGGCGAGAATCCAGACGAAAGGGCCGGGTTTGCGAAGATCCGTATCGAGAATCCAGAGCGACAGGGGAAACAGAAAAATCGAAAAGATATGGGGACGCGCCAGAAAATGGACAGAGGATGCACTGACCGTGGCCAGAGTAACCGCGAGTGAGACCCAAAGCCCCGTATCCCTGCGCAGGAGCCAGGTAAAGACAATTGCCGCGGAAGTGCAAAGGACGAGAATGCCCAGCGCCACCACAGCTTCAAGACCACCCCAGGCATGCAATCGGGCGAAGATGACATCCGTGAGCCATTCCCAGGCGAACCAGGGTTCGCCGGGCCGGGAGAAAGAAAACAGATCATGGACCGGCACCGAGCCGGTACGCAGAATGAATTCGCCGGTACGGATGTGCCATCCGGTGTCGCAATCCATCAGCAGAGCCTGCCAGGAACCTGGGCGCCCAAAGAGCGCCAGCAGCAACAGGGCAACGAAAAGCTCGGGGAACGCCGGGAGAAAGGCGGCATTATTCCAGGACTTTGCTTTATTGCCCGGCTTTGCTTTATTTCCAGGCTTTGCTTTATTGCCCGGCTTTGCTCGGGTGGGCAGAGAAGATATAACGGATGTGGGGGTGTTCGGCATCTGTGCCTGGCATTTCTGCCTGGCATTTCTCCTATAAACTGTTTCGGCACTTTTGGCCGCCACTTTAGAGGCGAGTGTGAAGAGTTGGAGAAATACTTGGGATTCGCCGGGGAAATCGAAGCGCGACGATGCGACGATGATTTGCAACTTTTTTGTTGAGTTTTCGCGATTACCCCCATTTGCGGGTAGCTGGAGACAGTTCTAGTGCCTCGGGTTGGCAGGCGGAAGCGCCTGCCCCACGTTTTGGAGGATGCGGTCATATCGTAAACCTGGCGATTTTATTGTGCCGGAGGGGTGATGCGAATTCACGGCCGGGCGCGCTCTGCGTGATCCGCACCTATCTCAAATCAAGGAGGATAGATTGTTTCAAAAAAACTGGATTTATCCGTGACTATAAATATCCCGCCTTTGCGCGAGGCGGGGGTTCTGGAGTAACCTGTGCGGAATCAAGGAGAGCGCGATGCACCGAGTTAGCCTAGGCCTGATATTGCTGGCGATGGCGGGGGCCGCCCAGGACCTGGAATGGGTGAACCAGCAACCCATTATATTGGACGCAAACGGGGCCGGGGCCATCACCATGGTCCTGCGCAACAAGTCGGCCAATGATATTCCGGATTTGGCTTTGGTTGTCGACCAGTTCACGCATACTCTGAACGGCGCGACTTACACCCTGAAATCCACAGCGACTGCGACGCCGCCTACCGGGGACAAGACGGTGCCGAAGAACAACGGCACACTGGCGGTGGCCGTCTCGGTAAGTAACGTGACTGCCGCCGGACAATCCACGGCCAACGTACGGCACAAAGGCCAGATCATAGCCATGCTGACAGCCATACGCATTCCGGCCGCCTACAACGTGCAGATTGTTTCGCCGACGCCAGACAATCCGGAGATTCACCTGGTAGGCGATGGAGCGAGGTTCACGTTGAAGAACGGCGACGCTCTCACTTATCCGTTCAAATGGCAATTGCGCTACAACGGAGAACTCTACGAGGGCGGGACGTTCATACTGCCGGCGGCGGGGACGTACGATCTAACTTTGCCGATTCAAGCAATTGACGCGAAGCCGAAGGGGCCTCAGACGACCGAAGGGAAGCCGCCGGGGCCGTCTTCGGCCTGGTTCTGGTCGGGAACGCTGAAGGATGAAATAGGAAAGGGGTCGCTGATCTTGATGCCGCAGTTCGCAGGGGTGGAGGAGCCGCTGGCCCCAAAGGAGATCCCTGTGGGGCTGCGGTTCAGCTACTGGGGCGTCAACGGGCAGGAGATATGGAACTGGGCCATAACGTTCCTGCTGCTGGCGCTGGGCGGGGGCGCCTCGATCTTCATCAATGCCGGCATTCCGAATACCCGGAGCGCGCTGGCGTTGCGGCGGCAGATCCGCGAACTGGATGAGAAAGTCGCGGGCTTGGACCCCTCGATCGATTCGCAGTGGCGGGCGCTGCTGGAGGCCAAGCTGACCGAGCTTCGAGAGCGGCTGAAATCGGGGAACTGGATTCTGCCTTCGTTCGCCACCGCGCTAAAGACCATGACGAACGAGTACACGATGATTGAACAGTGGGTAGAGATTGTGTACAACACGTCGGTGCTGACGCACGAAATGGCGGAGGAGGCGGCGACGATTCCGCCAACCGTGCGCGCGCACATTTCGGAAAATTGCCGGAAAGCGCTTTCGCCGATGGAATCGGGCTTCACCAACAGTGATGAGCTCACGGCAATGAAGGCAAGTCTGGCGGACGCACGGCGGCTGCTGAATACGACGCTGGCGGGGGCCGGCAGTCCGGATTTGGAAAAAGAAATCAAGGCACGGGAGGGCGAGCTGACCGCGCAGGACAGGACCGATCTGAACACTCGGCACGGAGCGATTTTCGGGCCGCTGATCGCGCGGGCGCAAGCCATGGCGGCGCAGAACGTCATCCCGCCTGACACGTACGTGGAGCGAGACATCGTTTCTTTGAAGATGGAATGGCTGCGGGCTTACGACGACCTGTTGCAGCGGCGGCCTGTGGCGGTGGCGGCGGCGGCGAACGCAGCCTTAGCGGCGCCGGTGCAGAACGCGGGCACACGGCTGCAGGCGCACGGGCCGCGGCTGGTGGAGTATATGATCCCGGACACTTTCGACTCCCTGCGCATCGCCACCCTGCTGGTGACGGAAATGCGCCAGGATCTGTACACTGACGGGGCCTTGACGAGCGGGCTCGGGGAGCTGCGGATCGGGCACGAGCCAGCCGAGGTGACGGCCAACCAGCCGGTTCGGCTGCAGCTCCGGTTCGATCGCCAACTCCTTAATGAAGCGGCGGCGCGCCAGGAATGGACGGTCCGCTGGAATTTCGGCGATGGCTCAAAGGAGGAGACCGGCTGGGAAGTATGGCACGTGTTCCCGACGGCGGGCACGAAGACGGTTTCGGTGACGATGGTGGATCTTGGGGGCAACGCGATCCAGCCGGCGCCACCGAATGAAACCATCGACGTGAGGCAACCTGAACCGACGAACAAGCTATGGGGACCCGAGAACACGCTGGAAATGGTGAGGACTGGCGTGGTGCTGCTGATCGCTCTGCTGGGGTTGATGACAGCGGCGCAGCAGAAGATACAGGGCCTTACGTTTTTCGAAGCGGTGGGAGCGGTCATCGCGCTCGGCTTCGGCGCCGACACGATCAAGAACCTGGTGCTGAAGGCGTCGTCGGATTAACTCGCGGAGCGGATTAGGCTTACTGCCTTAGAGAGGAGCCGGCCGGTTGCGCCCGGTCCGCGGTCGCGCCATCGGGAGAGGTCGGCTCCACTCTGCCTTCGACAACGTTCTCTTCCGGCGGCGGATTGTGGCGCAGGCATTCGAGCGTGGGTTCGGTGCCTTCGATAAAGGTTTCCATGCGGGTGCGCGGACATCGAGGAGTGGCCAGGTTGCCGGTATCATCGCAAACGCGCAGCGAAACCAGCCCCCGCGGTGCGGCAAACGATTGGGTGTCGCGATAGGGCCGGAGTTTGGCGGCGCGTTTCATGAAGTCGGTCCAAATCGGTAGGGCCGATTTCGCGCCCTCCAGGTGAAGTTCGCGATTGTCATCGAAGCCTACCCAGACCACGCACAAAAGCTCGCTGGT
>DATBID010000023.1:0-16367 GCA_036557125.1 Bryobacteraceae bacterium | reverse complement strand
CGTGTTAGTGGACACGATCATGGATTCCGTCATGCGGAGAAAGCGCATGTCCGAAAGGGCAGGCCGATAGCCATCCGGTTCTGCCGCCGAAGCTGATCCGGTGTAAGCTGGTACGGTGCGCCGTCTCTTGGCCATCTGGCTGTTGGCGTCTGTAGCGTATTCGTTCTTTCTCCCGCTAGTGATCGCGCAGGAGGAATCGAATCTGCCTGCTTGCTGCCGGCGCAACGGAGTGCATCGCTGTGCGATGGCGAGCGGCAGTAGCGATTCTGCCGCGCCCGTTTTTCAAGGTATCCCTGAAAGATGCCCAGCGTTTCCCGCGGTTCCGGCCCTCCCGGCAAGCGGCGCGGCGGCCTTGCCCAAAAGCTCAGGCGCAATTTTCGCGGCGCTGGTGAGTCATCCGGCCATTCACTGCCAGGCGCAAGCGCGCGGCCGGGTATCGTTCAGCCGCTCCCGGCAAAAGCGCGGGCCTCCTTCGCTCCTTTCCTAGCGTCTTCTAATCGTTTCAAACAGCTAAGGGAGAGGTATTGTTATGAGAGGCTTATTTAAAGCCCTATTCATCTTTGCGGTGATGGGCGCGATCTATCTCCAAGCCACTATCTTCGGACAAATACAAGGCATTGTTCACGATCCGCAGCACAGGCCGGTTGCAGGGGCGGTCATAAAGCTACAGGCGCTTACATCGGATTGGTCTCAAAGCACACTTAGCAGCGAGAACGGCGAATTCTCATTCACGGCTGTGCCGGTAGGCGACTATAAAGTAACGGTCACTCAGCCACAATTCGCCGCAATCGAGCAGATGGTTACTGTGACATCAAGCTCCTCGCCGGTGCTCCATCTTCAATTGTCGCTTGCCGCATTGAATCAGGCGACGGTGGTAGCGGCCGAATCGGAACTGCTGAACACGGATTCGGTGACACCCACGACACTGGTCGGCCGTCAGGACATAGCCGCCACCCCCGGCGCGGACCGCACGAACAGCATGGAGATGATTACGGACTATGTTCCCGGGGCGTACATGACTCACGACATGCTGCATATGCGCGGGGGACACCAGGTCTCGTGGTTGATTGACGGCGTCACTATACCTAACACCAACATAGCGGCTAACCTCGGACCGCAGATTGATCCCAAGGACATAGACTATCTGGAGATACAGAGAGGCAGCTACGACGCCGAATATGGCGACCGTACCTACGGGATTTTCAATATCGTGCCGCGAACGGGGTTTGAGAGCAGCAACGAAGGACAATTGGTCTTGTCGTTCGGCAACTGGAACCAGACTAACGATCAGCTTAGTTTCGGCAGCCACACACAGCGATTCGCATACTATGTAAGTCTAAACGGTAATCGCACGGACTATGGTTTACAGCCGCCGATCGGCCAGGCAGTGCACGATGCGGCGAACGGTTACGGAGGCTTCGGATCGCTCATCTTCAATCAGGATCCATCGAACCAATTCCGCCTGGTCGCTTCGTTGCGGCAGGATTATTATCAAATACCAATCGATCCGAACCCGAACTCTCTTGGGAACCAGATATATGCCAGTTACGGCCTGCATGACAGCGAAAGGGAGCCGGATGGATACGCGGCATTTTCCTGGGTGCACACGTTCCGCCCCAATGTGCTCCTGACTCTTTCGCCGTTTTACCACTTCAACGAAGCCGCATATAACTCCTCTCCGAACGACTTTCCAGTAATTACGGATGTGAACCAGACTGCGCACTACGCGGGCGGGCAAGGCAGGCTGAATGTGACTGCCGGGAAGAACGATGTGGAAGTAGGTATCTACGGTTTCAGGCAGCACCAGAGCAATTTCTTCAACAACTTCTTTACGGATTGCGGTCTCAACTGCCAGAACTTCTCTCCCTCTGCGGCGGCAGTGAGCGGGGGACTGGGGGAAGGCTACTTCAGCGACCGCTTCAAAGCGACTTCCTGGCTGACACTGATCGCGGGCCTGCGATATTCGCACTTCGATTCCGGCTCGGCCAGTGGTGGAATCGAGGCGGCGGTCACGGAGGAATCGGTTGATCCCCGCTTGGGCGTTGCACTGAGAATTCCCCGCATCAACTGGGTGTTTCATGGCTTCTGGGGCGAATTCTTTCAGCCGCCGCCGCTGCTGACCGCCACGGGGCCGCTGCTCGAATTAGCCACTAGCCAGAGTCTCGCTTTCGGTCCGCTGCGCGGAGAGCGCGACAAAGAATACCAGTTCGGAGTCTCCATCCCGTTTCATGGATGGGTGCTTGAAGAAGATACCTTTGAGACCCGCGCGACCAACTGGCTGGATCACAGCAATATCGGGGAATCGAATCTGTTCTGGCCACTTACGTGGAACCGTGCGCTGATCCAGGGCTGGGAAACGACGCTCCGTTCCCCCCGAGTCTGGCGCATCGGGCAGTTTCATCTGGCATACTCGAATCAAATTGCGCAAGCTGCGGCGCCTTTTACGGGAGGCCTGATATGTCCTTCTCCCGCGCCGCCGGGATGCGAGCCGCCTCCGGGCTACGCACCGGCGGACCACGACCAAAGAAACACGCTGAACGCCGGTTTCAACCGGACGCTTCCGTGGCATGTATTGGCATCCGGCAACGTATATTACGGATCTGGTTTCAGCAATGGCATGCCGGACGCGCAATACTCGGGAGACTATCTGCCGGGACATACAACAGTTGACGTTTCAGTGGGAAAAAGTTTCGGGGAAGGGGAGCGATACCGGCTGTCAGTGACTGCTCTGAACGTAGGCAATCGGCGGGTACTGTTGGATAACAGCCTGACTTTTGGCGGCTTCCACTATAACGACCCGCGAGAGATTTACGCGGAGTTCCGCTGGAGATTCCATTATTAACTGACGCTCCCTGACGATCAGAGCCGCGACCGTCAGAGAGCGGTTGCCGGAGCCGGGCTTTTACAGAATGATCCGGTGGGCCGCATCCGCCGCTTTCGCTAAATCCATGAGCAGCGTGAAAAAGGCCTTCGGTTGGCCCTGGAAGATGTTCATCGCAATAAACGCGTTGGCTGCTCCCTCGGCATCGATCTGCCCTGCTGACGTGGGCCGAATCACAGCGCACTTGGGAAGATTGGCGTTGATGAATTCGCAGGGCACCGGGAAAATCAGATTGGTTTGCAAGAGGGGATTTCCGGTAGCATTGAAATCGGGGAACGCCGGCAAGCCGTTCGCGGCTGCGATGGGCGCAACTGGAGGTTGTACGCCATTACCGGCGAAATCCACCCACTCCAGGAAGTGAGCCACTTCATCTCCACCGATGCTCAAGACGATCTTCAGCACTTCCGGACTGGAAACTTTTTGCGCCATCGTGGCATAGAGACTCGACCCTCCCTGCTCAATGGTCCCGAAATGAAACGCCGCGATGTTCGCGATCGCCTGGATATTGGAAAACTGGAGGTCGGCGTTGGTTCTGGGAATTCCGGGGACATTAGTCAGCGTGATCGCTTGCGGATACGTCGCTCCGAAATCCGGGTTCGTCGTGCTGCGATACCTGGTATACCAACTTGTGTCCACGTTGAGATTCTTCAGCGTCGTCAGACGGCCGACTTGTTGGACGCCGGTAACCTGGCTGGGCGGCAAGGTATGAAACCGCGTCAAGGGGAAAGTAGGCGCACCGTGAGCCTGAAGGTAAGCATTCAGAAAGCTGGCATGGCTTTGTTCATCCAGGGTGTTGCTGCTGATATATTGTGAGCCATCGCCATCGAGGTTCTGAAGGGCCGCCTGGTAGCTATTAGCGGGAGCGGAGACTCCGCCCAGTTCCGCATATTGTATCCAAAGGTCAGTCTCAATCTCCTCCGCCACAGCTAGAAACTGGAGGATAGCGATATCGCCTAGCGTAGGAGCGATACCGCCTGCCTGACCAGAAGCGGATTTGGTTCCGATCATCCCCGCGCCCGCAGTCGCGGTGCTTGCGAGTAACGCCTGCTTCACAAATGAGCGGCGATTAGCGCGTCGTGATTTAATCGTGCTGCTATCTGTCACGATAGTTCTCCTTCCGGGTAAGTTGTTAGTGAGTCGCTTTAAGTGAGCTAACCGCAGTATCACCCGGAATCTTAGTTACCGTTGTAAAAGGCGATGTTAACTTCGCGTGGGCGTTACGAGTGAAACCGTGCGAGTGACTACAGTTTCAATAACCGGTCATAAACGTCTCGCTTTGAAAGCCCGCGTTTGCGCGCGACCTGCTTGATCGCGTCCATGCGCGCGGTTCCATTGCGAACCAACGCGTCTACGGCTTCATCGATTGGCGTTTCATCGCTAACAGAGTGAGTCGCCTTGCCGATCAGCAGTGTGATCTCACCCTTGATGGCATCGTGAGCCAGCAATTGCGCACGCACCTCCGCAGGCGTGCCGCGCACGAACTCTTCGTGAACCTTCGTGAGTTCGCGGGCGACCACCACCGGTCGTGGTCCTAATACTTGTTCCACCGCTTCGAGTGTTTCGATGATGCGGTGAGGCGCCTCGAAGAAAATGAGCGTGGCCCTTTCGTCGGCCAGATGCTCGAGTGCATGGATTCGTTGTCCCGGCTTCGAAGGCAGAAAGCCGCCGAAGTGGAAGGCATCGGTAGGAAGGCCGGACGCGCTGAGTGCGGCCAGCGCGGCGGAGGGTCCGGGCACCGGTTCCACGGGAATGCCGGCTTCAACTGCCGCCCGCACGAGCCGGTAGCCCGGATCGGAAATGAGGGGCACGCCCGCATCGGAAACTAGCGCGATGGTCTCGCCGGCCTGCAGCAAAACGACCAGTTCGGCCGCGCGTTCGGTTTCATTGTGTTCGTGATAACTGACAGTCGGCTTTTGAATGCCGTAATGGTCGAGCAGCTTGCGCGTCTGGCGTGTATCTTCGCAGGCGATGCGGCTCGCCTCGCGGAGCACGCGGACCGCGCGGTACGTGATATCTTCCAGGTTGCCGATAGGAGTGGCTATAACATAGAGGCGTCCAGGCATGAGCACACGCGCCGCCCGCGGGCGGGCGAAGATATCAGTATGACTCCAGGCATGGCTCCGCGTAAGGACCCGCTGCGCATCGCAACCTCGGTGGGCGTCTACGCGGTGACGTTCTGGGCGTCACAGAGCGTGTTCTTTTGGTTACTGGGCGCGTTGGGCGCGCTCGGGGGCGTGACGCTCAGCACTCTGGCTGCGGCCCTGTTTGCCAACTGGCTGGCACTGCGTGTTTATGAGGACCGGCCGCTGTGGGTCGTAGGCCTCTACGGCAGCCGGGCGGCGCTCGTAAATGCGGGATGTGGGATTGCAGGGGGAGCGGGAGCGGCCTGCCTGGTGCTCGGTATCCCACTCGCCTTGGGCATGGCACACTTCGCGCCGGCGGCGCCGGCCTCCCCCGGCACGATTCCTTTCACGATGGTGCTGCTGGTCGCCGGGGCCATGGGCGAGGAGCTCCTGTTCCATGGTTATGCCTTTCAGATTCTTTTGGGACCCCTGGGCCGGTATGCCGCGGTGCTTTCGGCGGGCGCGGTGTTTGCGCTCATGCACAGCAGCAATCCCAACGTGTCCTGGTTCGGCCTCATTAATACCGCGGGGTTCGGCATCCTGTTCGGATATGCCTTCCTCCGCAGCCGGGACCTGTGGTTACCGATCGGGTTCCACTTCGGTTGGAACTTTACACTGCCCCTGTTTGGCGCAAACCTGAGCGGGCTTAGAATGAATGTAACGGGCCACGAGATGGTGTGGACCGCCGGTACGCCGTGGAGCGGCGGCCCTTACGGTCCGGAAGCGAGCCTGCTCACTTCCGGGGCGCTGGTGCTGTTGTTCGTCTACCTTCAGTTCGCTCCCCTGAGCCGGCAGAGTTCGCCGCTCGCCACTTCGCCCGCGGAGGGAGTGCTATGCGAGCCATCGTAATCTCCGCTTGCCTGAGCCTGCTGCCTTCACTCGGCGTCGCTAACAGTCTGAAGGACGAAGATAAAATCGAGCTGACGCGCGGCTTGGTGGCCGAGTACGCCACCGCCAAAGTGCTGCTACCGCGCTCCAAAAAGCCCCTCGAATACGACGCCAACGGAACCTGGAACAAGAACGAGTGGGCGGAGGAGGCCAAGCTGACGGGAGCGGCGGCGCGCACCGGCGATACGGTGCAGATCACCAAGATCAGCATCGACGAGGACAAGTTGGTGCTGGAAATCAATCATGGTCTAAAGCGCGGCGGGCATTGGTACGACCATGTGCAGGTCGGCATCGGAGGCACAGTCGGGCCGGTGGCGCAACCCGGCGATTCGAACGCAGCCAGCGGCACCTACATCGCGGTCCTCTTTCATAAGCCGCTCGAGCCGATGAAGTCCGCGGACGTGAAGAAGTTGCTTGCCCCGATTCTGGATTTCGAGAAGCGCACCGCCACCGAGCTGTATGTGGATACATTGACGCCCGAAATGAAGCAGGCCGTTCAGGATAAGCGGGTCGTAGTCGGTATGACGCGGGACCAGGTCATTCTAGCCGTGGGCCGCCCGGCGCACAAATCGCGCGAAACCAAGGACGGAGTCGAAGAGGAATATTGGGTTTACGGAATGCCCCCGGGAAAGATTACTTTCGTAACCTTCGTAGGCGAGAAAGTCACGAAAGTGAAGGACGACTATGCGGGGCTGGGAACCGAGGTCTCGGACCCTCCGGTGGTTCGGTGAGGACGCTCAATTCGTGATTTCTCCCCGCGGCTTGTGTTGGGTCACCTCGGCGTATGCCGCCTGAATCTGCTGTTTCAGCAGTGCATCCGCGACCCACGGAGTAACAGCCGTCGAAAGTTGAATCGAAGATTGCAACTCTTCTAATCTCTTGCCGCCGGCCGCGCCCTCCTTCACTGCTTTGAATAACTCCGTCATGAACTGCTCCTGGCCAGTGAGCAGCTCACGGCCGCCGGGCAGGCCGTGGCCCGGAAGCACATGTTTCACTTTGAGTTTTTCCGCCGCGCGCAGCACCGTAGGCCAGTTCTCGATATAAGCATCGTCGACGCTGTTGTATGGGCCATTGACTACCGCATCGCCCGTGCAAAGCACCTGCTCCTTAGGTAGATAGACAAAGCCATCGCCCCTGGTATGCGCCCAGCCGAAATGGCGGAATTCCACTTTGCGCGACCCGTCGTTCAGCACGAAGGCATCCTCGTTGATGTCCTGCTTGGGAGGCTCCGGACCATCCATGTGCAAATCGGCTACGTCCCGGCGCTCTTTGGCCGCGGCCTGCCAGCGGGCGGGCTCGAAACGCTTCAGTTCCTCAGCCACTCCTCTAAATGCGAGCGTAGTAGCGCCCGCCTGGGTCCATAAGACATTCCCGTAAAGGTGGTCGCCGTGATGGTGGGTATCGAAGACGTAGCGGACCGGCTTGGAGGAGATGCGCTTGACGTCGACCATAGCTGCGCGGGCGCCGCTGGGGTAATTCGCGTCGACTACGATCATGTAGTCCTTCATCTCGATGATGATGTTGTTCGAGTGCCCCTGGTCGAGATCGCCTTCGCGGAACCAGACGCCCGGAACGATCAGGCGTACCGTTTCGGGATTCGCTTCGGAGCGGGACGCAAAAAAGGCGAGGCAGGCAAAGCCGGCGAAAGCGGCTAGCAGCAGGCATCTGAGCCGCCAAAAACGGGGAAACATGCCGCGGGGGAACATGCTGCGTGGCAACATGCGTCACCTCCTGTGGTGTTCTTACTCTAACGCAGTTGAGTTGGCGCTGAAGCGCTATGCTGTACTTTGCCAGCTTGGTCTAAAGCCTGCACTCTTGCGGTAGTCACCCTGTTTGCGGCCGCATGCGGGCGAGAAGCGGGCTGGTTTATCATCCCGCCGCAGCAGTCGCTCGACCTGGGGATGGACCCCGGCGGGGTCCGACCTTCGGTGAAAATGAGCGATGCGGACGCCGGCGATTATATCGTGCGAGACATTGACCGTATGCCAGGAGCTTGGCGCTGGGCGTTCGCGCACCCGGAATTGCGATTCCGGTTAAACCAAGCTGCGGCTTGGCGCTTCACCGCCCAGATCGCTATCCCGCAAGTCACGTTTCAGGTGACTGGTCCGGTCACGGTAACCTACCTCATCGACGGCCGCCGGCTTGGCTCGATCCGCTGCGCGCATCCGGGCCAGTTTGAAATCGATCAGCCCGTCCCGGCTGCTTGGCTCGATCCAGGCCGGTATATCCACGTCAAGTTCGAGACCGACCGGCCCTGGGTGTCTCCGGAGGACGGAGCACAGCTTTCTTTTCAATTGCTTCAGGTTGGATTCCTAAAGTAATGCCTCAGGTCGTTTCGATTCTGTTCGGCGCGGCTTTCACAGTCGCCATATCCGCCGCGTTGGGACGGATTCTGTTAGGCCGTCTGAAGGTGCCGCTCTACCGGGAAGAAGCTGTGTTATTCGGGTTCTTGGCCGGCACCGCGTTGTTGAGTCTCGCGACTTTTTTCCTGTGTCTGGCCGGCATTGCGCACCGGAGCGTTTTCCTGGTGGCCGGAGCAGTGGTGATATTTCGAGCCGCGAGGATTAGGGAACGGGCCTCCGGCTTTTCGGCCCCGAAGCCCTGCGAAAAAGTCTTTTTTATATCACTACTTAGCTTGTTTTTCTTTATTTACTTAGTGAATTCCCTAGCGCCGGAGATCAGCCCGGATGGCAGCGGCTATCATCTGGGAAATGTGGCCCGGATGTGGCGGCGCCATGGCGTCGTCTGGGATTACCACAGCATGTACTCTTACCTGTCCCAAGGCATGGAGATGCTATTCCTGGTGGCTTACTCGTTCGGAAAACATTCGAGCGCGGCGCTGGTGCACTTCACATTTCTGGTTACCTTAGCGCTCCTAATCATTTGCTATGGCAGGCGATTCGGTTTCTCGAGAGCCGGAATCTTTGCGGCCGTGCTGGTCACGGCATCTCCGGTCGTCGGCATAACGGGCAGCTCCGCATATAACGATCTTGCCGTAGCCGCGCTGCTATTTGGAGTCTTTTATCTACTTCAGATTTGGGATGAGAATAGAAGCTCTAATTTGCTGATTCTGATTGCCTTGCTTAGTGGATTCAGTTACGGCGTGAAGTATCCGGCTGTGGTGAGCCTGTTTTTTGCAATTGGGTTCGTTTTTTCGCGCGCGGTGCAAAGCGAGCGTCGGCGAAATCTGGTTCTAATGTGTTCAACGGCTGCGATCGGAATCCTTCCGTGGATGTTGCGGAACTGGCTTTGGGTGGGAAATCCTTTCGCTCCTTTCGGAAACCGCTGGTTTCCGAACCCATACTTTCACCCAGGCATGGAAGCCATGTATCTCTCGGATCTCAGGCATTATGTGGGAGTTCCACATTGGTGGGAAGTTCCGAGGGAATTACTCTGGCGCGGGCGGTATACCGGAGGATTCGTGGGGCCGGTTTTCGTTCTAGCTCCGATCTCGCTTTTGGCCCTCCGCCAGCCCCTCGGTAGGAAACTGCTGCTCGCAGGCGCAGTATTTTCGATTCCTGCCTATTTTAATACCGGGGCTCGATTTTTAATCCCGGTCCTGCCGTTCGTTTCTCTCGCGCTCGGGTTGGTTCTCTCCAATGTGCCGCGCGTGCTCCCTACTCTGGCTGTGCTCGCCGCAATTGCAGGCTGGCCGGCAGTCATGTCGCGCTATGCGGACAAGACGGCATGGCGGGTGACAGGCATCCCGGTGGTGGCCGCGTTGCGAATTCAGCCGGAAGCGAAATATCTCAATGAGCATCTGAAGGATTATCCGTTAAAAGCTGTAATCGATACACTTACGCCCCCACAGGCGAAAATCTTTTCGCTCGATTCGGTAGCAGAAGCATACCTAGATCGCACCTTCATCGTGGGTTACGAATCGGCCCCAGGGAACTTCGGCATGGAGGTGCTGGCCGCGCCGCTCGATAACAATATTCGCCCGGCTGAACGGGAACGGTTCCGATTTCTGCCGGTTACCACGCGCGCGGTTCGTGTTTTGCAGACGGCCGATGCGCCCGGATACTGGAGCATCCACGAAATGCACATTGCGCATCAGGGTAGGGAATTGGCGCGTTCTCCGGCATGGCGGGTAAAAGCATGGCCCAATGGCTCGGATGCACCGCTGGCATTCGACAATTCCTACGCAACCCGATGGTCGAGTTGGCAAAACATGGGATACGGCATGTATGTAGCCTTGGACTTCGGCAAACCGCAGGTGACTGACGAAGTCTGGCTGGATCACGATGTTGAGTCGGGATCTAAAGTAGAAGTGGATATTTTGGACGGGCGTGGGCAGTGGATTCCGCTGACGGATTCTTCCCAGACCCAACCGCTCGATATTCCCTCTGGCCTGCGCCGAGCGGCAACCCTCGCACTGAAAAGCAAAGGGATCACATATCTCCTGGTCAGAAACACGGATTTCTTTGCAGACGATATGCGCATGTACGCCTCATATTGGGGTGTCACCGAACTTCGGCGCACGGAACGTGGGTCGCTCTATCTGATCCAGTGAACTGCTTGTAGGCAGCCAAGGTGGTGGTTTTCAGCCAGCGCCGAACCCGGCCTGTAATTGATAACTTGTTAAGAACTATAGCCATTGCAATTTGGCAGCCTCCATGCTTCCTTACGGCGGGAACCGATTATGAGCGCGCGGAGCTTGAGAGCGGCGGTGGTCGTGGCGGCAACAATCGCCGCAGTCGCGCCTTCCGCCGCGCAGGTGCCGGCCCCGGCGCCTCCGCCCAGTGCACCTTCCGGTGTTGCGGACGACTTACGGCGAGGTATCGCCCGGATTAGTTTTATTAGCGGAGACGCTTCGATCCAGCGCGGGGATTCCGGCGAGTGGGTTGCCGCGGCAGTCAATGCGCCGGTCATGACAAGCGATCGGATCTCGACCGGGATGAACTCGCGCATGGAAATCGAGTTCGATTCCGGCGACCTTCTCCGGATCGGCGGCGCGGCGGATGTGACCATGACGGATCTGGAAGCCAATCGCTTCCAGATCGCTCTGGGCCACGGGACCGTAACCTTCCGAGTGCTGCGAACGGGTAGCGCCGATATTGAACTCGACACGCCCAGCGTCTCGGTTCGGCCATCTCAGGTAGGCGCCTACCGGATATCTGTGGCCGATAGCGGAGAGTCGCAGATCGTTGCCCGAGTAGGAAATGTCGAAGTATTTACGCCGCGCGGATCCCAATGGGTCTATGCCGGGCAGATGATGCTGGCGCGGGGGACATCCTCCGACCCCGAATTTGAAATTGTGCAGGCGCCCGCGCCGGACGATTGGGACAGGTGGAGCGACGGCCGCGACCACCCGATCCTAAATTCGCCCAGCCAGCAGTACGTTCCCCCCGGAGTTTACGGGACGGAATCGCTTGACGGGTATGGCAACTGGGTCAACGTTCCGCAGTACGGGAATGTCTGGCAACCGACTGTGGCTGCGGGCTGGGCGCCTTATCGCAACGGCCGCTGGGCATGGCTCGATTGGTACGGGTGGACTTGGGTAAGTTATGACCCCTGGGGTTGGGCGCCGTACCACTACGGCCGCTGGTTTTATCAGCCTGCCTTCGGCTGGTGCTGGTATCCAGGGGCGCTGGGAATCTACCACTATTGGTCGCCCGCTTTGGTTGCGTTCTTCGGATTTGGAGGCGCCGGCTTCGGCTTCGGGTTCGGCAATGTGGGATGGGTGCCGCTTGCGCCCTTTGAGGCGCTGCGTCCCTGGTGGGGCCGAGGGATTTACGGGAATTCCGGCTACTTCAACCGCCAGGTGAATGTCACAAACGTAAACGTCTTTAATACCTATCGAAACGCCCGGGTGACGAACGGCTTCACCGCGGTACGCGGAACGGATTTCCGCAATGGAAGGTTCACGAATTTCGTGCGGCCGACCCAAGGCGAGCTGAGCCAGGCGAGCCTCGCGCGGGGAGCACTTCCGATTGCGCCCGGCCGTTCGAACTTGGGGTACTCCAATCGCCCCGCAACGTCTATCGCGCGGACGGCTCCGGCGCGCGTTTACTCCTATCGTGGGGGAACGGCGAACCCGGCCGTCCCGAGGATTCCATTTGCCCAACAGCAGCGGGCATTCGGAGGCGGTGGAGCGCCGGCACCGGCCGCGGGCGCCGGCCGGGGTTGGACTCGTTTTGGGGAGCCGTCTGGAAACAGCCCAAGCACGGGCGGCTGGCGAAGCTTTTCCCAGCGAACGCCCTCCGAACCGGCTTCCGGATTCAGCCGGTTCGGGGAGCCATACGCGGCGCCGCGCCAACCGAGTGCGCCCGCTCCCCGTGCGGAGGCCCCGAGAAGCTTTGGACAGAACTATGGTGTCGCTCCGAGGAGTCCGGAACCGTTACGCGTGGCGCCGCCACTGGTGCGCGAGCGGCCCGGGGGAGGCGGGTTTGGCGAAGCTCGGCCGGTTCCGCGTGGAAATTCGGGCGGCTTCGCCCGGCCTGCGCCAGCTCCGCGGCAGAGGGGCGGCGGATTTGGTTCGCCCGCTCCCCGAAGTGCGCCCCGCTCCGGAGGCGGAGGAAGGAGCAGCGGCGGAAACCACGGAGGCCGCCGCTAAAAGATTTCGATTTCTTCCCACTAGGCCCGGGTCCAGTTCAGCGTGGATCCGGGCCATTTTTTGGTCTTGGCGGAAGCCAGTGGGAGTCGAACCCACCCGCGACACTGAGTACCGCACAACGGGTTTGAAGCCCGCGCCCAGCACCGGCCAAGACTGGCTTCCAGGCGCAATTCTAGCAAAAGCTCATGCAGCTGCCGGTCTGATACGATGAGAAAACGCCTTTGGTTGAAGCGATCCCCAGTATTCTGGCGCGCATAGTCGCGGTCAAACAAGAAAAGCTTGCCTCCGCACCGGTAGCCTGGGTTGCGTGGGAAAGACAGGCCGAATTG
Source organism: Bryobacteraceae bacterium (assembly GCA_036557125.1). Taxonomy (GTDB): domain Bacteria; phylum Acidobacteriota; class Terriglobia; order Bryobacterales; family Bryobacteraceae; genus PSRJ01. The sequence goes on along the minus strand of DATBID010000023.1, from coordinate 3,590 downwards.
CATCTCCAAGAGCGGCGCGATTTCGAAGCCGCGCTACGCTCCCGCGCCGTCGCGATCATCGCCGAGGTGAAGAAGGCGTCGCCGAGCAAAGGCGTGCTCGCGGCCGATTTCGACCCGGCGCGCACCGCCCTACAGTATGAGTCGGGAGGCGCCGTCGCGCTCTCGGTTCTTACTGACGAAGAGTTCTTTCAGGGTTCGCTCGCGGATCTGCAATCGGTGCGCGACGCCACGCGGCTGCCGGTCTTGCGGAAAGATTTCACCATCGCGCCCGAACACGTTCTGGAAGCTGCGGCGCACGGAGCGGATGCCATTCTGTTGATTGCCGCCATCCTCGGCGAACGCGAGATGCGCGACTATCGGGAAGCCGCGGCGCGCTATTGCATGGCCGCACTGATAGAAGTCCATAACCGCCGCGAGTTGGATGCGGCGGTGGCCTCGGGTGCCCGAATCATCGGCGTCAATAACCGCGATCTCACAACTTTCGAAGTCGCACTCGAAACATCGCTGCGTTTGGCGGAATCGATTCCAGATGACGTTTTGCGCGTGAGCGAGAGCGGTATCCACAATCCAACCGATATTGCCACCCTGCGCAGTGCCGGTTTCTCGGCGTTCCTCGTGGGCGAGCATCTCATGAAAGCGGCCGATCCGGCGGCGGCTTTGCAGAAACTGGTGGCTGCGTGAGCCCGGTTCTCAAAATCTGCGGGATCACAAATCAGGAAGACGCCGACGCCGCGATTGCCGGCGGAGCGACAGCCATTGGCTTCAATTTCTATGCGCATAGCCCGCGGTATCTCGATCCGGAGCGCGCCGCAGCGATTGTCTCCGATGCCGGCGTCCAACGCGTTGGCGTTTTCGTGAATGAATCTCCCGCGCGAGTGCAGGAAATCGCGCGCCTGGCACGGCTGGATATCGCGCAACTACATGGCGAAGAAGCGGCTGCGGATTATCCGGCTGGAATTCCGGTGTGGAAAGCCGTACGCGTCGCCGATGGCTCGAACCTGAAGGTATTCGATGAACTGCCGGCCGAGGCTCTGCTGCTGGATGGCCCGGCTGGAGAACTGTATGGCGGAGCCGGCAAAGCATTCGATTGGCGGCAGGCATCCTGGCTACACAAGCGGATCGTTCTCGCGGGCGGCCTGGATGCTTTGAATGTCGCCGAAGCGATCGCCGCAGCCCGCCCGTGGGGTGTGGATGCCTGCTCGCGGCTCGAATCGGCGCCCGGCAGGAAAGATCACAAAAAGATGCTAGCGTTCCTGGCGGCCGCCAAAGCAGCCTTCGGATTATGACTCCCCAACCTGACCCTACCGGGCATTTCGGACCGTACGGCGGCCGTTTCGTGCCGGAAGTGCTGATGGCGCCCATCGAAGAATTGGAAAATGCCTATTACGCGGCCCGCGAAGATCCGTCGTTCCAGGCCGAGTTGAGCCAGTTGCTGCGCACTTATGCCGGCCGCCCGACGCCGTTGTACTTCGCCCAAAGGCTTAGCCAATCTTTGGGCGGTGCGCGGATTTACCTCAAGCGCGAAGACCTGATGCACACCGGCGCGCACAAAATCAACAACTGCCTGGGCCAGGCGCTCTTAGCCCGCCGCATGGGCAAGCGGCGCATCATCGCCGAAACCGGGGCAGGGCAGCACGGCGTCGCGACGGCCACCGTATGCGCCCTTTTCGGCATGGATTGCACGGTGTACATGGGTGAGGAAGACATGCGCCGCCAACGCCTGAACGTCTTCCGGATGCGTATGCTGGGCGCGAGAGTCGTGCCGGTGAGTACTGGAAGCCGGACACTTAAGGACGCCATCAGCGAAGCTATGCGCGACTGGGTCACCAACGTTGCGACGACGCATTATTTGTTAGGCTCAGTGCTGGGCGCGCACCCGTACCCCATGATGGTGCGCGATTTTCACAAAGTGATCGGCGAAGAAGCGCGCCGTCAGATTCAGGAAGCGGAAGGCCGGCTGCCGGATGCGGCGATCGCCTGCGTGGGCGGTGGATCGAACGCTATTGGTCTCTTCCATGCTTTTTTGGGTGATGCGATCGTCAAGTTAGTTGGCGTCGAAGCCGGGGGGCGTGGTGAAGCTGTTGGCGAGCATGCAGCCCGCTACCGAGGAGGCGCGCCCGGCGTCCTGCAAGGCGCCTACAGTTTCGTGCTACAGGATGGAGACGGCCAAATCGCCCTCACGCATTCAGTTTCCGCCGGCCTCGATTACGCCATGATCGGCCCCGAGCACGCGTGGCTGCACGACGAGCGCCGCGCCGAATATACCGCTGCCTCGGACGCCCAAGCCCTCGATGCCGCCCGTACGTTGTCGCGCCTCGAAGGCATTATCCCGGCGCTCGAATCGGCTCATGCGGTAGCCGAAGCGATCCGGCGCGCTCCTTCGGCCGCAGGCCAGATTTTCGTGGTGAATCTTTCGGGCCGCGGCGATAAAGATATAGACATTTACCGCGCGAACTTTAAGGACTTAGACGATCAATGACACGCATCGGGCAAGTCTTCGATTGCCTGAAACAGAACGGGCGCAAGGGGCTGATCGCCTATCTCACCGCGGGCGATCCCTCGCTCGAGCGCACGCCCGCGCTGGTGGAAGCGCTCGTGCGCGGCGGCGCGGACCTCATTGAGCTGGGCGTTCCTTTTTCGGATCCCATCGCCGATGGCCCCGTGATCCAGCGCGCGGGCGAGCGGGCCCTCAAAGCGGGCGCTACTCTACTGGGCGTTCTCGAGGTAGCCGCAGAAATTCGCCGCCGGTCGCCGGTTCCGTTGCTGCTGTTCACGTACTTGAATCCCGTGGTCCGCTACGGCCTTGACCGCCTGGCGCTGGATGCGGCAGCATCCGGCATCGACGGTTGTCTGTTGACGGATGCCAGCGTGGAAGAGGCGCAAGATTATGTCGAAGCCATGCACCGCCACGGCCTCGATACAGTATTTCTGGCCGCTCCTACGAGTACGCGGCGCAGGTTGGAATTGGTCGCGCGCTATTCTACGGGTTTCGTATATTTGGTTTCGCGCACGGGAGTGACCGGAGAGCGGGAAAATCTGTCGGATGCGGTAGCGCCGCTCGTAAAAGCCGTGCGCGCCGTCACGAACTTGCCGCTGGCTGTCGGTTTCGGCATTTCGCGCCCGGAACATGTGGCCGCTCTCGGCCGGCAGGTAGAGGCAGTGGTTGTGGGCAGCGCCTTTGTGCGGGTGATCGAGCGCGAAAGCAGCGGCCCTCACTTGGAATCGGCGCTCGAAACCTTTACGCGCGAGCTGAAACAGGGGTTCGAAAAACGCTCATGACCTGCGACGAAGCACGGCGAAAGCTGGAAGAATATCGCGTCGCTATCGACGACCTCGATCGCCGCATCGTGGAATTGCTCAACGCGCGCACGCGCGTGGTGGAAGACATCGGGCGGGTGAAGCGCTCTGCGCAGCTTCCGATTTACGAGCCGCGGCGCGAAGACCAGGTCTACGAAAACATCAGCCAGGCAAGCGCCGATGGGCCTCTGACCAAAGAGGCCGTGCGCCGGATCTATGAGCGCATCATCGACGAAATGCGCATGGTGCAGCGCGTCCGCATGGAAAGAGATGGAGATAGCTGAGCTGCGACC
>DATBID010000022.1:0-2668 GCA_036557125.1 Bryobacteraceae bacterium | reverse complement strand
GACCTCGTCAAACCCGCTTTCGGTCAGAGCGCGGCTGATGCCGTGGGTAGTCTGAAACGATTCGTATCGTCCAAAGAGCGAGAACTGCCGGCGAAGGAAATGGAACATCAGACTATTGAGAATGATGTACAAAAAGAAGAGCTTCCTCCGACATCCGGCCGTTCGCGCCCGTCCCCATAAGAACCCGAACCTGTGCAGCAGCAACCATATCTGGCCGCCCCTTTTTAGCACACGGCGAATTTCCCGCAGGCTGAGGGCAATGTTGGTGTAGGGAAGGGAGACTCGTGCGAAGACCATATCGAACTGGCCGTCGCGGAACGGAAGGGCCTCGGCTTTTGCGGCTGCGAAACAGATTCGATCTGTGAGCGACCTGCCCAGTTTCAGCGCATCGAAATCCAGATCCACACCGAAAGACAGCCGATCGGGATAAGCGGCAATCAGAGATTGGCCGGCGCCGCAACCGATGTCAAGGATTCTCGCTTGCGGCGACATCGGTGGAGGAAGGATGCGAGCTGGATTGGTCTGATCTAGCGCAATTCGCAACTCCTCGAGGTGGTGGTCGCGGGAGTTATCGGGATGACTTTGCTCTTCGAAACCGGGAGCTGGCATGGCAGCCTATTTACGGAAGTATAGTTCGAACTCGCGTGGCGGTGCCATCTCTTGCGCTTAACCACTGCAAAAACCACGACAGACCGGCGCGAATAAGGAAGGTAGGGTAAACTCGAAGGAGCCAAACAGTTGCTGGAGTGGCGGAACTGGCAGACGCACGGGACTCAAAATCCCGCGCCCTTCACTGGGCATGTGGGTTCGACCCCCACCTCCAGCACCAGCCCATCGCCTCCCACGCCGCTGTCGTACCCTGAAAGAGTTGCCCTATTGGAAGCCAGTTCTATGCCGGTTTTGCGTGATCGCTAGCCTGCTGGCGCTGCACCTGATCGCTGCCGGCGATGATGTGGTCTGCGCGCTGGGCCCGGGCGCTTCTTCCTACAACGGCTACCAGGATCAGCGGCCCACGGGCGACGCGATGCAGCTCGCCGGACAGATTAACAGTGCGCTCCAATCGGTGTGCCAGCCGCGCTGCCCGCAAATTGCTCTTTTCCGCAACGCAACCGCGCCGAATGCCCTGCTCGTGGCCGGAAATACCGGAGACGCCAAGATCGTCTACGCACCGCAATTCTTCACCACCATCTACGATCGCTATGGGGATGGCGCAATCCTGGTCGTCATCGCTCATCTGTTCGGCCACGCGCTCGATGAAACGACGCCCGCGCCGTGGTCCAAGTCTCTCGGCTCGCCCGAACTGCGCGCCGATGCCTGGGCGGGGTGCGCGCTCGCCCGGACGAGTCTGGCCCCGCGGGCCCTCGAGGAAACGCTCGCCGCCGCCGCGAAGTACCCGCCTGTCGCTCGCGCGAGTTGGGATCAGCGCCTCCCGGCCCTGCGCGCCGGATACACGCAGTGCGGCGGCGATGGCGCGAAGTTCGATGCCTCCGGTTCCGTTCGAAAACCGAAATAAGCCAAGCCGTGAGTACGCACGTGATTGAGTTCCTGATTCTATTCGTCGTCCTGCCGGCGGCATTCTACTTCGGCAAATTCCGCGTGCCCGCCCTTCCGGTGTTGTGGATCGTTGCTTCCTATTGCGTGTGGGTGCTCTCGCGGAACGGCAGACTGAGCGAGGTCGCGCTGGTCCCCGCCGGGCTGGCGGGCCAGGTTCCGTCCATCCTCGCGGTCTTTTTGCCTTTTGCCGCGCTCGTCACCTGTTTCGTCTATCGCTACGCCCCCGATGCGCTATTCCGGCTCGTCCGGGACCACCCGTCGCGCTGGGCTTTGATGATGCTGGCATACTCACTATTCAGCGTCTACCCGCAAGGCATCATCTACCGGGCGTTCTTTTTCGACCGCTACCGCGGCCTCTTCCCCAGCACCACGGTCACGATTCTGATGAGTGCATTGGCGTTCGCCTACATGCACATCGTGTTTCGCAATTGGAAGGCGGTTGTGCTCACCGGATTCGGCGGCATCCTGTTCGCGCTGCGCTATGCCCACACCGGATCGTTATTCGCGTCTTCTTTGGAGCACGCATTGTACGGCTGCTGGCTGTTTACGGTGGGGCTCGGCAATTGGTTCTACTATCGAGCCCCGGTGAGCGTGCCGGAGTTGGCGTTCTCACTGGAAGCCCGCCACCCGCTCTCGGCGACGTTCGCCGACCGCCCCCGGCGAAAATAAGCCCACCCGGGCGGCATTCCTTTGCTAGGGTTGTACTGAATGCACACCGCGGCTCCGGTTGCGCAGCCAACGCCATCTGCTCAACAAGCAGATTCCCCCGTTCCTCGTGTGGCTTTCCTGGCGGATAGTTTCCACGAAGTCAATGGCGCCGCGCGGACGTGCCGCGAGTTGGCGGCGTTCGCGAACCGCCGCGGCTATCCGTTTTTCAGCGTGCGATTCTCCAAACGCGAAGCCTTCTCGGACGGGTCGTTCTGGGTTTTGGAGTTGAAACGCAGCCGGATTTCAGTCGGCGTGGATCCCGACCTGCGTTTCGATCTCACCTTCCGGCGTCTGTGGAAGCCGCTGGAAACGCGGCTGCGCCAGTTTATGCCGGAACTCATCCACGTGATCGGTCCGGGCGAATTGGGCATCTTGGGCGCGGTCGCCGCCTGGCGAATGGGCGTGC
>DATBID010000021.1:0-27193 GCA_036557125.1 Bryobacteraceae bacterium | reverse complement strand
TGTTCTGGACTGTGCGCGGCGCCAATGCAGTCTTGACGCTCAGGTGTTGTCACCTCAACGGCCGCTTTGAGGACTACTGGGCAGACCGTCGGGCCGCGTAATCTCCACTTTCATGTCGCGCACCCGCTACCTGAAGAGCTTCTAGGGGGCTGGGACGATACGGCGCGGCTGGGCGTACGCGATACTTGACGTCATGAGGTCGCCAAGCTTACCTCCGCTGCTTGCGTTGCTGGTCGGCTCCTCGTTGGGTAGTGCTCCGGGCTGGTCGCAATCCAGACCTGCTTCGCCCCTACTGAGCTTCGATGTGGCATCCATCAAACCGAACAAATCCGGCCAGCCAACATCATCCATCCGTCCCGGCCTGCACGGCAGATTTGTCGCTGTCAATGCGACGTTGGCAGAGCTGGTGATCTGGGCGTATCCGATTCCGGCGTACCGGCTCGAAGGCGTACCGGGCTGGGTTCGGTCCGACCGCTTTGATATCAACGCCAAAGTTGACATGGAAGAGAACACGACATTCGGGCTGTTCCAGACCCGCCTGCGGCACCTGCTGGCGGATCGATTCCATCTCGCTACCCACACGGAAAATCGGGAGTTCCCACAATTTGTATTGGCGGTCTCGAAGAATGGACCAAAACTCGTGGAGAGCAGGAATAACAATTGCACTGTTTCCAATGCGGCTGCGCCGGCAGCACCTGGATCGCCCGATCAGTTGCCCCCTTGTGATTTTCTGCTGGTCAAGCGTAGCCGCATGGATGGCGCCGGTGTGACGATTGCCAGGCTGACGAAAGGCTTGTCCCTCCTCTTGAAAAGTAAAGTGATTGATCAAACCAGCCTCGAGGGCCATTACGACCTGCATCTGGAATGGACACCGGACATTCCACCCGCACCGCCCAGCGATACGAACATCGATCCGGTCGCGCCAAAAATTCCAGGTCCTTCTCTATTCACCGCTCTGCACGAAGTTGGGCTGGAGTTGAAATCTCAGAGGGGCCTGGAAGACGTGCTCGTGATCGATCATGCCGAGCAGCCGAGCGAGAACTGAAGCTCACCCGATTCCGTACCGCTTCATCTTATTAATCAGCCCCTGGCGGCTCAATCCGAGCTGGCGGGCGGCTTGAAGCTGGTTGTTACGGGTAGTTTGGAGGGCATCAACGATCATGCGCCGCTCAAGGTCTTCCACCGCGTCTTTCAGAGTGCCCCGTGGCACGGGGGCCGGGTTCGCAGCGGCATCCCGGCGGGGAGTTGGGGAGGGGCAGGATTCCCAAAGATCGTCGGCAATTACCGGGCCGGAGCTGCACGCGGCCAGGCGCATCACTTCGTTCCTGAGCTGACGCACATTGCCCGGCCAGTCGCGGGTCGAAAGGCTGCGCAGCACTTCCGAAGAAAAGCGCAGCGGCGCGCGTCCGGCTTCCTTACCGTATTCGCTGAGGAAGTGATTTGCGAGCAGCGGAATCTCCTCGCGCACTTCGCGGAGGGGCGGCATGTGGATGTGGATCACGTTCAGGCGGTAGAACAGGTCTTCGCGAAAAGTCCCTTTGGCGATTTCCGCGGGCAAATCCTTATTTGTTGCGGCGAGCACGCGCACGTCCACACGGATCGGCGAACGTCCGCCTACACGCTCGACGACTTGCTCCTGCAGCACGCGAAGAATTTTCGCTTGCGCGGGAAGGCTCAGGTCGCCGATTTCATCCAGGAAGAGAGTGCCCCCGTCGGCCTTCTGAAAATGGCCGATGCGCGATTCGACGCCAGTGGCCACGCCCTTCTCGATCCCGAACAACTCACTTTCCACCAGCGTGTCCGGCAGTGCCGCGCAATTGAGCGCCACGAAGGCTCTGCGCGATCGCGTGCTGCTGTAGTGAATGGCTTTGGCCGCTAACTCCTTGCCGGTGCCGCTTTCGCCGGTGATGAGCACGCTCACCGAGCTATCGCGAATACGCTCAATGAGCCGCACCACCTGCTGCATGCGCGGCCCGGCGCAAATGATGCCGTGCGTGGAGTACCGCCGCTCCACTTCGCGACGCAACTGGCCGTTCTGTTCGGCCAGTTCATCCTGGCTGCGGCGCAGCGATCCGACCAGTTGGGCGGTCTCGATGGCTACCGCTGCCTGGGCGCCTAGTGCGAGTAGGCAGGCTTCGTCACGCTCGTGAAATGCTCCGCTGCGTTTGTTCAGGGCTTCGAAGGCCCCCAGGATCTCCGCGCGCTGATTGCGCAAAGGGACCGACAAAAGGTTTTGGGTTCGATAGCCGCTGCGATTGTCGATGGCGCCATAGAAGCGAGGATCGCGATAGGCATCGCGGACGTTTACAACCTCCCCAGTGGCGACAGTATGTCCGACCACCCCGAGGCCCGCGTCGAACCGCAGGATTTCCTGACTGCCGAGCGCCACTTTGGACCACAGTTCGTTCTTTTCCCGGTCCAGCAGGAAAATGCTGGCCCGGTCGCAATCGAGCAGGCTGATGGCTTCGCGGGCAATGAGGTCGAGAAGGGCGCCCAAATCCCGCTCGGAATTCATTTTTCGGGAGATCGCCAGGATCTCGGGTAACTTATCGCCAACTCCTGCTTGTGCGGCGCCTTCCATGCAGGCGAGTCTAGCGTACTGTGTCATTCCATGTCCACAAAGTAGACAGAATGACTACAAAGCATTCACCCGGCGGCCCCGATAACAAACGAATAGACTCTCTGAATGTTTGAAAATAAACAGTTAACATTCTTATTGGGCTCTGGCACAGCGGATGCATTCCCGGTCCGTCGTCAGCTCGGGTTCGCCCCGGCTGGACCGCGACCGGATCGGTGGGCGGAGGGTCACCGGTCCGGAACGGCCGTTCTTTGCCGCACCGCCCTCGCGTCCCCACGTCGGGGGCGGTGAACTTTTCTCCCGGCGGCGCCGTTTCTTCTTGTGGAGGCCGATATGTTTTGTACCCGCTGTGGAGTGGCGCTTCAGGAAAACGACCGCTTCTGTCCGCAATGCGGCAATGCCACGCCCCTGGGGAAGCTTATGCGGCCTGGGCCTGTGCGCTTGACGCGCGACATGGCGAACAAGAAGATTGCGGGCGTGTGCGCCGGATTTGCGCGCTACCTGGATGCAGATGTGACGCTTGTTCGCGTGGTGTGGCTGATATTGGCTTTCTGCACCGGCGGCCTCGGATTCCTCGGGTATCTGGCGGCCTGGATCGTTATGCCGAAGGAACCGCGAGTATTCGCCACAGCGGAAGAGCATCTGGCTCCCGGGAATGCGCATTGAGCGCGGCTGCGAACTGTTTGCGACCGCTCCCCCGGATTCAGCGTCAAAATGCTATCTATGCGCTATCGACTACTTGGAAACACAGGACTCAAAGTGTCGGAATTGTGCCTTGGCACAATGACTTTCGGCGAGGAGTGGGGCTGGGGTTCACCCAAAGAGGAGAGCCGCCGGATCTACGAACGCTTCCGCGAAGCGGGCGGCAACTTCATCGATACGGCAAATGTCTACACCACCGGAACGAGCGAAACGTTTCTGGGCGAATTCATGGAAGGACATCGCCAGCAAATCGTGCTGGCCACCAAATACACTAACTCCTGGCCCGGACCGGACCCCAACGCCGCCGGGAATCACCGCAAAAGCATGATGCAGGCCGTAGAGGCCAGCCTGAAGCGGTTGCGAACCGACTACATCGACCTGTACCTGCTGCATATCTGGGACCGCATGACGCCCATTGAGGAAGTGATGCGCGGCTTCGACGACCTGGTGCACCAAGGGAAGATCGTATATGCCGGCGTTTCCGATATGCCCGCCTGGCTGGTCTCGCGCGCCAATACCCTGGCCGAATTGCGGGGATGGTCGCCGTTCATCAATTTGCAGATCGAATACAGCCTCTTGCAGCGTACCGTCGAGCGAGACCTGATACCAATGGCGCGCGCGCTGGGAATCGGCATCACTGCATGGTCACCGCTCGCCGGAGGGCTGCTAACCGGCAAATATGCGAAAGGCCTGCAATCCGCCGGCGATGCGCGTTATTCGACTCCCATGATGCAGGGCCGCTATTCGGAAGACCCGAGCAAGCAAGCTATTGTCACGGCTGTGCAAGAGGTCGCGCGCGAAGTGGGCCGCTCGCCCGCGCAGGTGGCAATCGCGTGGGTACTTGCTCAGAACACTATTCCCATCATTGGGGCGCGGCGCATGGAGCAATTCGAAGACAACCTGGCGGCCGCGAATCTCACTTTAAGCCCCGAGCACCTTTTCAAGCTGGACGAGGCGAGCAAAGTCGAGATGGGCTTCCCGCACGATTTCGTCAATAGCGAATTCGTCAAAAATCTGACCACCGCCGGCCACCACGCTTCCATCGTGGCGGCATAAGTACATGTCCAATCGCGTCGCTTTAGTTACCGGTGCGAGCCGCGGGATCGGCCGGGCGATTGCCCTGGCGCTTTGCCGCGCACAGTTCGACGTAGTGGCCGCGGCCACAACTATCGAGACCAACCCGGAGTTCGCAGCCGCCATGCGCGGGTCCGGGTTCGAGCCGATGGCGCTGAATCTCGATCTGCGGTCGCCCGAATCGATTAAAGAAGCATTTGCCCGCGCGCTGAAAAGCAAAGGCCGAGTGGATGTTCTGGTGAATAACGCGGGAATCACCCGCGACGGCCTGGCGGTGCGCATGAAGGCGGCTGATTGGGACGCGGTGTTGCGAACCAATCTGGATGGCACGTTCCTCTGCCTGCAGCAGGTGCTGCCCGGCATGATGCGCAACCGCTGGGGGCGTGTGATCAATATTTCTTCGGTGGTCGGGCAGGCTGGCAGCGCCGGCCAGGTGAACTACGCGGCGTCCAAAGCCGGGTTGATCGGCATGTCGAAATCGCTGGCCAAAGAGTTGGGAAGCCGGAGAATTACGGTGAATGTCGTGGCGCCGGGGTACATCGAAACCGACATGACGAAGGACCTGCCCCAAGAACGCCGCCAGAGGATTCTACAATCGATACCGCTGGAACGGCCAGGTACCGCCGAGGACGTCGCGGCTGCGGTGTGTTTCCTGGCCAGCGACGAAGCAGGTTACATCACAGGACAAGTACTGGCGGTAAACGGCGGTATGTATATGTAGACCGCGCTCGGCGTTCTGTTGGGATAAAATAGCTCCCACTCTGGAGGTCCGTGTGAGACATCCGTCAACTCCGCGCGCGCAATGGATGGCCGTCGCGGTCGTGGTTTGCTACTCGATTTATCCCGCCGAGTCGCAGAATGAGCGGGCCGCCTCGCCGGTATCGCGACTGGCGGACGGACATCCCGATCTGGGCAACGGCAAAGGTTCGTGGCTGCCGCAGATTATCGATGACATCTCGGGCAACGGCGGCGGTGAGAAGGATGAAAAGACCAGGGCGCGGCAGGTGAAGATGGTAGACGAGCGGATCGACGTTCCGTTTCTGCCGTGGGCAAAGCAGTTCTTCGAGGAGCGCGACAAGACCCTCTCGAAAGACGACCCGGAAGGATACTGCCTTCCTCCGGGCATTCCCCGCCTGATGAATACGCCGTTTCCGATGCAGATTTACCAACTGCCGGACCGAATTCTGCAAGTGTACGAGGGCGGAGCGCACATGTGGCGCATCATCTACATGGACGGCCGCGAGCATCCGAAAGGCGACAGGCTGAATCCTACGTACCTGGGCCACGCAGTGGGTCGCTGGGAAGGCGACACTCTGGTAGTGGATGTGGTGGGCTTCAACAATCGCACATGGCTGGACGCCGCCGCGCATCCACACACGGAGCAGTTGCATGTTATCGAGCGCTACACGCGCCTCGATACCAATACGCTGCATTACCAGGCAAGCATCGAAGATCCGGGAGCCTACACGAAGCCCTGGACGGTGGGCTGGAAAATTGCATGGCAGCCAGGGTGGGACCCGCTCGAGTACGTCTGCCAGGAGAACAACAAAGACGTCGGCGTGAACGGGCACATGGTCGGATTGCGCCCGGGCGAGAAGCATCCCTAAAATCGCTCAAGTGGCGCGGAATTGCCGCTTCGCCGCGCAGTTGCTAGGATGAAATAGTCCAGCGCGGTGGGTATAGCTCAGCCGGTAGAGCGTCGGATTGTGGTTCCGAATGTCGTGGGTTCGAATCCCACTACCCACCCCAATAAAACAGCTCATTCCTAATCACTTGCAAGCCTTTCTTCTTCGTGTGCCCATTTTTGTGCCCAAACCGGGTCCATCAGACTGTCGATGCGCGCCTGCCTCGCCGTGGGCCACTTCGCGTAGTGCTTGCGCACAATGTTGGGCGAGTTGCTCAAGACATCGGCGACTTCCTCAAGCTCGCCCCGGCCCCCAGAAGTTCCGTCGCAAGCGTGTGCCGAAAACGATGAGCATGCGCCCGTGCGACACCCGAGAGGCGGAATACCTTGCGCAGCGTACGCTCCACGCTTCCTTTTGCGGCCCGCTCCGACATGCGCCCGTTCCAGAAGAAATACCGGCAATCGGGCGATGCGCCGCGTGGTGTCGGTACGTCATTCAGCGCCAACCGCAATTCATCAGGAACCGGCAGGAAAACCGGCTTACCGCTCTTTTCGGTGTGCAGGAAGATTCGCCAGCGGGAGCCATCACGTGAGATGCGGTCTTTAGCCAGCAGCGCAACGTCGCCGATTCGCAACCCGGTGTATCGCATTGCGAAAAGCATGGCGCGCGCTCTACTCCGGGACACCCGGTTGCAGAAGCTATCACAGGCTGCAACCATCGCCTCGACCTCCGCAGTTGTGTATGGCTCAACGTCGTTAGGCCGGAGATTCCGCGGAGGCTTGAGCGCCTCTGCCGGGCTTTCCTTAAGCCAGTGCCGCACCAGACAGAACCTGAAGAACTGCTTTAACACTTCCAATTCCTTGGCACTCGCCAGGAGCGATATCCCGCGGCCGGAGCGAAACGCATCCAACGTGTCGAGCGTGATCTCGTCCAGGTCGACTATGTTCCGGGAATCGCAGAACTGCTGCAAGTGCGCGAGCGAGTTGCGGCGCTTCCGCAGCGTGGAGGGTTTCAACCCGCAACTAACACAGTGGGTATCAAATACGGCTATGGCCTCCGCGAGCGTTCGCTGTTGTATTTCGCTCTGTGGCTCCTCCAGATTAGCCGCGCGCTTTCGTGCCCGTGCCATATCGGGCGTCTTCAGCGACACCCGAAGCGTGCGCTTCCTGTTCAAATACCCGTCGGCCCAGATAGGGCAGGTGCATTTGAGGTAGTCGCGCCCTTTAGCGCGATGGGGGCACTCCGCGGTGTGCCGCCGCCAGATGGTCAACATGCTTTGGGATTCTACCATCAGGCAACCCTTTCCCGATAAAAACGCGCGGCCGTCGATGCGGGAATGCGTAGGGTTACGTAATCGCGCTTGTTGCGCCTCCCGGTGCGGCCGATCTTCAGCACACCGGGTTCGTCCTGGAACATCCGACGGACAGTGCTTTCGTCTAACCGCCATAGCTGTGCCAACTCCTTCGGCGTGAAGTGCCGCTCGAAGGGGTCGATCTGCTCCTGCCGGATTGGAGTCAGTGCAGCCATTCGGAAGCTACTGCTGGTCCTTCCCTCCGTGCACTACTACCGCTGCTCACTTTCAGCCCCTCTACTCTGTAAGCCATCAGGAAGCCGCCTCGGGACAGAGTTTTTTTTGGGATGGCACCTTTGCGACCGTCCGCAACAGGAATTTCAGCAGAATTCGCCAAATATTTTGCGAAGGTTGTCCGACGGGCCGGATCGCGCAGGCAAAGTAGAAAGTTATCGAAATTTCTGCGATTTCAGCAGATATTTCGAGATGTGAGACTGTATCCCGCGCAAGCCACTGAATAGATTGCAGATACGCGGCAGCGAGACTGATTCGCAATACTTCGGCGCAAAGTGTATCCCATGTAAGTGATTGTGCCCGTAGGTCAATCAATGCCAGCGAGCGTAGCTTGAGATACACTCCTTTATGTTCCACTACTCTTTTTGTCGCTCGCTACTATCTTTTACTGTCTCATGCGTAGGAAACCGTCCCGTGTGCTCGCGGCCTGGCAGGTTCGGGAGCCGGAGTCAAACATCAGGCGCGCCCACGAGTGAGCGACTCTTCGCCGCCGAAGAACTAGATATCGGCTATACATCCCATCGAAGGCCGTAGGTAAAGGTCAACCGCGGAAAAGTGTGCCAGGTGTTACCCATCCAGATGGCATACTCTTTGCGCGGCGTGCGAATGTTCCAGTTATTGGAGAAGTTTTGCGTAACCGAGAGGGCCAGGGGATCGAGACCGGTGAGGTTCCAGGCGCTCGGGTTGTTCCAGTCGGCCAGCGGGAATCGCTGAGCCAGAGGAATGTCGGTAGGCACGCCAGTGAACAGGATCGAACCACGCTGGTTATTGGGCCAGTAGCCGTAGTCGGTGCGGATCAGGTCTTCGGCGCCGAACTTGATATCGTGCGTGCCCGCGTGCCAAGCCAGGCCGTAGTGCACCGAAGGCGTCTTTTCCCAGAAGCTTTCCGGGTAGAACGAGGTTGGCCCAACATTGAGTTGCGCCGCCGGGAAAGAATGGTACGGCGTGGGCTGCACACCCGAGTCCAAATCGGTCTTCCAGTAATAGGTATGGTAACCGGCCTTAACCTCCTGCACGATGTTGTCGTGAATCACGCGCGACCATGTTCCGAACACCGAACGGTCATAGCGGTGAACATGGTCGCAGGCGTTGGGATACGAGGTGGTCAGGTAGCCGGTATTCGGGTTGTGGTAGTTCCAAAACGAAGTGCGCACCGAAAGCTGGTTTTTCGCGGTAGTCTGGTAATCCACGCGGCCGATAAAGGACCAATACTTATCGGAGGTTACAACGCTAAAGGTTGTGGCGCATAAACCGGCGGCGTTAGCAGCAGCGATGTGCTTGAGGAAGTTCACATATTTGGCCCGGCTCACTGGCTGCGCGTCCACCCGGCGGCGCCCAGGCTGCGCCCGATATGGAAATACACGTCCGCGACCGTTGCGGGGATGACCGAAATCATGCGGTCCGTGGGCTCAAAATTTATGGCTCTCCTTTAGGTCGGCGTTCGCGTCGGCATGCGGAAACAGTACCGCCGCATTGGACTGCTTCAGAAACTCCCCACGCCGCTTCGGATCGGCAATGAACCGCTCCAAAACCTTCGCGTTGAAGCGCGAGTCGATATGCGACGGCCCGCAGGAATCGTGCGTCCGCACCAGATCGATCTTCATTCCTCGTACCGCGCCGACAGATCCAGGCCGCCCGGTATCACCGGTAAGAGGCCACCTTCTACCCCTTTAAACGAACGGATCGTCCCCATCACCGACGGGCATCGATCGTCAGGTTCGGTTTTGCGCGTGGGCCGTGACGAGCATTAGCGCGCCACCAGCGCGATCACGCCGTCGAAAGTTGTCCGATTGTTCGTAGTCAGAAATAGTCTAGCCTGAGCGTCGGCCTTAGGCGCAGCACGGTCCGGCAGACCACATCGAAGCCGAATTCGAATCAAGTGGTGCGGCCCATGCGGGAACACCGAAGGCCGGTTCACTGAGGCTACTCACCCTCCACGCAGGCCGAATGTGTACAAAGAACTCCCTGCAGTGATGGCGATGTACTCTTTTCCATTAATGGCGAAAGCCATCGGCGCGCTATGAATTGTCCCCCCTGTTTGAAAGTGCCATATCGGCTTCCCAGAAGTCGCACTTAACATGATGAAATTTCCCTGAGAATCCCCAGTGAAGAGCACTCCTCCCGCCGTGGACAGAAGGCCAGATCCTGACGATGTCAAATGTTTGAATTCCCATTTTAACTGGCCCGTGAACGGATCGAGTGCGCGAATGGCGCCGGCGCGCTTAGAATCCTCCGCGGGGAAGTAAGCGCTTCCGTAGTAAGCGTAGCCCCCGTCGTATTTTTGTGGGGCCGTGGTAAAAATATCGCAACCCTCATTCGCAGTTACATAAAATAACCTCGTTTTCAGACTAAACGACGGGTGAATACCAGTTAGTAACACCGCCTGCGCCGGGACAGATCCGCCGGCCTTCGAAGGTCGGTTCAATGTTCTTGTCGGGAGCAGGCCTTCCGTCAGCATCCTTGCCGTGACTCCACGTGACTTCACCGAATGGGGTCGCGAAGAGGAGTTTACCTATCGAACGGTTCAAGCTATAAAAGAATCCGTTGCGATTCGCCTGAACAATCAGGTGATAATCCCTCGAGTCGATCATAACCGGCACTTCAGTCGCATCCCAATCGTGCGTGTCGTGTTTGGTGAATTGAAAATACCACTTCAGTTTTCCGGTATCGGCATCCAAGGCGAGTAAGCTATCGCTGTAAAGATTGTCACCGACCCGACTCTCGCCGCGATTTGAGGGCGCCGGATTGCCGACAGGCCAATAGATCTCATTCGTTTTCGAGTCATAAGCGCCCGTAACCCACCCGGGGCCTCCGCCGGTTTTCCAGGAGTCGCCGCTCCATGTGTCATTGCCCGGCTCGCCCGGCGCGGGTATCGTGTAGAAACGCCACTTTCGCCGACCGGTATCCGCCTCGTAGGCATCCACGAAACCGCGAATACCATACTCCCCGCCCGCCGGACTGATAATGATCAAATTCTTCACTGCGAGCGGCGCGATCGTGAAGCTGTAGCCCTTCTTGTAATCGACGGCCGCCACATCCCAGATGACATGACCGGTTTCGGCATCGAGCGCCATCACATGCGCGTCGAGCGTGCCAAAGTATACCGTATTACCCAGGACCGCAACACCGCGATTCACTCGGCCACAGCAGGGGCGAATATCTCGCGGCAACTGCCGCTGGTAGCGCCACAGCGGACGTCCCGTGCGCGCGTCGAGAGCGAACGCGCGATTGTCCTGGGCAGTACCGTACAAGATCCCCTCCACAACAAGGGGTGTCATTTCAAATCTTCCATTGGAGCCATCGCCGGCAGCGCCGGTTTGATAGACCCATAGTGGAACGATTTGATATCCGTTGTTTACATTGATCTGATCCAGCCGGCTGAATCGGTGAGCGGCATAATCCCCAGAGTACGTAAGCCAATTCCGAGGAGTGGTGGAAGCGTTGATCAATTGATCAAACGTCACTTGCCCGTAGACGGCGAAACACACAACCAACAAGCACGCCGCTAAGATGCGAAGTTTCTTCGTCTTTGCACTCATTGTGCGCCACCGCTACCGACAAGAAAGGCGACAATATCCATCAAATCGCTGTGGCTCAGAGCCTTCGAATCGTAGCGCGGCATCAACGATTCGGGAATTCTGGTAAGGGACCGGAGCGTCTCTTTGTCCAGCGATAGATTCCGCTCCTTTGTATCCATGATTTGAATGCTGAAGGTATCCTCATTCATGATGAAGCCCTTGATCGTCTGCCCATTTGAAGTCACTACCGCGACGGTCTGGTAGCCGGGAACCAGACGCCGGCTCGGATCGCGCACGGATTCCACGAGCGACTCGACCGATCGGGCGCTTCCGATATCTGTTAGATCCGGTCCCATGCGTCCACCTTTTCCCTCCAACATGTGACATGCCGAACAGCGCGCGACGCCGAAGAAAAGCTCCTTTCCGTACGAAGAGTTCCCGCTTTGCGGCTGGGTTTTCATCTGAATGCTCCTCAGGTAAGCGATGACTTCCCAGATTTCCCGGTCCTTCATCTCGACACCGAGACTGCCTATGGCGGCAGGCATATCCGTTCCGGGAACTCCATCGTGAATCGTGCGGAAGAGATCGGCATCGGAATTTCCATGCTTCTTCCGTGGTCCTGTGAGGTTCGGCCCTCTTCCGCCACCGCGAGCTCCCAGGCCGTGGCAAAATGCGCAGTTGCTTCGGAATTCGGATTTGCCCGCTTCGACGGCAGTGGGATCGTTTGTCAACGGATTGCGAGTCTGGCCGGGAAGCGCAGCCGTTAGCGCAAGCAACGATGGGAGGATGACGTTACTTCGCAGGCATTTCATTGAAGACAACTTTTCCTCCCACCATCGTCAGCAACACGCGGGTCTTATCGATGCGATCGGGAGGCACGTCCAGGAAGTCCTGCGACAGAACGGCTAAGTCGGCATCTTTGCCCGGCTCGAGAGTTCCGGTGCGGTTTTCGGCAAACGCCACCCAAGCCGACCCTTTGGTATAGGCATCTAAAGCTTGTTGCGCGGTTAGCCGCTCCGCCGGTAGGCTGTATTGTGCCGGAACGGCTGGTATTTCGGTGTCGAAATCGCGGACCCGCCTGGTGACTGCCTCTTGAATGCCGTCGAATACATCAGGAGGCCATGTGCAAGGCCAATCGCTGCTGAACGCTACGTGTGCACCGCTCTTTTCAAACGATTCCCATTGGCTGGATTTTCGCGGGGGGTTGTCGGCACGGCAGCAAAATGCCGGTTGAGAAACGTGTGCGACAAAGAGCTGCGCCAACCGCGGCACGTCCTGCGGTGTGAAGCTGCCTGCGTGCTCCATCCGAAACCGCCGGTCTCTAGGACCATTGGCCTTCTCAGCGGCCTGATAGGCGTCAAGCACCATATGCGAGGCGGCATTTCCGATGGAGTGGGTCATGATTTGATAGCCGCGCCTGTCGAGTTCCGTAACGATTTGTTGGAATTCTTTGGGGGTGTACCAACCAGGGCTATACTCGCCGCCATCGCCCGACACATACCGCGAGACGGTTTTCCCCTCGCCATCGGCGAAGAATTTGACTAAGTTCGCGGAGACCCACTCGTCGTGATAGAGAGCGCGCGCGTTACCCAAGTCGGAAAGAAACTGCGGCGTCAAATGATGCTTTACCGACACCTTGCCAAACGCGGTTTTCGTACGTACAGTGAGCTCACCGCGGTCACGCAAAAATGCCAGTGCCTCAATTTGCTTCAAATCTCCAGTAGCATTTACAACACTGGTAATGCCGTAGCGATTTAATTCATGCGCCGCGTCCCGCAGCATCGCCGCCCGTTGGGCGGTCGACAGCGGGGGTAGTGAGCGTTCCATAATCTGCATGGCCGGTTCCACCAAAAGGCCGGTGGGATGCCCCTGCGCATCGCGAACAACAAACTTCTCCTCCTCGGGGTCGGCTACGGGTTTATCCGTAATATGGGCCATTTCAAGAGCCTTGGAATTGACCCACATCGCATGCTCCCCATCCTGGTGAATCACCACCGCCCGGTCCGGAACAGCGCGATCTAAAAGCTGCCGGTTAGCGGAGGATTTAGCGCCGGTGGCGAAGTCGAAATGGGCTCGCCCGAACAATACCTTATCGGAAGGATGTTTGGCTGCGAACTCCTTCAACTTTTCGACAAATGTATCGCCATCATCCGGCGACAAGCGCTCCTCCGCAGTCCAGAAGTTAAATCCGTGCAGCGTCAACGCACCGAACCACATGTGCAAGTGCGCGTCGGTTATACCGGGGATTACAGTCCTTCCGTGAAGATCGATTACCTTGGTCTTTGCAGTCTTCAAACTTTGTATCTTCTCATCGGTTCCGACCGCTTCTATTTTCGACGCGGTATAGGCTAGCGCCTGGACCCATTCCGCGTTGGCATCTCCGGTATAAATATGTCCGTGGATCAAGATTCCATCGCTTCCAAACGCAGCAGCACTAGTGAAAATTGCCGTGCATATGCCAAAGCCCATCATTCGCATTCGTTTATGCATGTCATCCTTGTTATGTGCAACTGAGAGCGTGCAGAGAACACGACTCGTTGCTAGAAATCTAATCGAAGGCTGAGCTGGCCCACCCGATTGCCTCCGTTTTCAGAGGTTTGCACAGTCGCTAGCATGCCGAAACTGGCGGGAGTCGATATCGACGTTGCCGGAACAGCAAAATTCGGATGATTCAGTAAGTTGGTAAAGGTCCCTTCGAATCGGAGCCTGGCTCTTTCCGCGATCGCAAAGGTCTTGGATAGTCCACCGGCGACGGAAATTTCTCCAGGCCCCTCCAGAGTCCCCTGACCCGCATCGCCAAAGCGCCCCGCGTCGACGGGGACCCGCGCAAAAGCCGCAATATTCCAGATTGAGCCTGTAGCCGAATTCGACACATTCGGATTCCCGATAGCATCCGGACTCGCATGGATTCCGCGGCCTGTCGCATTCGTATTGGATTGGTCCAAAGTTGCGCTAATCGTGGGAGTAACGTAAGGGCCGCACTCAATCATGGTAATCGTGCTCAATTGCCATCCACCAAAAACGCCGTTCACAACTTTGTTGGAATTGTTGAGGAAATGCCGTCCTCTGCCAAACGGCAGCTCATAGATCCCGGTGAACAGGAATCGATCCCGCCGGGTGCCAGCCGAGTTGCCTCGCGCGTACCCCGCGTCGTAAAGATTTACCAAGCTGCTGCCGTAGTCGCCGGCAAAGCCGACCGCCGACGCGTTGCCTGCGTTAGTCAAGTTTTTGGCAAATGTGTAGGTGCCTTCCACCGAAAAGCCCGAGCTTAACCGATGGCGGATTTGCACCTCAGCCGCTTGATAATTTGCAAATCCCAGGTTGAACATAGCTTGAACCTTCGGTCCCCAATTCAAATAAGGTTTTTCCGCGTCGGTATAAGGCGTGGTACTTGGCCGGACCTGATTGTAATCCCCGGTAAGGATCATGCGATAGCTATTCATGCCTATGTAACTTATGCGAGCTACAAACCCTTTTGACAGGTCCCGATCGATCGAGACGTTCCACTGTGCGGATTGCGGATCTTGCAAGTTAACATTTGAAGCGACAAGAAAATTTTCGGTGCCCGCTTGACTAGGGGACAGACCGGTTCCGGCATAAGCTTGCGGCAACACGAATGACGGGGGATTAGTGTTATAGTAAACGCGGGAATCGACTGAAGCGACTGCTGCCCTTAACCAAGACAAGGTCCCCTGAGTGGTTAAGGTGAAGATCCCAAATCCGGCCCGAAATACAGTTTTATCGCCGAATGGCCGCCAAGCCACGCTGAAGCGTGGGGCGAAACTTTTCCAATATAAATGTTGCAGGTTCGAGGGAAGACCCGCTTGACTGGCAGTGATCAGCGGCGAACAAGGTAGCGATATGTTGTACCCAACATTGGTGTTAGGAAGACAAATATTGGCTCCGTATATGAAACCAGCCGCGATGCCGCTACTCTGCGCCGCATTATTGGGCACAACCACAGTGTCTGTGGCGGGCAGAAATTGCGAAATGTTGCCATACACATCTGCAAATGCGGGATTTATCGAATAACGCAAACCGAAATTGATCGTCAACCGACTCGTGACCCGGAACCCATCCTGAGCATAAAACGCCCAGCGAGTTGTGGTCTCGTCATTGCCCTTGACCGACGTATTACTCACCTGATTCGAGAAAGGAAGCCCGAGGAGGAAATCCCCATAAGCGTTTCCGGTATAGGTATTGCTGAGGTACGTGAACAAGCCGAATTCGTCGCCTCCACCGTACTGGTCCGGCTCCATCCAGTAGGGGTGCGTCATCTCAACGCCGAACTTAAGGGTATGCCGGCCTTTCACCCAAGTTAAGTTATCGTTGAAGCTTCCCGACCCGGAAGCTAAGTTTCCCACTCGGCTAGAGCCGCAGCCCGAAAAGTTTCCGATGCTGCCACCGAGGGCGCTCCCCCCCGCAATCTGGGTAAAACCGGTACCGTCGCTGAAATCGAAGCACGGAAATGCTCCGGCGTTTGGATGGAGCGTCAGGTCCAGTCCAGTTATGCCCAGCGCTTCAATGACAGATTGCCCGGTAACCGGAAATCTCTGATTAAAATTATATCTGCTAAAACCGAATTGGAATTCATTTAATAACGTAGGGGTTATTGTAAAGTTGTGAGATACGATAAAACTCCGGTCGAATTCGGTGATATTAGTGTATGGCAGCATCGTATTGGCGCTTTGCTGTGGTATCGACTTCCAACTGAAGCGCGCGAATATCCGTTGCTTTTGATTCAGGTAATGGTCGATTCTCCCATCAAAACCGTTGGATTGATATTGCACCGGGACCAGCGTGTTGTAGTTATTAAATATGCCGGCACCGGGAGTGTTCGGCAAGGGATAATAGGTACTCAGTAATTTGGTAGCCGCTGGATTGAGCCGACTCGCCGGGATCTGATTGTTTGGAAAGGGCTGGCCGGTTGTAGGATCGACTGCGCTTCCTCCAGGCACTCCGTTAAGGTTCCCGGCCTGCATGGCGGCGGTTGGTACCGTTAGCTGCTCTAGGACGTTGTTCGGGCGGCGGCTACCTTCGTAATCCAGGAAAAAGAACGTTCGATTATGCCCATTATAGATTTTGGGGAGGTAAACAGGTCCGCCCAAGCTGCCACCAAAGGTATTCCAATGCGTGCTCTGCTTGAGGCTAGATCCATAGAATTTTGCATTCAGAGCGGAGTTTTGGAGATAGTCATAGGCGCTACCGTGGAGTTGATTTCCGCCGCTCTTAGTAGTTATCGTTACATCGCCGACACTAGCTAATTCCGCGTTATTATTTACAGCCGATACTCTGAACTCGGCTATGAGTTCCGAGGATGGGTATACATCTTGAAAACCGCCATTGGTGCGGACGGAATTACTATTGATCCCATCGATACTATAGGAGACCATCTGCGCCGATTGAGCCCCCCCACACTGATGTTTCCGGTGCTATCCTGCTGAACGTCGGGGAACGCAACAATCGCGCCAAGGGGGCTGATCGAGTTGCCGCGATAGTTTGCCGGGAGGTTCGTGAGCGCGAGGGAGTTCTCGGAGTCGGAGATTGTGGCATTTTCCGTGTTGATTTGAGTCGCCTGGTCGGTGACCTCAACCGTCTGCGAAGCTGTGGCAATCGAAAGCTTGAGATCGGCGCGTCTCTCTTGGCGCGCCTCCAAAGTAAGCTCCCGGACGCGGACAGGGGAGAAACCGCCTTTTTCCGCTACGAGTGAATATCGTCCCGGGCTGAGGTCGACGAATTCGTATGCGCCTTGAGTATTGGAGGCGGTCTGTTGACTGACATTGTGGTCGATATTCGTTAGCCTAAGGTTGACCCCTGGAATGACACTCCCCGAGGAGTCTTGAATCGTCCCTACTATTGTGCCGTTCGTGGATTGCGCCCCGACCGGCATGCACACCAAAACAACCAAAGCCACCAACCACATCCACCTAAGCATAGGATCTCCTTTCGCCTTTCCGCGGCCGGGCCGAGCGTCTTTGCCAGAAATGTCCGCGGTCGCATATTTGCCGTTACGGGGAATGGTACACGCGGTGTGGTCACCGAGGGAATAGCAACCGTGTAGCGCCGCTGTAACTTACAAAACGGGGTATCCTGCCGGATCAGACTGCGAGCTAAGTACTTATCTAGTGTGTGTTTAGCGGAGCATGCCGAATCGGCGGAAAATCCTTGTCACATGGATGATACAATGATACAATTTGATGCCCATGCCGAAGGCGAAGGCCATTGACGAGCCTGCCAAAGCTCAGATTGATCGGATCCTGCGAAGCGAATGCTTTCAATCGTCCGAGAGCTTGCGACGCCTGCTCAAATTCCTCGGTGACAAAGCATTCTGCGGGGAAGCCCACGAGCTGAAGGAATACACCATTGCCGTCGACGCGTTTGGAAAACCGCCTTCCTACGATCCGCGGCACGATTCGTCCATTCGAATTATGGCCGGCCGTCTCCGGGAGAAGCTGGAAGATTATTACGAGGCCGAAGGCAAGGATGAGCCTGTCGTCATCGATCTGCCGAAAGGCGGATTTCGTCTCCACTGGCGTGACCGACCTTCGCCACACGATTCAGGACCATTTGTAGAGCGGGCGAAGGTGGAACCCGCAAAGATTGAGCGGGCAAACATCGAACCTGTAAACATAGACCCCGCAAAGATCGAGCTCGCAAAGGTCGGGCGATCCATCCGGATCGTTCTGGTAGCGTTGGTGTGCGGGTTGGTCGGCGTGACTATTTGGGCTTTCCATATACGCACGCAGCTTCGGGAAGAACGTGAGCGCGCGGCGGTTCGCCCGGCCGATTTAACGCCGGAGCTCCGGGCGATGTGGGCGCCCTTTCTTAGATCGAAACAACATCTCCTTATATCTGTCAACACGCCGCTATTCGTGCTGCTACCCGCCGTGGGATGGTTCCGGGATGGAAGGGTCAATCAGGCGGAGGATGTCTCAAAATCTCCCTTGATAGGAGCCGTCGAAAAGACGTTAAAGGCCGAGAATCCAGCTACTTCGGACTATTGGACTCCGTTCGGTCAGTTGAACGCGGTCTTCATGCTGGAAAAGCTGCTCGGCCGCCAGCTCGACATCTCGCTTGTCAAGAGCGATGAACTTTCGTGGCGTCAACTTTCTCAAAACAACGTCATACTGATCGGCCCGTCTTCCGCCTTCGATCACTATCTGACCGAATTACCGATTCGGGGCGATTTATCCGTCAGTGAAAATCTCGGTGTGATCGATAGGAACCCAAAGCCGGGGGGCCCGCAAATCTATCGGGATGAGTTGCTTTACGACAAATCGGATAGCGGTTTGACCTACGCGTTGATCAGCCACTTGCCGAGTCAGCTCGGTGACAACGAGATTGAATATTTCGGATGCAACGATATTGCCGGTTGCATGGCCGCCATCCGATGGTACGCCGATCCGGCAAGCGCTCACCGTCTTTGGAGTGAAATGAAAGAACCTTCTGGCAAGTTTCCGCTGTATTATCAGATTCTTCTAAAGGTCAGGTTCCAAGGCGGCGTACCGATCGAAAGCTCCTACGTGTTACATCGTGACTTCTGAGGAAGTAACATGTAACAAAGGAAAATAGCCCCGGAAGTCACCCTCTAATACACAAATAGACTTGCAGCCGCTTCGCTCATCCTTATACTAGGACTGAGCACGAGATGCGACCGCCCGATGGAGAATTACCAAGACCATTCAGTAAGAAAGACTCGCGACTCTCCCGACGCAATTGGCTACAGGCCGCTGCGGGCATGATGGCGCTGCCGGAGGTCGTGGCGGCGCAAGAGTACGCGCGCGGCGCAGCGAAATCGGCCAGGCCGCCCAGGCTCCAATATTTGGATGAGGCTACAGCCAAGGAGATCGAGTCCCTTGCCGGCAGAATTCTCCCTTCCGACGACGGACCCGGGGCTCGCGAGGCGGGTGTTCTCTTCTTCATCGATCGTGCCCTGGTCACTTTCGACAAGGACAAGCAGGACGTCTATCGCGACGGAATAGCCGCGGCACAAAATGCACGCAGAGGTTTGTTTCCAGGGTCTCGAAGTATTGCCGAATTGAAACCCGCGGAACAGGATCGATTGCTCCGATCCTTAGAACGGACCGATTTTTTTCAAGTACTCCGTTTGCATACATTGGCCGGCTTTTTGGGGAACGCCAGCTACGGCGGGAACCGCGACCTGGTCGGTTGGAAATACGTCGGCTTTGACGGAAAAATGGCGTATAAGCCTCCCTTTGGGTATTACGATCGCGAAGCCCTGGCGCAAGCGGGCGTGGAACGGAACAAATAGATGGCGGCCAAATACTTATCCTCGGAGTCTGTCGATTTCGTGGTGATTGGGTCGGGTGCCGCCGGCGGGGTGGTCGCTAAAGAATTATCGACGGCAGGATTTCAAGTCATCGTGCTCGAACAGGGGCCCTACCTTCGTGAGAAGGATTTCAGTCACGACGAAATCGCTAATTTCCACTCGCCGCTCACGAACGATCCGGAACTTCAACCGAATACATTCCGGAAGACGGAGATGGAAGCGGCCAAGATACGACGAGTGGTGGGATACGGCCGCCAAGTGGGCGGCGGCACCGTTCATTATACGGCCAACTACTGGCGGTTTCATGAGCTCGATTTTCATGAACGGAGCGCGTGGGGCGATATTCCCGGCACCGGCTTCGCTGACTGGCCGATCACGTATGCGGAATTAGAGCCATATTATACGAAAGCGGAGTGGGAAATCGGCATTTCCGGTCTTGGCGGATCGAACCCATTCGATTCGTTCCGGTCAAAACCTTACCCATTACCTCCGATGCCGGTTAAGTCTTCCGGCGTGTTGTTCGAACAGGGGGCAAGGAGGCTCGGTCTCCATCCCTTTCCGGCTCCCATGGCGATTCTTTCGCAAAACTATCAGGGCCGCGCCGCTTGTTCTAATTGCGGTTTCTGTCAAGCGTACGGGTGTGAAGTGGGCGCCAAATCGAGTTCGTTGGCAACCGTGATCCGGATGGCGGAGCGCACCGGCAAATGTGAAATCCGAGCGGATTCCTATGTACGCAAAATTGAGACGAATAAGGCGGGCCGCGTAACCGGAGTGACTTATTTCGATAAGAGCCGGAATGAGGTTCGCCAAAATGCGAAGGCCGCTGTCGTTTGCGCGAACGGCGCGGAGACCCCCCGGCTCCTTTTAATGTCGAAATCGAATCGCTTTCCGACAGGCCTGGCGAATTCGAGCGGCTTGGTGGGCCGTTACTTGATGTTCGATGTCAACACCATCGCAATGGCTTCGTTCGAACACGAATTGAACGATTACAAAAGCGCAGGTGTAACGCGCGTGGTGCACGATTACTATGCGGCCGATCCCAAACGCGGCTTCTACGGCGGTGGGGCCTTCGACGCGCGATTCAGCTTTCAACCCATATCCTTCGCCGCGCGGGGGTTGCCCAAGGATTCGCCGCAATGGGGACTGGAATTCAAGAAGAACGTGAAGGAGTCCTTCACGCGAACGATGCAAAGTATGAGTCACCTGACATGTTTGCCGCTTTATGAAAACAGTATTTCCCTGGACTCCGAGGTGAAGGATGCCTGGAATCTACCGGCGCTGCGGGCGACCTTCCACTTGCATCCCGATGATATTTCCAATATGAAATTCATCCTGGCGCGACAGATTGAGGTTCTGAAGGCCGCGGGGGCCCGTAAGGTATGGACTAACGGAGTGACGGAGATAACCAGTTCGGTTCACTTAATGGGCACCTGCCGGATGGGGAACGATCCATCGAAGTCGGTCACCGATCGATTCCACCGCGCGCACGATGTGAAGAACCTGTTCATCGTGGATGGAAGCAGCTTCGTAACCTCCGCCCGGCAGCAGCCGACCTGTACAATTCAGGCGCTGGCCTATCGTGCCTCGGACTACATGATTCAGAGAGCCAAGGCGGGTGAGATTTAGCGAAAGTGCGATGAGCAGAGCGCTTCTTTTTCTAATATCAGCTGCACCACTGATCGGCCAAGTGCCTTACCAGCGCATCGTGAACGCCGATTCCGAACCGCGGGAGTGGCTTACCTACTCGGGAGATTTGCAGGGACATCGCTATTCCGCTTTAGATCAGATCAATCGAGAGAACATCGCCAGATTGAAAATTGCATGGATGTATCAAAGCGGAACCAGCCGCAGGCTGGAGACTTCGCCGCTGGTTTTCGGTGGAGCGATGTATATCACCGAGCAACCGAGCGACGTCACGGCGCTCGATATTCACACCGGAAAGCCGATTTGGACTTACAGACGGACGCTGCCAAAGGACGTGATCGTTTGCTGCGGGCGGGTGAATCGAGGGCTGGCGGTGCTAAACGACAGGCTTTATCTGGGCACGTTAGACGCTCACCTGGTGGCGCTCAATATCCATACCGGCAAGGTGCTCTGGGATGTGGAAGTAGCCGATTATAAAGACGCGTATTCGATTACGGAGGCTCCGCTCGCGGTAAAAGATAAAGTCATCGTCGGAATTGCCGGAGCGGAATACGGCATTCGCGGATTCCTGGATGCCTACGATGCGAACACGGGAGCAAGAGTATGGCGCTTCTGGACGGTGCCCGGACCAGGCGAGGCAGGCAATGACACCTGGTCCGGCGACAGTTGGCGGATCGGAGGCGCACCGACGTGGGTGACGGGCGCTTACGATTCGGAGGCTAACCTGGTTTACTGGGGCACGGGCAATCCTTCGCCGGATTACGTCGGCGACGATCGTCAGGGAGATAACCTGTATTCCGATTGCCTTCTGGCGCTGGACGCCGATACCGGAAAGCTGAAGTGGTATTTCCAGTTCACGCCGCATGACGTTAATGACATGGACGCGAACCAAGTGCCGGTGCTGGTGGATGCCGACTTCCTCGGCCGACCGAGGAAATTGGTGCTGTTTGCCAATCGGAACGGATTCTACTATGTCCTTGACCGGCTCACCGGAGAATTCTTACTGGCAAAGCCGTTCGCGCGTCAAACATGGGCCAAGGGTCTCGACAAACATGGCCGGCCGATACCAAATCCGGAAACCTTTCCGAGTTTCGAAGGAGCGCTGGTTTATCCTGATGACGACGGCACGGCCAACTGGTTCAGTCCTTCATACGATCCCCTGACGGGGCTCTTCTACCAGAATGTTCGGGAAAAGGGTGGAATCTACCAGCGCACGCAGGTCCCGCGCGAGCCGGGAAAAATGTATTTGGGAGCCAGCAAACATGCGGTTCCCGGAGAAGAGCCGTGGGGCGCATTGCGAGCAATAGAGGCGAAGACCGGAGAAATGCGGTGGGAATTTCGAGTGCCCTCTCCCCCTTGGTGCGGCGTGCTGTCTACAGCGGGGGGCCTGGTGTTTTCGGGATCGATGGAAGGTGACTTTTTTGCAGTTGACGCACTCACGGGAAAGCAGCTCTGGCGCATCCAAACCGGCGCCGCAATCTGGGCAAATCCAGTCAGTTATGCGATGGAAGGAAAGCAGTATATTGCCATAGCCGTAGGCGGCACAATGATCGCGTTCAACCTCGGCCAATGATATGAGGAGACGTTACTTCGTCAAGACTGCGTTATTGAGCCCGCTCGCCGGGATCGGCGTTGGTTGCGCCGGCCAGAAGACAGCAGCCCTTCTACCTCCTCCCGCGCCCCACAGCTCCACACGGACTCCAATCAATCTGGCGGTTCCGCGGATCTCATGGGAGCGCGTTATCCGCACAACCGTCGGCCTACGTCCGCATCGCGATTCCGGCTTCGTTTTGAGAGCGGAAAAATTCGATACCAAGACGGTAATCCACGATTACGGATTTGGTGGCGCAGGCATGTCGCTGGCTTGGGGCTGTGGAGCGATTGCCGCACGCATGGCGCTCGAGCATGGCGATCGCCGCGCTGCGGTGCTTGGGTGCGGTTCCCCAGGCTTAACCGCGGCGCGGCAACTCCAACGCCGCGGCTTCGACGTAACAATTTATGCTTCGGCGATACCGCCAGATACTACATCAAATATGTCTACGGCTGGCTTCACACCAACTTCGGGTCTTGTGTCCGTAGAGCGCCGCACGCCCGCTTGGGATGCGTTGTTTCGTGAAGCCGCCGCAACTTCGTATCGGGAGCTCCAACTCCTCGCAGGCACGCCCGGCTATGGCGTCTCCTGGAAAGAGAGCTTCAACGCAACAGACAATCCCAATGCGCCGCCGGCAAACGATCCGGAGGCTGGGAGCGATTTACTCCCAGAGCAACTGCAACCGGGGCGTGATCGCGAAGTATTGGGTCCAGGAGAGCATCCGTTCCCCGCAAAATATGCGATCCGATCCTCAAGGCTGGTGATCGAGCCAACGCCATATCTCGACAAGTTGGTGCGCGATTTCGTATTTTTCGGTGGCAAGATCGTGATTCGCAAATTCGATACATCGCGCGATCTGATGTCTTTGACCGAATCAATCATAATCAACTGTACAGGGTTGGGGTCGAAAACTCTATTTAACGACGATGAGCTTGTTCCAATTAAAGGACAGCTCACCGTTTGTGTTCCGCAGGCGGAGGTCAATTATTGGGCTTCGGGCCGCTTGCCAGGCGCCAGCACCACCGCATCAATTTATCCGCGCAGCGATGGCATTGTAGTTGGCAACACACGAGTGAGGGGTAATTGGTCGTTAGACCCCGACCCAATCGCCCGCCAGCAGAATATGGACGCGACTATTGGATTCTTCGCGGCCATGCGTGGCCCCGCCAAGGATGAAGAATTGACGACTTTCGAACCACCGCGTGTACCTCCTGGCCTGGAGAGCTTTTTCGGAGTAGAATCCTAAAAATGATTTCAGCCTGTACCAACACTGGGCGAAAAGAGTCGCAAAAGCTGGTTTAAACGCGATGAGGAAAACACATAAGCTGAGAATTGGAATTGTCGCAGCGGCGGTTCTTTCCGTGCCGGTTGCATTGGCCCAAGATGGATTTCCCGCGAATTCGACGCCTCCCATCCCGGCCGGCATACCGGTGACGAGTCCGCTGGTCCTGGCCAAATGCAGCGGCTGCCATAGCAACGATGGCCGCGGAAATCTGACGCGCATCTCCTGGATTCGCACCACGCCCGAGGGTTGGCAGGAGGCGGTCAAGCGCATGATGCGGCTGAATGGCGTGAAGCTTACCCCGGAGGAAG
Source organism: Bryobacteraceae bacterium (assembly GCA_036557125.1). Lineage (GTDB taxonomy): Bacteria > Acidobacteriota > Terriglobia > Bryobacterales > Bryobacteraceae > PSRJ01. Next base: position 2,993 of record DATBID010000021.1, on the reverse strand, counting down.
CCCGGGCCATCGTCAAATCGTTGAGCGATACCCATGGCCTTGCGCCGGACGAGGCAAAACCGGTGATGTACATGGCCGAGCGCCGCATCATCGATGAAGACTACCCGACTCCATGGATGCGCCAGACGTGCGGATCGTGTCATGCCCTGGGCCGTCCACTACAGTGGCGGCGAACGAAGCAGGAATGGGAACTGCTCGTCAACATGCATCTGGGATATTTTCCCGATGCGGAGGGTGCGGCGTTCCGCCACCGAGGTCCGCCCGCGATGGGACCGGATGGCCACCCCGAACCGGAGCCTTCGGAACTCGCGGTGGATTACTTCGGTAAGAACTACGGTCTGCGCACGCCCGAGTGGACGGCGTGGGAGACGCGGGTTCGCAAGGCGAAGCTGGATGGAAAATGGCTGATCTCCGCGCATAGCCCAGGGCATGGGGATTTCGTGGGAGAGATGAACATCTCGCGCGGCAATAATGACGAGTTCACCACTCAAATCAAGCTCCAGCCAATTCATGGCGGCCCGGCGGTCGAACGCACGGGCCATGCGGTCCTGTACGCGGGCTATTCCTGGCGCGGGCGCGATCGCGGCACTCCTTCGAGCAAGGACGCCAACGCGATTCCCGCGGAGTTGAAGGAGACGATGTGGATGTCGCCCGACGGTACGGGAGGTTTCGGACGCTGGTTCTGGGGCGACTACAACGAGTTCGGATTCGATGTGAAGTTAACCCCCGCCCAGGGCTCGCCGATGCTGATTTCGACCGATACACCGGGGCTCAAGGCCGGCTCGCAAGCTCAGCGGGTTCGGATTTACGGCGACAGCTTGCCGAGTCGGATCGCTCCGGCTGACCTCGATTTCGGATCTGGAATCAGCGTCAAGCGCATCCTTTCAAACTCGCCATCCGAAGTGGTCGCGGAAGTGGATGTGGCGTCGAACGCGGCCCTCGGCCGCCGCGATCTCGCCCTGGGGCGCGTGGTGCTCCCCAAGGCAACGGCAGTCTACGACCGCGTCGATTATATTAAGGTGGCCCCCGAAGATGCGCTCGCACGCTTGGGCGGCGATGGGTCGCCGCGTCCCAAGGGGTACGCGCAGTTTGAAGTGGTCGCTTATAGCCGGGGCCCGGACGGCAAAGAAGGGACGGCGGACGATATCGAACTTGGACCAGCGGATGTCAACTGGTCGATCGAGGAGTTTTACGAATCGTTCGATGACGACGACAAGGAATTTGTCGGGTACTTGAATTCTGAGGGCTTGTTTACGCCCGCGATCGATGGGTCGAATCCGCAGCGCAAGCATCTAAACGACAATCGTGGAAACGTGTGGGTGGTCGCGACGGCGAAAAGCCTAAAGGATCGAGATAACCAGCCGCTGACCGCGAAATCCTATCTGGTGGTCGCGCCGCCCCTATACATCATGTGGGACCGGGAAACGGAGCCATGACAGCCACCGAGCCTCGTTATCGTTCCGGGGAATTTCACGCCTTTGAGAGCGGAGGCCGGAAGTTTTTGTATCTGGTCCAGAGCGCCGGAATTTTTGAATTGGGCGAAGCCGCGGCGAATGCTCTCGAACGGTTGAGCGATGGCCCTGTCTCGCGCGACGCCTTGAGCCGAGCCTTGACTGCGCATGGGTTGGCAACCGACGAGGCGGTCGATCTCATCGATGACCTGCATAGTTGCCGCGCGATCGTGGCGGACGAGGAAACCGTGCCTTCCGGAATCCAGAATCCCCCGGCCGAGTTCCCGCTGCAAACGCTGGTCTTGAATCTCACCAATCAGTGCAATCTGTCCTGCCAGTATTGCTACGAATACGGCGCCGACAAGGTCGCCACGCCCGAGGGCAAGCCGAAGTTTATGGATTTTGAGACCGCCAAGGCATCGGTCGATTTTTTCATGCAGCAGCCGGGCGCACGGCGCGTCGTGCAAATCACGTTTTTCGGCGGCGAAACGCTGATGAACTATCCGCTGCTCAAACAGGTGGTCGGCTACGCAAACGAGCAGGTGAAAGCGCGCGACGGCCGAATCAACTACAGCCTCACCACCAACGCCACGCTGCTGACGCCTGCAATCATTGACTTCATCTGCGAAAACCACATCGGGGTTACCGTCAGCATGGACGGCCCCAAGGAGATGCACGACCAATTGCGCGTCTTCTCGAACGGCAAAGGCAGCTACGACATCATCGCGCCCAGGGTTCGCGAATTGATCTCGAAGCATCATACGCGGCCAGTCGCGGCGCGCGTGACCCTGACCTCGGGCGTCCACGATGTGTTGAAAATTTTCCGACATCTGAGGCATGACCTGGGCTTCCACGAGATCGGCTTCGCTCCGGTCACGACTTCGCCCGATCGACTGTACGCGATTAATGATCGCGGCATGGACGGCGTGCTCGATCAGTTCTACACGCTCGCCGACGAGTATCTGGACTACGCGCTGCGCGGCGAGAGACACGCATTTTCAAACGTCAGCGAAACCCTGCGCGAGTTGCATCAGGGTGTCAACAAATCGCATCCCTGCGGCGCCGGAATGGGGCTGGTAGGGGTCGGCCCATCGGGCGATATCGCGCCCTGCCATCGCTTTGTCGATTCCGACCAGCACGCGCTCGGCCATGTTTCGACCGGAATCGATCGCGCCAAGCAGGCCGATTTTCTGAATCGCGGAAATATTCATTCCAAGTATGATTGCCACACCTGCTGGGCGCGCCCACTGTGCGCGGGCGGCTGCCATCACGAGGCGTTCGTGCGCTATGGCGACACCGGACACCCGAATCTTCACTATTGCGATTGGATTCGCGGCTGGACGGACAAATGTCTGCGGATTTACGGCGCCATAGCCGCGCAAAGACCGGAGTTTCTCGACAATTTTCCGGAAAGGAAGCGCGTATGAAACACTTGAAAGCCGTCAACGACAAGGCTCGCCGCATCGACGACCAAATGTCGTCGGCTCGCGCGGACGTGGTGGCCTTGCAAGGACAGAACACCCCCAAGGCGAACACCCACAT
>DATBID010000020.1:0-11462 GCA_036557125.1 Bryobacteraceae bacterium | reverse complement strand
CGTGACTTGGAAGATCCTGCATGATGGAGTTAACTATGAAGAACGAGGTTATCGCACCAATCCGCAGGCAGCACAAAAGCGGGCGGCTCGTCTGGTGCGGCAATTACGGCATCTTGGATATGAGGTACAACTGAATGCCCCTACAGCAGGGGTGCCCGCATGATCACGAGGTTTTTCAATGGTGCCGCCGGGCTTCTGCCCGGCGCGATCGAGCCAGCAAGGAATCCGGTCCATATTTGCAGGCGAAAGCGCCTGCCCCATCCGCCGAAATACTACTTCCACTCATCTATCGCTTTCCGCGGAAGCGAACCAGGCAGAAAATCCAGGAGCTCGAGGCGCACGCCGTTCGGGTCGATCGTACTCGTGATGCTGGTGAGGGTCGCGCCGGTGCGGGGGTCATCCACCTTCACACCGCGTTCGCGCAATGTGCTCACGGCCGTTTTCAGATCGGTTGGCCAGATGCCGATATGGCTCAGGCCCACCGGCCGCTGCGCGTTTGCCGGAGCCAGCTCGAGGAACGTGTCGCGCGTAATTTGCAAGTAGGCGAGCGTTGGCTTGCCTTCTTTGTCTTTGATGGTGAAGGCTTCCTTGAAGCCCATCACTTGCGTGTAGAAGCGCATGGATTCATCGAAATCCTTCGCATAGATGCCCACGTGGTTGAGACGCAGGCCGGGATTTGTGGTTTGTTGGGCCGGGGCCGGCTGCATCAGGAAAATGCCAGCAGCAAGTCCGGCCGCGAATAAGCTAAGGCCCCCAAGGATTCTGCGCATGTTGCCTCCTGGGGGCGTATTGTATCGTGAGTGGGGCAGGCGCTTTCGCCTGCCAACCGCGCGCGGCGCGGAGTTCCGAGCCGCGACCGTTACGGAGCGGTGCTATGCGGTCTGATTCGCGAAGGCCTTTTGAATCGGCAGCGGGTTGACTTTGGCAAGCCTGCACAGCTCCAGCAGGCGGATCACCGGCCAGGCCGGGTCGAATTCGCGGCCGCAGAGCGAGAAGCGCGCCGAAGTGGGAAATTCGTGGTGGTTGTTGTGCAGCCCTTCTCCGCCGGTGACGAGCGCGATCCATTGCAGATTAGTGGCAGTGTTCTCGAAATTGCGGTAGCCAACCATGTGGCAGACACTGTTGATGGCCGAGTTGAGCAGCACGTAGAGAACGGCGTGCGTGACCCATGCGGCCAAACCCCACAATGGCCCGAACAGCAGCATGAAAATCGTGACCCCGCCCAGAGCGGCCCATTGAATTCCGGGGATTTTATCCACCCAATCTTCTTTCCAATCGGGCGTGTACTTGCGAATGACGGCCTGATCCTTGGCTTCTCTGCGATAAAAGAAATAATTGCCGAACAGCACGGTCCAGAGGCCGTAGATATAGGGGCTGTGAGGATCGCCCTGCTCATCGGAGAAATGATGATGTTTGCGGTGAACGGCCGCCCACTGGCGCGGAACCACACCCGTGAATAGCGACAACTCCAGATGCATCAGGGAATCGACCACCGGGTGCAATTCCAGCCCGCGATGTGTCTTCGCGCGGTGCAAGTAAATGGTGGTAAAGAAGACCGACGTCTGCAACACAACCAGGGTTATGATCGCCATCCACAACAGGCTCATGCACTCTCCTAGATCTTAAGGCTGAGTTCGATTCCCCTGAAAATCACCTGCGCGGGGCGGCGAGAGGCTTCAGGAATTGGTACGAATCGTACTCCGATAATAACAGATCGACAGGACAGGCTTTAAAGTTTAGAACGGGTTTTTGTAAGGCTTCACCCCACCGGTCTCGTGGGGGCGTTCATTTCTGAGGCGAGGAGGGTTCGCCGGCATCGTCCGGAGTAGATCGAAGGGTAAGGTCGTGGCTACGTTCTGGGCATCACAGAAGAGGCCGGCATGGGAGCGCTATGGTCTGGCGGCGTTGCTGGTGGCAATTGGCGGCGTGTGCAACTACCTGATGCCGGCCGTATATGGAGAAGCCCACTATTACTTCTTTTCGGTTGCGATCCTGGGAACCGCCCTTTTCGGTGGTTTTTGTCCCGGCCTAGTGGCCACTGCACTCTCGGCGCTGGTGAGTGCCTATTTCTTCCTGGCCCCCTTCCATAGCTTCCGAGTAGACGCTCCGGAAGCCGCCGAGCGGCTGGCACTATTTGTCGTCCAAGGGGCACTCATCAGCGGAGTAGGCCATGTGATTCGGCAAAGCCACACGCCGGAGCCGGTTTCCGCCTGGCGGCGATACAGCCTGACCGTTCTCGTGGTCGCCGGCGCGACGGTATTCAAGCTTCTGGTTTTTCCTTCGGTGGAACGTCACACTCCCTTCGCATTCTTCTACTCCGCGGTGGTGGCCGCGGCGTGGTTGGGAGGCGCGGGAGCCGGAATTGGGGCCACCATTCTCTCGGCTGCCAGCGCTCACTATCTGTTTCTGCGCAACGGCCCCTACATGACACCAGGCGAGCCCCGGTTAGTGATGTTTGCACTGGAATCGACCGTTCTTTGCCTGCTCACGGCGGCCTTCCGCCTAAGACTGCTGCGGAGCGAACTCTACCTGGCGGGGGTCTTTCGGCATTGTCCTTCGGGAATCGCGATTATCGATCCGGACGCCAGAATTCTGAAGGCAAATCCGGCATTCGAGCGAATGCTACACGCGGACAAAACAGGGTTGGAAGGGCGCCCTTTTTTGGAGCTCGTCGACCCCGGTTCGCAAGAGCGGGCTTCCACCTTCCTCGATCGCCTGCTGCAACAGCCGGCGTGCGATACGGATGAGATCGGGCTGATGGCCAATACTACCGTGGCATCGGCGAATCTGCGGGGCGCCGCGATTCGAGACGGCCATCTGCACCCGCCGGCCCGCATGGTGATGGCAGAGGATATCACGGAACGCCGGAGGGCAGAAGAAAGTCTGCGGCAGGCGGAACTTCGTCTAGAGCGGGGGCAAAGAGTGGAAGCGATCGGGCTGTTTGCCGGCGGAATCGCGCACGACTTCAACAATCTGCTGGTGATAATCTTCGGCCGCTGTGACCAGTTGCTCAATATTGACGACCTTCCGACGAAAGCCCGGGCGTACGCGCAGGAGATTCTGGACACGGCGCAGACGGCCGCCGACCTCACGCGGCGATTGCTCTCGTTCGCCCGCCGCCAGCCGCAGAGCGACCAAACTATTGATGTGAACCGGTGCGTGATGGAATCCGCCGCGCTATTGCGCCGCCTCCTCGGCGCGCGGATAGAACTGAAAACGGAGTTGGCGGCTGACGGCGGACTGGTGCGGGCCGACCCGAGCCAGTTGCAGCAGGTGTTGCTCAACTTGGCCGCCAATGCGCGGGATGCCATGCCTTCGGGTGGCCGGCTGACGATCGACACGTCGTCGAAGGGCCTGGAGAGCGGCGAGGCGGGGGCGCTGCGGTTGCGGCCGGGAGAGTACGTGATCTTGGAGGTCGCCGACACAGGTTGTGGCATGGACGAAAGCACGCTGGCGCGGATCTTCGAGCCGCTATTCAGTACAAAGGACCTGGATAAGGGAAGCGGCCTGGGCCTAGCCACAGTCCATAGCATTGTGAAGAAGCTGGGAGGGGCGATTCGGGTAGAGAGCTGTCCGGGTGAGGGCTCTTGCTTTTGGATCTATTTGCCCCGTGTCGAGGCGAAGGCGTGGGATTGCTCCCAGACCGAAGAGGTGCGCGGGAAGGCTGGGAATCCTACCACATCCACCTAAACGCTGATGATGCCGTGTTCGATCGCGTAGCGGGTCAGCTCGGCGGTGCTGCGGCAGCCCAGCTCCTGCATGATGCCGCCCTTGTGGAATTCCACGGTACGGACGGAAATTTCCAGGATCTCGGCAATCTCTTTCATGGATTTGCCCTCCGCCACCAGTTGCAGGACTTCCCGCTGGCGCGGGGTCAAGTGAGCAGAGTGGCGGCTGGGTTTTGCCAAATCGGATGGAATGTCCTTCATTTTCTCAGCAATCACCGGGCTGAGGTAGTAGCGGCCGTCGAGCACCTCGTGGATGGCTTTCACCAATTCCCTCGCGGCCGCCTGCTTGACGACATAGCCCGCGCCACCTGCGCGGAAGGCTTCTTCCACGTAGATGCGGTCCGTCTGCATGGTAACGAAGAGGATCATGGCTTCGGGCACAAGATGCCTTACCTGGCGCGCGGCTTCAATGCCGTTGAGCAGCGGCAAACCGATATCGACCAGCATCAGGTCCGGAGAATAGCGCATATACGCGGCCACCGCCGCGCGGCCATCGCCTGCCGCGCCGACCACTTCGAAGTCCGGCTCCAACAACTTCCGCAAGCCGTCCAGGAATAATTCGTGATCGTCGACAAGGAGCAGACGAGGCTTATCCAAAGGACGTTCCTCCGAACGTGGCGTTTAAGGCTCGACGATTCCGGCGCGAATGGCCCAGCGGACTGCAGACACGGTCGAATCGACGGACAGTTTCTGCAGAATCCGGCCGCGGTGACAGGCGGCGGTTTTGAAAGTAACCCCTAGCTTACTTGCTATGACCTTAGTAGTAAGCCCCTCGGCCATTAGGGTTAGTACCTCCAGCTCCCGCTTGGTCAACGCCAATTTATCGGGTTGGGCAATGATCGGCAACCGATCGTGTGAGAGAACTGCGCTCGCGCTGCTTTCCATAAGGAGAATCTCCCGGGCAAAAAACCTACTTATTGGAAAAGGATTGCATTTGCAAACGACCTTTGATACTAGGTTTTTGCCTAGGTACGAGTACCGATAGTTAATTTTAGTACATAGGCCGAGGGAGGGATTCACTAGTAGATGTTAAATGTGCGCCGTTCGGCAAGTAATTTGCGCAAAACTTCCGCTTCGGCTTGACGGTCGCGAGACTCCTGTAGTAATTGCTGGCGCAAATCGGGATGGAACTTATCTACCAGGCGGTTCGCTAACGACGCTCCTTCTTCGAGCGCGACGATAGCCGAATACAGTACGTTCTCCTGAGTTGACCAGGCCGCGGTGAGCATGGTTGTCGGTGAGTACGTATGGCCCACCCGGCACCGATACTCGAATGCATTGCCATCGCCCCGCGGCACCTCCCAAATGGTTCCGCGGCACTCCGGACAGGTCAGGTCAGTCAATGTCGGTTCCATAGCTTCTTTTTCCAGAGAAGTGCGTTTGCCTTCTCCTTCGCCAAGGGCCAGCCGGCAGAGCAACGGTCCTATCTCCGCCAGCCGGACCGTGTAATCTACTGCTAATTCCCGAAGCGCGCTCAAGGGCATCGAAGGATAGAACGCTTCTTCGGGATTCTGCACAATGGCGATTCCGCCGCGGCGCTTGATTTCCCATAGCCCCGCGATGCCGTCGTCCATTTCTCCTGTAAGAATGACTCCCACCACCCGTTCCCCGTACGCCAGGGCGGCTGAACGGAACGTAACGTTGATGGCGGGGCGGCAGTGCTGCTCTTTGGGTCCCCCGCTCAAACGAATGTGTCCGCGCTCCACCTCCAGGTGAAGATCGGGGGGAGCTATGTAAATCCGTCCGGGCTGGATCGGCATTCCATCTGCTGCTTCTACGGCCGGCAGCGGTCCGCACCGGGAAAGGATAGCGGGTAGCAGGCTGCGCATGCGCTGAGGGATGTGGATCACTACGAAGACGACCGCTTCGAGCGCGGGGGGGAATTGGGCGCACAACTGCTGGATGGCTTCCACACCCCCTGCCGAAGCGCCGATCGCGATGATGTCGTGTTTGGGCATGCGCCCTCCTGTTCACACGGGTTGCGGCCATGGCACGTCTACGGTAATCCGCGAGCCCTCGCCGGGTTGGGATTCAACCGTGAAGGTTCCCTGCATTAAGCGGGCGCGCTCCTCCATGCTGATGAGGCCCAGTCCGGAGCGGGGCGCGCGAGGGTCGAAGCCGTGGCCGGAATCGGCCACCTGCAGACGGAGCGAGGCAGCCGACCCCTTTAGCAGCACTTTTACGTGCGTGCGGCCGGCGTGTTTGGAGACATTGCGGAGCGCCTCCTGGGTGATGCGGTATAAGCCAATCGCGATAGCGCCGGGAAGATTGCCGGGAACATCTTGGGCGGTGAAATTAACGATCATATTTTCCCGCTCCTGAAAATCTTCCACAAGTGAGCGGATGCCCGATGCCACACCCAAATCCTCAAGGACGGCGGGATGCAAGGCATGGGAGAGGTTGCGGACGTCCTCGCTGAGGGCGGCGATGCCGGCGCGCACCTTCTCTATTTCTTCGGCCGCGCCGCCCGAGCCTTGGGCCAACTGCTTTTCGATCTGCTGCGTATCGATTTCCAATGCGGCCAGTTTCTGGCTGATATCATCGTGCAGTTCGCGCGCCACGCGGCGGCGCTCATCTTCCTGAGATGTGAACAGGCTCCCCGCAAGCATACGCAATTCTTCCCGAGTGCGGCCTAATTCGCGGGCGGTGGATTCGACTTTGTTCGCCAGCCGATCGCGTTCCACCCCGGATAGCCGTTCCACTTCTCTGCGCGCTGTGATATCTTCCACCGTGATCAGCAGAAACGTATCGCCATCGGGTTTGAGCAAGGTGCCTCGAACCAACAGGACGCGGACCGGCTCGCCGGGTGTTTTGAACTCGAATTGGAAATTGTTGCGGGCGTCGTGAGAAACACGAAATTCTTCTAACCGCGCCCGCAGCGGCTCCTCAAGACCCCAGGCGACCACGGCCAGTTCCGGCAGGAATCGCCGCTGCAGGTCCAGTTTCGGTATGCCGGCCAGAGTGCGGAACGCGTCATTGGCTGTGCGAATGCGCAAATCCATATCCACTACCGCCAGCGGCAGCGGCACATTTTCGATTATCCCTTGAGCGAAGTCGCGGGTTTGCCGCAGTTCCTGCTGGCTGCGACGGAGCAGATCGACATCGAGGAGCACCACCACGATTCCATCGATTTTGTTATCGGCTGTGCGATAAGGGCGGACGCGGAGCGCATACCAGCAGCCCTCTTTATCCTGCACCTCGATTTCCCGCGGCGCCAGGGTCTCCAGCACTTCCGTAAACAGGGGCTGCAAGTCGTCTACGTTCAGATTGAGGCGGATTTCGCTGAAGGGCCGTCCGATATCCGGCAGGCGCAGATTCATCAGCTTCTGGGTGGGAGGAGTGAAATGGCGGATGATCATCTCGTTGTTGAGCATCAGCACAGGCAGGTTGACGCTGTTGAGGAGGTTGGTGAGATCGTTGCTGGTCTGGGTGAGGATGGCGTTGCGCTGCTGCAGCTCGTCGTTGACGGTTTGCAGCTCTTCGTTGGAGCTCTGCAATTCCTCCTTGGTGGTTTGCAGCTCCTCGTTGGTGCTCTGCATTTCCTCGTTGGCGGATTGAATCTCTTCGTTGGCGGAGAGGAGTTCCTGGTTATTGGCATCGCGCTCCTCGAGCAGGGTTTGCAGATAGAGCTTGGCTGAGGAGAGTTCCTGGCCGAGGCGTTCCACCAGCCCTTGATCGGGGGGCTCCTGGACGTCCTCGGTGATTGCGTTGGGCGCGGGAAGGCGCGGCGGCGATGGAGTGAACAGCACGAGGAAGCAGCGGGAGCGCGGCGCCATACTGTGGATGGGCAGCACTTCGGCGGCAAAGTGATATTCCCGGTCGCCGTCGCGAATCTGCAAGCCATCCACATGGACGGGGGCATCCTGCTCGATGGCGCGGCGCACCGCGTGAGTGACGGGGGCTACGATGCTTTCGCGCAGCATGCGGGACAATTGAAAACTGACCGCGCCTTGTCCCATGCCGATAAACGGAGAGGTGTTGCCGCGGGACTGAATCAGCTCCATCTTTTCATCCACGATCACCGCGGGCGGCCCGAAGCGGCCGAGAACGATGCGGTCGGCGGCGCGCTGCAGCTCGAGATCGCTCCAGTGTTCAAGTTGCGGAATGCCGGCAGGCTCAGGAGCAACGCGGATTGGGAAGGCCCGCGGCATAAGGACCGCCCCGGCGCGGGCGACGTCACTACCGATCCTTTGGAACAACTTGTGTTTACGGTCGATGAGCTGAAACAAATTGGTGAACTCGCGGATGCTTTCAGAAGTGCCCAGCAGCAGATAGCCGTGCTCGCGCAGCGAATAGTGGAACATGGGCAGGATCTGCTTTTGCAATTCGCCCCCCATATAGATGAGAACGTTGCGGCAACTGATCAGGTCCATGCGGGAAAAGGGCGGATCGACGCAGAGGTTCTGGCGGGCGAAGATGCACAGGTCGCGGACGCGCTTGGACACCTGGTAGCCTTTGTCGACCTTGACGAAAAAGCGGCGCAGACGGTCGGCCGAGACTTCCCCGGCGATCGATTCGGGGTAGGCGCCGGCGCGGGCTTTTTGAATATTGGATTCGCTGGCGTCTGTGCCGAAAATCTGGATAGGTGGCTCAAGAGGATGGTTGGTGAGGTACTCAAGGAGGATGATGGCAATCGAATAGGCCTCTTCACCCGAGGAGCAACCGGGCACCCAGATGCGGACCTGCTGATCCGGCAGGCGGTCTTCGAAGATGTGCGGCAGGACGATGCGCTGCAGGGCTTCGAAAACGGGCGGATCGCGGAAGAAACGGGTGACATCGATGAGAGCATCCTGCAGCAGCGCCCGCAGTTCCTTGGGATTGGTTTGGAGGAGAGCGCCGTATTCGGCCATGGTGTGAAAGGGATGGAGCAGCATGCGGCGGGCGATGCGGCGGCGAATGGTAGTGGGCTTATAGAGGCGGAAATCGATGCCGGAAAGTCCGCGGAGGAGGTTGAGAATCTTGAGGAAATGCTGATCTCCGCCGGGAGGAGGAGTGCCCTCTTCGAGGGTTCGCAGAACCGGCTCATGAAAACGCTGGGCGAGCTGGGAGAGCTCAACGCCGATCTGGCCGGGGGGCAAGACGCGATCGACATGATCGACCGAAATGCTGCGCAGCGGCATTTCCGAGAAACGCGCGGATTCCGGGCTCTGCACGATGGCGATGCCGCCTTCGCCTTTGATGGCTTTGAGGCCGAGGGCGCCATCGGCATCGGTTCCGGAAAGCACCACGCCTACGGCGCGGGATTTCTGATCGTTGGCGAGGGAGCGAAAGAAGAAGTCGATGGGCCGCGGCACGCCTTCGCTGTGATAGCGCTGATCGAGCCGGAGATAGCCGCGCTCGAGGCGTGCCCGAGTGCCGGGGGGCAAAATATAAACGTGGTTGGGTTCAGGCCGCAGGCCCTCCGTAATTTCCTCTACCGGCATGGAGGTGGAGCGGCCGAGAATTTCCACAAGGTGGCTTTTCTGAGTGGCCAGGAGGTGGGGAATTACGACGAAGGACATGCCGGTATCGGCGGCGAGGCCACGGAATAATTCGATATACGCTTCGACGCCGCCGGCGGAAGCGCCGATTCCGACAATCATGTAGGGGAGGACTGCAGCGGTACCGGTCTCCTCGGAGCCATCGGAGACAACGATGGGTTCCGTGGGTTCCGGGGCGGGGGGAAGCGCAGCTTGCGTATCGGCGCCGGGCACAGGTTCGGTTTCGGCGGCGCGCGGCTGGCCGTCTTGTGGCGCTACTGCGGAACCGGGCTGCTCAGAACCGGGCTGCTCTCCGGAAGCAGGCTGCTCTGGAGGAGCATTGGGGTCTTGTGGCATATACACCTTCTGGCACCCTCTGTGGGGCCTCGAAATCTTAACACCTTTTTGGGGATAGCCTCGGGTCTGCCGTTGGAAGCCGTATAGACCAGGAACTACGGCTCGACAGGCCGTCCCACCTTCCCTCGCGGGGGGTGTCACGGCGCGGGGGACGTCCACTTCTATTTTAGGCCCGAGCGCGGTAAGCCGGTTGGGGCGGTTGGGTTATTGAATGGCAGCCCGTTTTTACAGAAATTTTACTTCGCCGCGACCACCCAAAAAGGTTCTGGCCGTACCATCGCCTAATAAGGGAGGGGGAATGGCAGTGTATCCACCCGGCCACGCGCTTGGCGTTCCAACCGGCCAGGCGCTCTACGAGGATGAACATCTCGCGGTCGATTTCCGGCAGAAGCAGGTACTGCTGGACGGGAAAACCATACTGCTGCGAAAGAAGGAGTATGAGTTGCTGGCGATGCTGGTGGAAGCCGCGGGCAGAGTAGTGACGCGAGGGACACTACTCGAGCGGATCTGGGGCTACAGCACGCAGGTGCGCACACGAACCCTGGACGTCCACATTCGCCGATTGCGAATCAAGCTAGGACCCGACGCGGAGCGATACATTGAGACTATTTTCGGGGTAGGTTACCGGTTTCAGCCGATCGGATTACGCCGGGCGCCGCACGAAGGAGCGGATTCGCGCATGGCGGCGGCGTTGTAGTTTCACGGGAACGGCGTCACCGAGAAAGCGCCCGCTTGGTCCTGCGTGACCAGGTAGAGTTCATCGAAGCCTTCCAGCAGATTCGGCCGCTCCAGCCGCTTGAGGGCGCCGCCGATGCCAGCCGGTGGAATTCGGGCGCGGCCGGTGCGTTGGGCATTGCGGCGCAAGGCATCGCCGAACGTGGTTTCAAAGAAGTAGCCGATGACCCGGAAACCGGCACGCTTAGCCGCTTCGATATAGACGGCACGATCAGCGGCACGAATATTGGTGTTATCGACGACGAAGCTCTGTCCAGTGCGGAGGCAGGTTTCGAGAAAGGCGCGCTCGCGGGGGCGGGTGCCGAGAAGATCGAGGCTGATGCGCAGGTGCGTATCGAAAAAGCGCCGGCGGTAGAAGGTGCTTTTTCCGGCTCCCTGAATGCCCACGAGGATTACGGCTTCGCTCACAGATGGTGGTTATACTGATAGTTTGGCATCCTGCATGGGCCCGGATGCCGCTCCTCCCATACAGCGCGTTGTGAGCTTTTATCAAGCGCCGATCGGCAAGAAAGCGGTGATGGCCGTCACCGGCGTGATCCTCTTTATATACGTCCTGGGCCACCTGATCGGCAATCTGCAAATCTTTTCGCCCCATCCCGAGCAGATTAACCAGTACGCCGCATTCCTGCACAATCCCAACTACGCGGCACTGCTGTGGGGGATACGCGCGATTCTGGGGGCCGCGGTGGTGCTGCACATCGTAGCGGCGGTTCAGCTCTGGGTGCAGAAACAGCGGGCGCGGCCGGTGGGCTACTACAAAAAAGACGACGTGCCGGTGGCCTACGCGGCGCGGACGATGGTGTGGAGCGGGCCGATCATCCTCGCGTTCGTGATCTTTCACCTGCTGCACCTGACGGCGGGCGCGGTTTTGCCGCTTCAGGAAGTGGGGCCGTACCAACCAGACGTGCGGGCCAACGTGGTGAACGGCTTCTCGCATCCAGCGGTTGCCGGATTCTATATTTTCGCCATGGTGCTGCTGGCGATGCATCTGTATCACGGACTGTGGAGCATGTTTCAATCGCTGGGCTACGGTAGTCCGCGGTACATGTCCGGTTTGAAACGGCTGGCGGCGTGGGTGGCGGTGCTGATCGGGGCGGGGTATATCCTGATTCCGCTTGCCGTGCTGGCCGGGTTCGTGACTTAGAAACCGCATGACACTCGATTCGAAGGCTCCCGGCGGTCC
>DATBID010000019.1:0-7046 GCA_036557125.1 Bryobacteraceae bacterium | reverse complement strand
CCGCATTCAAGGCAAGAATGTTGGTTTGGAACGCGATCGCGTCAATCACTTTGATGATGCTTGCCACTTTGTTGCTCGAACTGTGAATTTCCCGCATCTGGGCCACCATCCGCTCAAGCGAGTCCTCAACCCGGCCGATACCCTGCTCATTTTCGAGCATGAGGCTGGCTACTTGCGCTGCATGCTCCGCATTCTGCCGCGTAATGCTGGTGATCTCCTCGGTCGAGGCGGATGTTTCCTCCAGAGAGGCGGCCTGTTCGGCGGCTTCTTTGGCCAGCGATTGGCTCGAACCGGAAACGTCGGCCGCCGCCGTCGAAACCAGTTGCGCATTCTTTGCAAGCCGAGCCGCCGCGCCTTGGAAGGTCGCGCTGGCTTGCCGCACGATCCACAGCACCATTCCGCCCGCACACAGCGCCAGAAGCAACAAACCAATAGCCATGTTGTTGGTGCGCGAAGACTTGTCGTGCGCCGCCTGAGAGGTTTTGGCTAAAGCAGCGCTCTGCTGCTTTACCAGCGAAGAAGCCTGATCGCCAATTTCGGCCAGACGGGGCTCCATTTTTTCACCAAAAGTCTTCAAAGCCTGGTCCATATGCTGGCTGGCCAAATCTCCACTCATGTCCTCGCCGGCCTCTCGGATTCCCGCTGACTGTTGTTTCAGACGCTCCAGCATCGCCGCGTCCTGCCCGCTATCCTTAAGCTTGGCTAAATCCGCAATGGCTTGATCCAACTCGCCGTATAGCGTCCGGAATCGGGCCAGGTTTTGTTGCGATTGTGGCTGGTTGCCCAACACCGCGGACAATACGCTGCCTCGCGCCGCATTGGCCAGTCCTCGGGCTGCGGCATTGATCTCGCCGGCGAGGTATTGTTGCCGCGCGGTCACATTGGCCGCGCGGTCTAAATCCGCGTTCAGGTCCCGCACCACCACCGATGCCACGATGCCCAGCAGCGACAACAGCGCCAGCATCACACCGAAACCCCCGTACAGTTTCTTGCTGAAGCTCATCACCGTTCCCCCAAGCCGTCCCTTGTTCCGCTTACATCTTGAAATCGAAATCGAACGAGGCGATCACCTTAATCGGTTTGTCGCCATCCATAAATGGCTTGAAATGCCATTTCTTTAGGGCCTCGGAAGCTGGCTTAGTCAGCACAGGATTGCCGCTTACGATGTCCACACGTTCCACCGATCCGTCTTCCCCAATCACTGCGTCCAACTCCACGGACCCCTGAATCTTCAATTGCTTCGCAATCGGGCTGTATTCCGGCACCACCTTCGTAGTCACGGATTGCAACGCCGCTGTATGCGATACCCTGTGAACGGCCTCTTCGCCGAAGACAACTCCGGCCGCAACTGTCAAACCCAACAGCATCGTCAAAATGCCTTTCATGGCACCTCCTTTGGGAACTGTTGAGCTTATCGGCGAAAAGGAATGCAGACTTTAGTCAATCGCCGGCTCGTTATGCAGGCGTCTTCGACCGGATGTAGCGGTTTGCCGGCTCCTCAAAAAAACGGTAAACCAGGAGGGCTATTGCTACCACTGCGACGAGGTATGTCCCGGCGGAATAGTTTGGTGACCAGCGCCTCACCCACCAGACCAAAGGAATGTGAAGAATATACATCGCATAGCTCGATTTGCCGAGATAGACGGAAACAGGAGAAGCCAATAGACGCGCAACGTATCCCGAACCGGCCGCAAGCCCCGCCACCAGCAATCCATTCAGTGGTCGCAGGGCGCTATTCAGGTCTACCAATGGGGGTAGCACCTCCGGCCAGGCAATCACAACGGCGCTGCCCAGACCAGCCGCAATGTATACGTAGGACGGCTTGAAGCGACTCCAGCCCTTTTCCCGCAAACGGGCATACAGAACCCAGGCGGCAACGCCCATTAAGAAGTCCGCAAAATGGACCAGTGGCTTCCATTCGTCGTGTAAGCCGCATGCCGTAAGTAGCCGCGGCAATAGACATGCCGTCGATGCCAGCGCTGCTAAAGCACGCGGACTCGCCAGCGCCCGAATCAGCCAACCGATCAACGGAAAGCAACAGTAAAAGAAAACCTCACAAGATAACGACCATGCGGGCGTGTTCCAGCCCACCGGCTGGCGGCCCGTCCAACCTTGCAGCAGCAGCCCGTAGTTGGCAATCAGTCCGGCTTTCCCGGGACCGCTATAGGCAACCATAAAGGGCGCGACCATCAGCAGGCTTACGCCATAGACGGGATAAATACGGGCAAAGCGCGCCACCGCATAGCGCCGCAAACGCGAGCGCGGCCAGTCGCCCGAACCGTAGCCGTGCGCAAGGACAAACCCGGAGAGCACGAAGAAAGTTGCCACCGCCAGATAACCGCCGCGGATAACGGCGTACACGGGCCGCGGCAGAGCGCTTGCCCATGCATCCAGCGCGCCTCCGGGACCCGTGAGGTGATCGAGTATCACCCAGAATGCCAACAGGAAACGCAGACCCGTCAGCGCAGGTAGGTGCTCCTTCAACGGCCTCGAATGACCTCCTCGCCAACGTAGGGCCGCAGCGCTTCCGGAACCACCACGCTGCCATCCCGCTGCTGATAGTTCTCTACAATCGCCACCCAGGTACGCCCCACTGCCAGACCGCTGCCGTTCAATGTGTGTGGGTAGTCCGCTTTTTTTCCCGCGCGATAACGGATTCCCGCGCGCCGGGCCTGAAACGCCTCAAAATTAGAACAGGAGGAAATCTCCTTGTAATCGTTCTGCCCCGGCAGCCAGACCTCGATATCGTATGTCTTGGCGGACGAAAAGCCCATATCGCCCGTCGAAAGAACCACGGTCCGGAAAGGCAAGCCAAGACGCACCAGAATATCCTCCGCATCCGCGGTTAATTTTTCCAGTTCGGCATAGCTATCCTCAGGCTGGGTAAACTTAACCAGTTCCACCTTCTGGAACTGGTGCTGGCGGATGATCCCACGGACATCCCGTCCATACGAGCCCGCTTCGCTACGAAAACACGGCGTATACGCGCAGAGTTTAACCGGGAGCGCATCCGCCTCAATGGTCTCATCGCGGTAGATGTTGGTGACCGGCACCTCGGCCGTTGGAATCAGCCAGAAATCGTGGTTCTCGCACTTGAACAGGTCCTCTTTGAACTTCGGCAACTGCCCGGTGCCGTAGAGGCTCTGCGAATTGACCAGAAACGGAGGCAGCACCTCGGTGTATCCGTGGTGCCGCGTATGGACGTCCAACATGAAATTGATGAGCGCCCGCTCCAGCCGCGCCCCCAGTCCCCAATAGAGGGCAAATCGCGCCCCCGTAATCTTGGCGGCCCGTTCGAGATCCAGAATGCCTAACTCCGGCCCCAGATCCCAGTGTGCTTTGGGCGTGAAGTCGAATTCGCGGGGCTGCCCCTTCCGACGAACCTCTTTGTTATCGGCGGAATCTTTGCCCACCGGCACGCTTTCGTGCGGGACATTTGGAATTCCCGCCAGCAATTGGCGAAACTCCTCGTCGAGCTTTTTGGCCAAGTCGTCGTGCTGGGAAATCTCGGCGGCGATGCCGCGAACCTCGGCTTGTTGGGTGGCGGTATCGGCCCCTTCCCGCTTCATTTGGGCCACCTGCTGGCTGATCTCATTCCGCCGCCTCTTCAGGTCTTCCGCCAGCGCGATTTCCTTTCGGCGTTCGCCATCCAGCTCCCGGAGTTGTTCAAGGTTCAATGCGTTGCCGCGCGTTGCCAGCCGGCCGGCAATCTCATCCAGATGGGCGCGAAAGTATCCGAGGTCGTACACCACTTCATGCTAACAGGGGAGTGGCGCACGAAGCCCGTGGCAGGCCTGTGGGGGCATTCTGTCGCCGGTAGGAAAGTTACTCGTCGTCCTCTTCGACGACGACCGGTTCGAGGTCTTCGGCTTCAAAAATCTGGCGGCAATCGAGACATTCGATGTAGTCTACGCCATCGCGGCGGGCGATGACCTGGGTGTGGTTGTGGTCACAGGCGGCTTGCATAAACAGCGCTTTATTGAGACCTATTCTAACCATGTCTGAATCCGTGTCAAGTCCCCCTCGTGAGGGTTACCGTTCTAGGGCGGTACTACTGCTGAGCTGTAACGGCGGCGATCCTCCGTTCACAAATATGCAGCACGGCTGGTTGAACTTCACTCTGGGGCCAGGGCAAACACGTTAAAACCGCATAAGGGCGGCGAATTGTTGATTTCGGCACCGCGTTTCCAAATAATCGCCGATTCTCTTGCAAAAACTTTGGTTACATAGCGAAAAAGGAGGCTCATGCGGCGGGGTATTGCTGGTTTGGGTATCGCCTTCGCGGCGGTGTTGACGCTCATGGTGTTGGTAAACGGCGAGGCCCATGCGGCGGGGACCGCAAGCGACGGTCCGGGCGTCGCTGCCGCGTGGACGACGGGGAACAAGCAGGCAGTCGGCACTTCGGCAGATACGAATAGCAAGGTATGGTTCACCGTAGCAAAGGGGATCACGACCGAGGTGTTCTACCCGCGTCTCGATATCCCCAACATGCAGGACATGCAGTACATCATCACCGATGGCTCCACGTTCGTGGACCTGGAGCGGGACGCAACCAACCACGTGGTTTCGATGCCGGACGAGAAGGCGCTCGAGTATACGATTACCAATACCGATAAACGGGCGACGCCCAAATACCGCATCACCAACATCTACATCACGGACCCGAGTCAAAACACTTTACTGATCCGAACGCGCTTCCAGTCGCTGGACGGCGGCGCTTATCAGCTCTACTTGCTGGAGAACGCTTCCATGGCCGGCGGCGGCGCCCACAACAACGCATCGTGGGATGCGACGAACTCGGCGCTGATAGCTAGTGGGATGAAGTCGCTGTTCGGCTCGACGATTACCGTCGTGTCGGCCCTCAAAGTGGCCCGTCCGAACGGTTTCATTTCGCATGATGTCGGCTATTCAGGTGCTCAGAGCGATTGCTACGTAGACTTATCGGCGCATCGGATGCTCAGCAATCAGTTCGACAGCATCTCCGGCAACGGCAACGTGGTCGAGTGCGGGCAAATTGGAGCCTTGGGAGCCGACACCACATTCACGGTTGCGCTGGGTTTCGGCAGCGATGAGGCGTCGGCAGTCGCTGCCGCTGATGCATCCTTGGCCTCGGGGTTCGCCGATCGCGAAGCTGCATACCGCGGCATCTCGCCTTACACCGGCGGCTGGAATGGCTATGTCGGCGGACTGCGCGCAGCGCCCGCCAGCGTGTCGAGTAACACCTCACTTCGCCGCGTCTACTATGTTGCGGCGATGGCTTTGCATGCGGCCGAGGACAAGACGTTCCGAGGCGCCAGTATCGCGGGATTCTCAACGCCATGGGGCGATTTCGTCGATGGCGACAATCTCAACGACGGCTACCACCGGGTGTGGGGGCGTGATCTATACCAGCAGGCTACGGGGATGATCGCCGCAGGTGACTCCGCACAGGCCCTGCGCATGGCCCAGTTCATGTGGAACAGCCAGTACATCCGCTCCAACACTGCCGGAGATGGGACGACGTATCCGGCGGGCTCGTTCCCCCGCTACAGCCCGGTCAGTGGGATCAGCGGTGCCACACCACAGCAGCTCGGCTGTTGCGAGCAGCTCGATCAGGAGGCCTTCGCAATTGTGCTTGCCTGGATGACGGGTTTGACCGACAATGCCACATACCGGAAGATTCAGAAGACGGCGAACCATATCCAGGCGACGGGCCCTGACACCACGGAGCGCTGGGAGGAGCAGTTCGGCAAGTCAGTCTCATCCATCTCGTCGGAGATCGCGGGCCTGGTTGCGGCGGCAGACATTGCCCGCCAGAACGGCGATATAGCCAGTGCGGCCAGTTGGGAATCGACAGCCGACTCGTGGCGGTCCAG
The DNA here is from genome assembly GCA_036557125.1 of Bryobacteraceae bacterium. Taxonomy (GTDB): domain Bacteria; phylum Acidobacteriota; class Terriglobia; order Bryobacterales; family Bryobacteraceae; genus PSRJ01. Next base: position 1,191 of record DATBID010000019.1, on the reverse strand, counting down.
CCTGGCCGGCTGGACGTTTACGACCAGCGGGCACTGGGGAGGGCACCAATATTATGAGCGCCTCGACAAGACCTCGAATCCGAACGACAGCGATCAGATTTGTTTCCAGGAGGGCTGCTTCTTTGCTCACGACGTGGTTGACTTCGGGTTCCTCGACCTCGTCCGGCTCGGCGAGCGCATGGCCAACGATTCCAGTGTGTCGACATCGCTGTCGCCTTCCGCATCGGCGTCGGACGGCAACTCCACAGTGCAAGTAATGATGCCTAGCGGCGACATTTACTTCCACCGCTACGACCACGACAACTACGGAGAAAGCAACACCGACTGCAGTGGTTTTCCTGCCTCTGGAACCAATCGCTATGGGCGGCTGTGGCCCGTCCTTTCCGGTGAGCGCGGCGAGTACGAACTCGCAAGCGGCCGCCCCGCCAATGTCTATTTGCAGTCTATGGCCGACGCGGCCAACGATGGCTATTTTGTGCCGGAGCAGATTTGGGACCGCGCGGACGTGTCCTGCTTTGCGCTTGGACGGCCGACCGGCAGCGCGGCCCCGCTCAACTGGGCCGAGGGGCAATACCTGCGCCTTGCCCAGTCGATCGACGCCGGTTACGACCTTGACACGCCGGCAGTCGTCAAGGCCAGATACCGGAACGCCGGGCCGATCCGGGGCGACGGTGGTAAATGCATCGATGACGCCGGTGCGGGCGCCAACAACGGCAACGCCATTCAGTTGTGGGACTGCAACGGCACGAGCGCGCAGACCTGGAAGTGGAACAGCAGCGATGGGACCCTGCGTACGATGGGTAAGTGCATGGACGTTACTGGTGGAGGCACGAGCAGCGGGACGCCAATCCAGCTTTGGGACTGCAACGGCACAGGCGCCCAGGAGTGGCGCTGGCGAAAGCAGAACCAACTGGTGAATCTCCAGTCTGGCCGCTGCCTCGATATCACCGGCGGCAACACAGCCGATGGCACGCGCCTCGGGATCTGGGATTGCAACGGCACCGCAGCCCAAGTCTGGTACCTGCCGTAGCTTACGATCACCGCATCGACTCAATTGACTCAGCCACCTTTTCCCATTCCGCCATCCGGGCGTTGAGGTCGGCGCGCCGGGCTTCGAGCAACTCGGCGGTGCGCTGGGTCTGTTCGGCGCTGACGAAATTCGAGAGCTGGGTTTCGTAGCCGGCGATTTCG
>DATBID010000018.1:0-2629 GCA_036557125.1 Bryobacteraceae bacterium | reverse complement strand
TATCGAGCAAGCTGCTACGGTAGACACGCAACAGGCGCCACAGGCGTTCCAGCCGGTGAATCCGAATCAGTATCCGAATCAATATCCGCAACCGCAAACACAGTTGCGAACCGGCCCACCGCCCGCTCCCGGAGCCTATGGATACGGTAATGCGTACCCAGCGCCTTATGCCGCGCCTTACGCCTATGCTCCTTATCCCTACGCATACGCTTATCCCTATCCCTACTATCCATACTATTGGGGGCCGAGCTTCGGCGTTGTCATCGGACGGGGCTGGTACGGCGGCCGCTGGTATGGCAGATATCGCGGATTCCGCCGCTGAGCCAGCAGCTACATCTTGCGATCTTTGCCTTCGTTTGACACCCTCAATTTGCCGGTGATATAGTGGCCCGGAAAATAGGGGGTACGATGAAGCGTAGAGTTTTTAGCATCCTTTTTGCAGCCGCGGCTCTTCTGTCAATGGCAACCATAGCCGCCGCGCACCATGGCAGTTCCGCATACAACACTTCGGCACCCTATACCGTGACCGGAACGGTAGTGGAATTTCAGTTCCTGAACCCTCATTGCATCATTACGCTCGAAGCGAAGGACGACAGCGGCGCGGTCCAAAAATGGCAGGGCGAGTTGACCAGCCCCAACCACTTGATCCGTGCAGGCTGGAACGCACAAACGCTGAAACCGGGCGACAAGGTTACGCTCACGGGTTGGCGCGTCAAAAGTGGAGCCAATTCCTTGTGGATCACCAAAACAGTGGTAAACGGCGAAGAGCTGAAAACCGCTGCCAGCGACTAGCGTCACCGGAGGGCATCATGTCAATAAGAGAAGGCAGGTGGATTCCTGCGATCGTTTTCGGGGCTGCCCTGGCCGGGGGGCCGGCGCTTATCGCGCAGCAGAACGGCCAGGCGCCCGATCTTACCGGCGTCTGGAACATACAGAATACTCCTCAGACCCGTTATCATGCCTACACGTTCTCCGCCCAGGAACCGTCCATGACGCCTTGGGCACAAGAGCGCTTCAAGGCCAATAAGCCTTCCTTCGGCCCGCACGCCGTAGAGGATTCGAATGACCCGGTGAACCCGACGACCGTATCGGCGGTGGGATGTTTCCCGCCGGGCGTGCCCCGAATCTATTTGCAGCCGTTTCCGATGGAGGTGATCCAGACCCCAGGCCGGGTAATTCTGTTTTACGAGTTCAATCACCTGGTGCGGCAGATTTTCACCGATGGGCGGAAACATAACTTGGACCTCGGCGCCACTTGGATGGGCGACTCTATCGGGCATTGGGAGGGCGACACTCTGGTAGTCGACACGATTGGTTTCAACGACAAGACTTGGTTGGATCGAGCGGGACATCCGCACAGCACGGACCTGCATGTGGTGGAGCGGATCCGGCGGCCGGATCACGATACTTTGCAGATTGCGTTGACGATGGAGGACCCCAAGGCATACACCAAACCCTGGAACGACACCCTGACTTATAGGCTGCACCCGAAGTGGAACATCAGCGAGATGATCTGCGAAGACAACGTGAATTTTGACGCTTTTTTGAAGGGCGAGGAGAAAAGCAAATAGGCGGATCTGGCCGCTTCGTGCGTTGCCCGGGATCTTTGCGGAGCGGTTTCACTGTTGTGCTATACTGGGAACTCGTTGAAAGTAAAGGCGGACGGGTGGCCGAGCGGTTAATGGCAACAGGCTGTAAACCTGTCGCTCCTTGGAGCTACGGAGGTTCGAATCCTCCCCCGTCCACCAGTAATCCGCGAATTGATGGAGTCCGGCCGTTGTAGCTCAGTTGGTAGAGCGCGTCCTTGGTAAGGACGAGGTCACCGGTTCAATCCCGGTCAACGGCTCCAGTTTTTTCCAGTTCCTCATCGCCAGAGAAAAGAGCCACGGAGTAGAAAATGCCGCGAGAGATTATCACGTTCCAGTGCACCGAGTGCAAGAACCGGAACTATTCGTCGACAAAGAACAAGAAGACGACTACGGAGCGCTTGGAATTGAAGAAATTCTGCCGCACCTGCCGGAAGCATCAGCCCCATCGCGAAATCAAGTAGAATAAAAGTGCCTCTGGCGTACAGAGGCGAAGTTAGGGGCGTAGGTTTAACGGCAGACCAGCGGTCTCCAAAACCGCGAGTGGGGGTTCGAATCCCTCCGCCCCTGCCAGACCCCCGCCAACATTTGTAGGGAGTCCGAACCAGAAGTAGGTAGCATTTTATGGCCGAGGAAAAGAAGAATTGGGTGCAGGCAACCCGCGACTACGTTAACGATATCAAACTGGAAATGCGCCGAGTGACGTGGCCCAACCGAAAGCAGGTAGAGAGCACGACAGCGGTGGTAATTTTCTCCGTGTTTGCCTTCGCCGCTTATTTCTTTGTCGTCGATTCGATTCTGCAGCGCGGCGAGCGCGTCATCTTTTCTTTCTTTTCGAAGTAGGATCTCATGGAAACCGATGACCGCATGCCGCTAGAGGACGACGGTGAGCAGCCGTTATTCGACGAAGAGTCGCCAGCAGGCGAACACGCCGGGCAAGAGGTGGCGCCGGAAGACGCGCTGACAACGGAGGCCGGGCAAGCGCCTGCGCCCTCCGCGGAAGCGGCGCCCATACCTTATGACGAATCTTCGCCGCGGAAGTG
>DATBID010000017.1:0-3143 GCA_036557125.1 Bryobacteraceae bacterium | reverse complement strand
TAGAGGTCGATTTTCTTTTCGGCTTCGGGCGACTATTGGACTCCGGCACCGCCGTACATCTCGCGCACAATGGTTTCGATCTTCTGCTTGATCGGCATCTCGAGAGGGTAGAGAAATTTGAAATTCGACGGCTTGCGGCAGGCCGCGACCACGGCTTCAGCCGCCTCCACCGCGCCCGCACCGCCTTCCGCCCAATGATTCGACATGACGGCGTCTTCGGCGCCGGCGGCCACGGAGACGCGGCGGATCAACTCGATTTCGGCGGGTGTGTCCGTTTTGAAGCGGTTAATAACTACCATTACCGGGATGCCGAATTCGCGCGCGTTCCGGATCATGCGAACCAGGTTACTGCAGCCTTTTTCCAGCAAATCGAGGTTTTCCTCCAGATATGCGTGCGACAGGGGCTGCCCGGCAACCACCTTCGGGCCGCCGCCGTGCATTTTCAGCGCACGGATGGTAGCCACCAGCGCCACGCAGTTGGGGACAAGACCGCTATAGCGGCACTTAATATTGAAAAATTTCTCCATGCCCATATCGGCGCCGAAGCCGGCTTCGGTGAGGACATAGCCTTCGGGGCCGACGAGCTTTAGGGCGAGTTGATCAGCCACGATCGAAGAGTTGCCGTGGGCGATGTTGGCAAACGGACCGGCGTGTACGAAAGCTGGAGTGCCTTCGATGGTCTGCATGAGGTTGGGCATGAGCGCGTCCTTCATGAGGACCGTGAGCGCGCCGCCTACGCCGATATCGTCGGCCGTGATAGGCGTGCCCGCGCGATTGGTGCCGATGACCATGCGGCCCAGGCGCTCACGCATATCTCCCAGGCTGGTGGCCAAAGCGAGAATGGCCATAATTTCGCTGGCCACAGCAATGTCGAAGCCGGTGACTCGGTTGAAGCCCTTCTCCTCGGGTCCTTGTCCGACGGTGATCTGGCGCAGCATGCGATCGTTGGTGTCCAGGACACGGCGCCAGGTTATGCTGTCGCGATCGATATCGAGGCGCGCGAACCGGCTGCGTTCTTCCGGCGTGAGCTCGTTGGGATCGGTTTTGGAGATGCCCAGCTTGCGCAAGCGGCGCAGCATGACGCCGGAGAAGCGGCGGCTGCCATCCCCGGCAGCGGGGCAGAGCCGGTCGAAAAGGGCTTCGTCCGATTGCGACTGCTCATGGAACATACGGGTATCGATGGCGGCGGCGAGCAGATTGTTCGCGGCGATGATCGCGTGGATATCGCCGGTCAGATGGAGGTTGAACTCCTCCATCGGGATAATCTGGCTGTAGCCACCGCCCGCGGCTCCGCCTTTGATGCCGAATGTGGGACCTTGGCTGGGCTGGCGGATGCAGGTAAAAACCTTCTTGCCGAGGTGCGCGCCCAGAGCTTGGCTGAGGCCGACTGTGGTGGTGGTTTTGCCTTCGCCCAGCGGCGTGGGGGTGATCGCGGTGACGACGATGTAGTTGCCGTTGGGAACGTCTTTCAGGCGATCGCGTATGGAAAGATGCACCTTCGCCTTGGCCTTGCCGTAGAGTTCCAGCTCATCCGGCAGAATACCGGCTTCGGCGGCGATGCGATCGATAGGAATGGGCGTGACCGATTGGGCAACTTCGATATCGCTCGGCACACGAGCCTGAATGTTGGTTAGTTTGCGGGCAGTAGCGGACATTTTTTTATTTGTTGACGAAATGGAGACTGGCCGGATTTTTGCCGGCAGCCCCAGCTTGCCCTGCTTTCAGAGCGGCCGCCGGCGCGGTGGTGATCTGAATGAGCGGCTCGCTGTGGCCCGGGCGGCTGTCCCGGTCTAGAAAATAATTGATATACGAACTGGTGCCTTGTAACGAGCGATTGCGCGGGGGAATGTAGGTGGCCAGCTCGTCGATGCGATTGGCGGCTTTGGCGCGTTCGTAGACATTCACCCAGATGCACGGCCGGTCGGGAAGCACTTCGCACATGCCGTTTAAGGGGCCGCCGCAGGGGCCATTGCGCAGATTCTTGGGGCAAGTCATCGGGCACACGTATTCCAGGTGGCCCAGGACGCAGTTGCCGCAGGCGTGGCAGCCGAAAACCGGCTCTTTAAAGGCCATCTCCATACGTTCGAAGCCAGCCGCGAGCGCCGGGTATTTATCTACCCAGGAGAAGACCGTTTTCAAAAAGCCGCGAAGCAGGCGCGGGGTATTGGCCGGCTCGACAATGTCAGCCACACGCACCCAGAAGCCGCGTTTTTTGGGTGGGGCCGGCGGCGAATCGTAAAGGTAATATCCGTTTTTGGGGCCGTAGCTAATCTCCTCGGCGAATTCTTCCCAGCGGTGCGCGATTTCTTCCGAGCGCTTGATGATCCAGCGCACCCGGGCGGCCTGATGATCGCCGCCAATATAGGCGCCGGCATAACCGAGTCCGCGAACGATGGCCACCATGCGGGCAGCGCGCTCCAGGCGCCCGGCCAAGCCTTTATCGATGGACGCCTTGGTTTCCGCCTGAATGCGCTCGACCAGTTCCGGCGCGACCCAGCAACCGGGAGGTTCGCCCTTCGACATTCTCTCCGCCGCTTTCCCCGGGAGCACATACACATTTCCGAGGACCGGAGTCTTGAGGCCGCGCTCATCCAGGTAGCGCTTCAGCTCGCGGAATTTGCGGGAATCGTAGCCGAGCTGAGTAATGGCGAAATCGGCCCCCGCACGAATTTTCTTTTCCAGCTTCAGGTATTGATAGCGGCAATCGGGTTCGGTGTACTTGAAGGGCGAGACGGCGACCGAAATGAAAAAAGGCATTCCGGCCGCCCGCAGCTCGCTCAAAAACTCGACGAGTTGGACGGAATCGAAATCGTACGGAACCGGATTTTTGAAGTGGTCGACGCCCTTGGGGTAATCGCCCGTGATGGCGAAGACGTTCTCAATCCCCAAGGCGTGGAGATCTTCGAGTTCGCGGCGGATCGTGAGCCGGTCTTTATTGACGCAGGTGATGTGGATGTTCGGGACGAGACCACGGGCGCGGGCTGCAGTGCCCACGCGAATGGGGTCGTGGCCGATGGCTCCCCCCGCATAGCTAGTGATGCCGGCGCCCACAACCTGCGGAACCTGCGCTAATTCGGAGGCGACCTGCAGCAGCTTGGCTTCGCGCGTCAGTTGGCTGGCAACTAGCTCGACGACATAGCAGA
>DATBID010000016.1:0-9837 GCA_036557125.1 Bryobacteraceae bacterium | reverse complement strand
AAAAGAAAGATGCAGAGAATTTATTAAAGCAGCGAATCGGCGAGGTGGCCGCCGGCCGTCGTGTTGGATCGGAGAAGGCGACCATCGAGGATCTCTGCAATCTGGTAATCGCCGATGCGGAGATGCGCAAGTTAGACGACGTGCAGCACGTGAAGTGGCGCTATGTTGCGCACATCAAGCCAATCTTCGGCAGTCTGCTCGCGTCACGGTTCGGGCAAGCCCAGATCCGCGAGTACATCAAGCAGCGCCGCGCGGAGGACGCATCCAACGGCACCATCAACCGCGAACTGGCCATCGTGCGCCGTGGATTCCGCCTGGGCGCACAAGAAGAGCCGCCCTTTGTACTGCGCCAGCCAGCATTCCCCATGCTCAAAGAGAACAATGTGAGGCAGGGCTTCATCGAACGACCGCAGTACGAAACCTTGCTGGCTGAATTGCCGGAGAACCTGCGGGCGCTGTTCGTTTGTGGCTATCACGTCGGAGCCCGCAAGAATGAGCTGCGTCGTATCGAATGGGATCAGGTGGACTTCGAAGCGCGGGTGATTCGGCTCACCGCCGGGCAGACTAAGGCCAAAGTCAGCCGCGTACTGCCGATCTATGGCGACGTGGAACTCTGGCTGCGTAAGCAGCAGGAGACTGCACCGCCGCGGAACCGGTACGTATTCCACGGGGCACGTGGCTGCCCGGTCGATAACCACTTGCTTGGTTGGGGCCGAAGCCTGTGAGCGTGCCGGGTTACCTGGGCTATTGCTTCATGATCTGCGGCGTTCCGCCGTACGCAACATGGCGCGCGCTGGCGTTCCCCGGGAGATCCGGATGAAGATCACCGGACACGAGACAGAGAGTATGGACCGCCGCTACAACATCACTGCCGAGGCCGAAGTGACCAGTGTAGTCGGGCAGATGGAAGCCTACTTCCAGCAGGCGAAGCCAGTCAAATTGAAGAGGGTAAAGTGAAGCTGACGGGCACGGGTTTAGGCACAGTGCGGATGATCTCAACGATTTTATCCCGTTGAGTTAAATACCTGTGTTTGATGGTGCTGGAGGAGGGGGTCGAACCCTCATGCCCAGTGAAGGGCGCGGGATTTTGAGTCCCGTGCGTCTGCCAGTTCCGCCACTCCAGCGACCGTGATTTAGTTGTAGGCTACCAAAATTTTCTCATTCGCGCATGGCGAACACGCTGGGCCAGGGTTAGCGTTTTTGTCGGGCCGCTATAATCAATATTCCGATCCATTTATGAGAAAGAAGGACAAGCAGACGGCGAAGGCGGTAGCGGCCGCTGGACTGGGAGCGGGCGTAGGAGGCGCGGGCGGGGCGACTGCCGGAGTGCTGGAGCTGGCCACGCAAGGATTGCTTACGGGGGCTTCGGCGGGATTTGCGATTGCGGCCGGTGCGGCCGTCGGGGCGCTGGCCGGTTACGGACTTCTGCGGCTGCTCTCGAAGCGGAAATCGCCGGGACAGCATGCGGCGCAGCAGAAGTCCCCGAGCGGGCAGACCGAAGCTCCCCGAACCTGAGCTGCCATGCCTCCGGTCCACACGGAGTCCCGTTTCCGCCGGTTCGCTCCGCTGCTGCTCAGTCTGGCGGCGGTGGCCGTCGCGGTATTTCTGATTTTTCCGTTGGTTTTTCCTCCCCACGTGGACGTGGCCGGCAGCGTACAATTTGCCAGCCCGTCTTCGATGGTGGTGCAAATCTCCAACCAGAACCTGACACCGCTTACCGATATTCAATACACGTGCGAGGTTTTGAGGATTACGCTGGCGAACGGCTCACCGGTTAGTAACGCGAAAGTCCTGACGCGCGGAGTGATTCACAAGCTGCCGGCCCGCCAGGCGGTGACGGTGCGCTGCGAGAGCGCCTATATACTGGGCGCCGCGATCAAGTCGGCCGAATACCAACTGACCATCAAGTATCGGACGACGCCGGTGCCGCATTCAGGCGCCAGCGTGTATCGCATTGACGCTATCGTGAACAGCAAGGGCGAGGTTACCGGTTGGAAGCTGGTTTGAGCGTTCCGGCGCGATAGGTCGCCACGGAAAGCCGGCACCGGATCACGCCGGCCGTGCTTCGGAAATGGCTCTCGTGGCTCTCCGCTTCGACGCCACCAAGCCGCCCATGGAACCACCGAGCAGCTTTAGCACGTGAGCGAGGACGTAAGCGGCCGGTTCCGGCCGCCCTAAAGTGATACACAAGTAAATCACTATCCCCACAACGCCGACCAAGGCGCCGTGGAGCACTCGGCGCTCTGGGGCCTTCGCCCCAACCCACATTCCGAATAGGAAGGGTGCGGCAAACGACGCCGGCGGCGCACTGTACAGAAGGCTGTTCTGTCCCGCCACCAGGCTCAGCGGTATGACCACAATAAAGATCGCAAGCTCTGAAAGAAAGCCGCCGAGGAGAATCCAGCCCCAACGAATGTTCTTCATCTTAACCTCCTATTCCGAACAGACCGAACTAATGGTACGGCAATGGCTCGTCACATCATAAAGGTCCGGGCAGCCGCAATCAACGGGATCACCGGCAATCACTGTAGTGGAAAACGGTAGGAAGGGGTCTTTGTGGTGGAGGAATTCAATGCATCATAACTTCGATCCCGTCCGTAGTCGCTGCCACATGCGTCCGCGTTTTCCGTGGATTTCACTCCCTGTGTTCATTGCTGCCTTGGCGATTCATACAGCTTCGGCACAGATTCAAGTGCTGGCTGTGACGGACGCCGCCACATTCACACCTGGTCTTCCGTTTGCAGGCTCGCTGGCAACCGTCTTCTGCAAAGGTTTGACGGGCATCACCGGAGTTCAAGCAGCAGCGAGTTATCCCCTGCCGGATCAGATTGCCGGAGTCTCGGTGACCATCAACGGCACGGGCGCGCCACTGCTGGCGGTGGCGAATTCAGGCGGCTATCAACAGATCAATATTCAGGTGCCGCCGCTGCCAGGTCTGAGCGGCATTTTTGGCCCACAAACGATCCAGGTCACGCAGTCAGGTCACAGCGGGTCGATCACGTTCCAATGGCCCTCTACGTGGGGAGTGTTTTTCGCCGGCTCATCCGGCTACGTGGCGGCTCAACATGCGGATTATTCGGCTGTGACTCCCGATCATCCGGCGCGTCCGGGTGAGGTGCTTACAGTTTATGCGACTAATCTGGTCGGCGTTGGCGATATCTCCAATGCGCCGCCAATAGGCTCGGCGGCGCAGGAGAGTCCGCTGGCGACAGTGCCTTTATCTGTACACACTCAGGATGAGAATCTTGTCAGGGGCGTTTCTATCAATGGCACGAGCGCCGCAATCTCGTATCTGGGTCTGACGCCCGGCGCAGCGGGCGTTTTTCAGATTAACCTCCAGGTGCCGGAAAATACGCCGGACGGCGACGCAATTGTCATGGCCTCCTCTTGTGGCGGAGTGTGCCTGTCTACCAGTGCTTGCGGCAGCAATCTGTCGCAGTGCACTTATAGCCGTCCGGCAAAGCTTCCGGTTCGAGCGGGCCAATGAGGCGAACCAGAATCATTAGCGCGAGATCGTATAATGAGCGGCGAGGAGCACAGCATGAATCGCCGCGAGTTTTCGGCATCCGTTGGTCTGGGCGCCGCAGCCATCTCTCTTCGCGCGCAGAGCCGTAGCATGATCGGGGGTGTTAAGGCGCTCATTTTCGACACTTTTGGAACGGTCGTCGATTGGCGGGGCTCGATTGTTGAGGAGGGGACTGCTTGGGGCAAGGCCAGAAACCTCAACATCGATTGGGCGGCATTCGCCGACCATTGGCGCGCGGGCTATCGGCCGGCCATGGACAAAGTTCGCAAGGGCGAACTGCCCTGGACGAATCTCGACGGCCTACATCGAATGCTGCTCGAAGACTTGCTCAAAGAGTTCCGAATTGAGGGGTTGTCGGAGGCGGAGAAGGAGAACTGGAATCGCGTATGGCACCGGCTGAAGCCGTGGCCGGATTCGGTGGCGGGTCTCACTCGTCTCAAGAAGAAATATACCATCGCGCCTTGCTCCAACGGGAACGTTGCTTTGCTCAACGACATGGCAAGACATTCCGGTTTGCCGTGGGATTTGATTCTGGGCGCCGAGTTGGCCAGGCACTACAAGCCGGACCGGGAGGTTTACCTGACATCAGTTAGCCTGCTCGGCCTCAAACCCGAAGAAGTGATGATGTGCGCCGCCCACTCTGGCGACCTGAATGCTGCGCGGGGATTTGGTTTGCGCACCGGGTTCATCCACAGGCCTCAAGAGTATGGGCCGCGCCGCCAGGCGGATAGCGCCAAACCCGGAGATTTCGATGTGGTATCCGAGAGCATGCTGGATTTGGCCTCTCAGATGGGCGCTTGAACCGCCTCGTGCTCAAGCGGTGGTTATTTCGGGATGCGAGAAACGATCAGGTGGAAGAGCTTCATGGAAGCGCCTTCGGCAGCGCGCAGAGTGGCGCTTTCCGAAGGGCCGAGGTAGACACCCGCGCCGCGGCTGACTTCGACATCTTGACCGTTGAGCCTAATTTCGCCTTTGCCTTCCATAAGGTAAATGAGTTGGTGTTTCTCGAGCGGCTCGGCCGAGAAGGTTTCGCCGGAGGAGAGCCAGCGCAGTGTGCCGAGCACATTTTTCGCCCCTGCCAGCGGACCGTTGAGGATCTCGGTAAATTCGCCCTGCGGGCCTTTAATGCGCGGTAGCTCGTTCGTATTGATGAAAGTAGTTGTAGTGGTCATGTGCCGGTCTCCTAAGTCTGCACCCACACGCGGCCGTCTACGCGGTTCCAGCGAAGATCGTCGGGAGTGCCATCGAGAATATGGGTCTTAAACCGGTTGGGCGCTTGAAATTCGAAGTAGAACAGGCCGGTATCGCTGGCGCGGAGACGGTGTTTGGCTTCGGCGGGGATAAAGACTAAATCGCCGGGACCCACATCACGCACGCCTTCCGGTGTTTCCACCGTTCCCTTCCCTTCCATGATGAAGTAGAAGTGCTCGCAGACCTCATGATAGTGATATGGCGATGAAGCATTGGCCTTATAGTGCATGACGCCGGCAAGCATGTCGTCGATATTAGCGAGCTCCTTATTGACGAAAAAGATGCGCTCGCGTCCGGGAACTACGGCGACGAGTTTCGGTAGATCGTCTTCGTGGAAGATATAAGCCATCGGATTCCTCTTCGAAGTTACTTTGGACGGTACGCCATACGGGCCACTTCGGCGTAAGGAACTGACGCCACGGTGACACGAATTTCGGCCTGGCGATGGCGTTCTACGGTCGGCTTTGTAGTGCCGCCGTCTTCTTCGCCCCAGATCAAGGTAAGCTTGGTTCCCACTTCTGCGTAAGCGTTGTCGATGATCCCAAGCGAGATCATGGCGCGCTCGTTATAAGTATAGCCGGTGTAAGTAGAAAGGCCGACAATTTTGCCGTTACTGATAACTTTGTCATAAGGTAGGCTGGCGTAATTGGCCAGAGGCAGATCAATATACTTTTCGATATCGCCGGCGTGAAATAGGGTGTTAGTGGCCCGACTAATATCGTCTCCATCCCAGACAAGAGTGACCTTTTGACGTTTCGGGACGCCGGCGATTTTTTCAAGCGCCTGTCGGCCGATGAAGTCGTGATCGAATTTGACGAACGGGCCGTAGCCGAGATCGTAAGGAGTGAGATAGTAGTCCGTGATGTCGTTGGAGTAAAAACTGCCACCGAGCGAAGCGGTGGCTTCATAACTCTTCGAGCTTAGCCACTGGCGGTAAGGCTTCATTTTGTCGCCGGTGTAAATCGCGGGGAGCGGAGAGGGAATCCAGCCGGATTCGAGACACGTAGTGGGGTAGGTGCGCGCGCCCACCTGGCGGAGACCGAACTCCTTGCCGGCCTCGACGATAGCGTCGCGCACGGCGTCGCCGGCTTCCCATGGGCCGAAGATCTCCCAGCCGGGCTGGCCCACCATACCGTGACGCAGGGCGTGGATACTGTGGCCCGCGACCGAGAACATACCCATGTGAAAGAACTTGATATCGGGCGCCGGCTTCCCAGTAACTTTTTCCATCAGACGAACGGCATGGGGACCCTGAATCTGGAAGCGAAACGTCTTCCTCCTCCCTTGATTTTGTGCGGTGCGCTCGTCGCGTTCGGCAGTGGCTTTGTAGCCTCCGGTTTCGATGTTAAATTGCACCCAGTTTGTGGCCGGCGGGCGGCCTACCAGGTTGAAGCGGTCGTCGGGTAAGTAAAAGAGAATCGCGTCGCCGATGACGTAACCATCGTGATTGCAGGCGATGAATTGTTTGGCCTGATTGGCGCGGAAGTTCTTGAAAGTATTTACGCCGAGACCGGAGAATAGCTTCAGCGCGTCCGGACCTTCGACATACAGGTCACTCATGTGATGCGACTGATCGAAGAGAGCACACGTCTCGCGCCACGCACGCTGTTCGTCTCTCCAGTTGGTGAACTCGTGGCGCACTACGGGGAACGCGTACGGGCCGATCTGTGAATTGCGCAAGAGGGCGACCGGGTTGCCGGCCGAGCGTAGTACATCCTCCAGGGTTTGCTGGCTCATGGTGTTGGATTGGGAATTATATCATCGGGGACTCGTCGCGCCAGAAACCGAGCAATTTTTGTACAGGGCGGTCGGAGAAACTGAAGAGGACGGATTGGCTGTCGGCGTGATGAGAGACGGGGCGCCAGGAAGGGACGACGAAGACGTCGTGCTCTTTCCAGGAGAAAGTAATCTCGCCCACGCGGCTTGTGCCTTGGCCTTCCACCACACAGAATACTGCGCCATCAGTCGACCGATATGGCGAGCCATTGAAGCCGGCGGGGAGAAGTTGGAGAAAGGCAGCGAGAGTCGGAAGCTCGAGCAATTGCATTTTCACGCCGTGACAGGGGTCGAAGGGGCTCGCGCGATGCGCTTGTTCGAGCGCTTCGCGGCTGCGGGCGTAGGGGTAGGTCAGCGGAGAAACAGAGGGGGCGGCCGCCTGACCGGTGTGGTGTTCGAAGAAACTGGTTTCGAAGAGATTGACAATAGGTATATCCAAGCCATCGAGCCAGATGACGGGCTTCTCGCCTGGATTGCCGTGGCTGTGCCAACACCAGGAGGGAGTAAGGATGAAATCGCCGGGGTGCATGGCGATGCGCTCGCCATTGACGGTCGTGTAGCCGCCTTCGCTTTCAAGGACGAGGCGGAGGGCGGAAGCGACGTGACGATGGGTGGCGGCCACTTCTCCGGGCATGACGAGCTGCAGGCCGGCGTAAAGGCTCGACGTGGTGCGGGATTGGCCGCGAGCTGCCGGGTTCTCCAAAATTAGAACGCGGCGTTCGGCTTCTTCGGCCGTAATGCGCCGGCCCGCTTCCAGCAACAGCGGGCGAAGATCGTTGTAGCGCCAGAGCGCGGGCGCGGACGAGGGGCGCGGCTGAGCGGGCACGATTTCGCCGAGCACCTCCCAAAGCGGGGCCGTGTTTTGGGCCGCGAGACGAGTGTAATATTCGGTGCTCATGCGGATGCGTGCGTGGTTTGCGCGGCATGGACGGAGACTTCCATCGCGCCAATCGATTCAACGGTGGCAACAATCGTATCCCCCGGCACGATCTGACTCACACCTTCCGGAGTGCCGGTTAAGAAGATATCGCCGGGGTGGAGCGTATAGAAAGAAGAAGCCATTTCGATCAACTCGGCGACTCCCAGAATCATGTTGTCCGTGTTCGATTGCTGGCGCACTTCACCATTGACCGTAATGCTGAGATCGAGGCGGCCGGGATCTGGAATTTCATCGGGTGTGACAAGCCAGGGGCCGAGGACTGAATAAGTGTCCGGAGACTTGCGAAAGCTGCGGTCTTCGGAGCCGCGGATGGTGATATCGAGACCTATCGAATAACCGGCAACATACTTGAGGGCCTCGGCGCGCGGAATGTTGTAGCCCGATTTGCCGACGACGAAAGCGAGCTCAACTTCGTGGTCATTCCGGCGATCGAGGCGGCGCAGTTGAATACCTTCGGCGGGACCGGCGAGAGAACTGGTGGCTTTAAGAAAGAGGCCGATGGTCTGGATGGATTGGAGCAGCGCGGGGTTGTTGTTGTGGAGGGCCGGATTCTCACGCACCTCCTGGGCGTGCTTCTTGTAGTTCACGGGAGCCGCTATGATTTTGCCGGGATTGGCTACTGGACTGAGTAGCTTGACGCCGGCCAGAGGCAAAGGCTGAACCTGTGGTGCCAGTTCGCGGGCGCGAGAAGAGACTTGATCGAGATGCGCGATCAGCAGATCGTAGTTCGGCAGCGGATAGCGGCAAGAGGGGAGGACGTCCAGCGCGGCGGTGACATCGCGCACACTGGGGCCTTCGATGAGCCCGAGACGCCCTTCTCCGAAACGGCAAAAACGCATGCGAAGTTCTCCTGGTTTTTGGGGTCAATGCCAAACGGTCATCATACATCCGGGGCCAGTCGAGAGGGCGGGCCTGAGTGCTACACTGAAACTTACATACCCCATCAGGAGTTACGTTTCATGGTGTTACGGATAGGGCGGCTGGCTGTGGCCGGCGTTGCCCTGTTATCGCTTGCGAAATTTGCCCCAGCCCAGACCGCGCAGGCCCCGGCAAAATTGGCGGTGATCAATTTGCAGCGGGCTGTGCTCGAATCCGCCGAAATCAAGAAAGCTTCCGCCGCGATGGAAGCGAAGTACAAGCCGCGGACAGATAAACTGCAGGAGCTGCAGAGGGAACTCGCCGGCATTTCGCAACAATTGCAAACTAACGCCGGCAAGCTGACGCCGCAGGCCGAAGCGGACTTGCAAGCCCAGGGGCAGCGCAAGCAGCGTGATGCGCAGCGGATGCAGGAGGATTTGCAGGCCGACGTCGACCGCGAACGCAACGATATCCTTTCCACCAGCTCCAAGAAGATGCAGGAAGTTGTCAAGAAGCTCGCGGAGGAAAAGGGCTTCGACCTGGTAGTGGATGTCACCAACGCTGTCTACTTCAAGCCCGCGCTGGACATCACCAACGATGCTATCGCGGCCTACGACAAGGCATATCCGGCAAAATGATTCGACGTCGCTGATGGAAGACCTCGGGCACGGATTTCTCGAAAAATACGGGGCCGGCGAAGAACGGCGCGAGAAAATCATAAAGTGGGTTGTTCTTTCCGCCCTGTTCCTTTTGGTTGGCGGCGGTTTGCTGTACGGCTTGTTGCGGGACTACCCGGAAGAACGGCAGGCCGGGCGGTTCTTTGAACTTCTGGAAGCGCACAATTACCAGGCGGCGTATGCGTTGTGGGGCTGTTCGACGCCCACTGCGGCGGCGTGCCATGATTATCCTTTTGCGGAATTTCTGAAAGATTGGGGACCGGACGCGGCTCCTGTAAACAAATCGGAAGTGCTGGATGGGGAATCTTGCGGCTCGGGAGTGATTGTGCAGATGGACGGAGGTAAGGCCGGGGAAAAGAAGCTCTGGGTGGAGCGCAGCACCCACTTTCTCGGCTTTCCGCCTTATGACCGGTGCCCGCAAGGCAACCGAATCCATGATCTGTGGCGGGACGTCCGCTTCCGGTTTCAAGGAAGGCCGATCCCTCAGGAAGGATCGTAGTGGCTTGGCAGGCTGAAGCCTGCCCCACATTAGCTGGAAGGGGAACTGAGAATGGGAACAACAATGACGACGGCAGGTCTCGAAGGCGTAGTCGCGGGCGAATCCGAAATCTGTTATATCGATGGATACCAAGGCATCCTCAGCTACCGCGGCTACAACATACATACGCTGGCGGACAATGCCACTTTTGAAGAGGTAATCTTCCTGCTTTGGAATGGCGGGCTACCGAAGCAGAGAGAATTGGAACAGCTCAGGCGGGATCTGGTCGCGGAGCGCGGGCTTCCGGCGCAAGTGGTGGACTTTTTGAAAG
>DATBID010000015.1:0-19119 GCA_036557125.1 Bryobacteraceae bacterium | reverse complement strand
GTCGGGATCGGCGGCGCTGCCGGCACAGGTGCTGGAGGAATTCCGCGCAAAATTTGGCCACACCATCCTGGAGCGGTACGGGATGAGCGAGACCATCATGAACCTCTCGAACCCGTACGTGGGTGAACGGCGGCCGGGAAGTGTGGGTTTGCCGCTGCCGGGCGTTTCGGTTCGGCTGCTCGATTCCGAAGGGCAACCGGTAGAGGATGGAACGGCGGGCGAGGTTCATCTGAAGGGGTCGAACATTTTTGCCGGCTATTGGCGGCGGCCTGAAGCGACCGCGGCGGCGTTTCGCGACGGCTGGTTCCGCACGGGAGATCTGGCGATTCGCGAGCCCGATGGTTACTACACGCTCTGCGGCCGGCGGAGCGACCTGATCATTTCTGGCGGTTTCAACATTTACCCGCGCGAAATCGAGGAATTTCTCGAGGAACAGGAAGAAGTAGCGGAGGCGGCGGTGGTGGGTGTGCCGGACCGGGTGCGCGGCGAAGCGCCTGTGGCGTACGTGGTGTTGCGGAACGCGATCGAACCGGCTTCGCTGGGAGAGCGCTGCCGCGAAAAGCTGGCTTCGTTTAAAGCGCCGCGCGAATTCATTGTGGTAGAATCTCTTCCCCGAAACGCTATGGGGAAAATCCAGAAACATCTTCTGCCCAAGCGGGCACAAGGAGGGAGCGCATGATCCGCGTATCTGTTTTGTACCCGGCCAGTGATGGCCGCACCTTCGACATGGATTACTACCTGAAGACACACATCCCGCTATTTCAGAACCGGATCGGGGCGGCGATGAAAGACATCCGGGTAGAGCAGGGAGTGAATGGCCTCGCCCCCGCTTCGGCCGCGCCGTTCGTGGCCATGGTGCATGCCACGTTCGATTCCGCCGAAACTTTCCAGGCCGCCTTCCTGCCGCACGCGGCCGAGATCCAGGGCGATGTCCCGAATTACACGAATATTCAGCCGGTGGTGCAGATCAGCGAAGTCAAGGTGTAGCATTCGCGGTTGAGACTCTGGTCATTGCACCCATCGCTGCTGGACCGCAACGGGCTGCTCGCCCTATGGCGCGAAGGGTTGCTTGCCCAGAAGGTGATTTTGGGGCAGACAAGGGGCTACCGCTTTCATCCTCAACTGAAACGATTTCAAACCCACAAAGATCCTGTTGCCGCAATCAGCACGTACCTATGGGCCGTCCTGGATGAAGCCTGCGCGCGGGGCTACACTTTCGATGCAACAAAAATTGCGGTGCGGAGACATAGGATCATCCTTCCCGTCACTCAGGGTCAAATGGAATTTGAATGCGAACACCTCAGGAAAAAGCTTCGGCAGCGCGACAAACGAAGGGCTGGTGTGCTAAACACCGCCGGTCTTAAACCACATCCTATGATGCGCGTTATAGCAGGCGCTATCGAACCGTGGGAAGCGGTTTGATGCCGGGCGGCCATTACCTGTTGGTGTAGCGGAAATCCGAAGCAGGCGCGAGTAGATGTAGAATAATCCGGACTGGTCGATTCTATTGGGCATTCCCGCTGAGAGGTGAAACGATGTTCCAAAAACCTGCTGTTATGGCAATCGGTCTCGCGTTCTTATATGGGAGCGCCGGGGCGCAGGAAGCCAAGACTGTAATCGCCAATGCGCAAAAAACCTTGGGCGATCTCCAATCCATTACGTATTCGGGGGAAGCGAAGGATGTGGCGTTCCAGCAATGTGGCGCCAACGCCACCGATATGATGTGCCGGGGCACGCACGATCCCATGCGGCCGATCCACAACTACATCCGCGTGATAGATCTCAGCGAGCCGGCATCGCGGGCTACGGGGACTACGAACAACATTGGGCCTGGCGGGTCCACGAAGGTGACACCCGGAACATTCTTTCAGCAGGTCACGCCGCAGCAGGCCGATGTTTCCCGACCGTGGGGCAACTCGCTGGAACTTTACGTCACGCCCTGGGGTTTTCTAAAAGGCGCCGCCGCGAATAACGCCACAGTAAGCCGTCGTAAGGTTGAGGGTAAGAACTACACCGTCCTGAGTTGGAGCCCGGCGGTGAAGGCTCCTTCGGGCAAGGCTTACGTCATCAACGGCTATGTCGATGACCAGAACCGAATCGACCGGGTGGAAACATGGCTCGGAGAAAACATCATGGGCGATATGCACATTCTGGCAACGTACTCCGGCTGGAAAGACTTCGGCGGGACTATGGCGCCGGCGAAGATCGTACAGACGAGGGGCAGTTGGCCATTTTTTGAAGTGGATGTCACCTCGGCGAAAGCGAATCCTCCGGACGTGGCAAGCCTGGCTCCTGCGCCGGCGGCCGCCGGGCGCGGGGGAGCACCGGCGGCTCCAGCGCCGCTGATGGTCACTTCCGAAAAGCTCGGCGACGGCCTCTACCGACTCACAACCGGCCCCGGCAGTTACGACTCGGTGATTGTCGAGTTCAAGGACTACATCATGATGCTCGAAGCCGGCCAGTCTATTGCACGAGCTCAAGCCTACATCGCCGAGACCAAGAAGCTGATACCCAACAAGCCGATCCGCTACGTGTTCAACACCCACCCGCACTCCGATCACACCGGGGGGCTGCCCGCGCTGGTGGCCGAAGGCGCGACAATTATCACGCAAAAGAACAACGAGGAATTCTTGGGGAAAGCGCTGAACACACCAAGGACGCTGCTGGACGACGTGCTTGCCAAGAATCCAAAGAAGGCCAAAATTGAAGCCGTTGTCGAGAAGAAGGTTCATTCCGACGGAAGCCGAACGGTAGAGATGTATCACACCTACCCGGTTCCGCACTCGAACGGGTTGCTGATCGCGTACATTCCCAAAGAGAAAGTTTTGTTCCAAGGCGATTTCACGGTGACTCCAGGGGAACCGGCGAATGACCATCTCAATGCCCTGGTTCCGATTCTCAAGAAGCTTAATCTTGACTTCGACCGGTACATCAACGTGCACGCCTCTGCGGCGCCACAATCTAAGGCCGATGTGTGGAAAGCTTACGAACTCCGAAACGGTGGCCAGTAGGGTTTTGACAGCGAGTTTCCGCCGCTACGCATTCCACCGGGCCGGCCACCACAGGTACCCCTCAGGGTCCCTCACAATCGCCGACCGCAATCCATACGGGATATCATCGGGCGGCCTGACTGATGTGGCTCCCGCCGCGAGCGCCTGCTGGTAGGCCGCCTCGACATCTTCCACGAACAAAAAGAATCCGTTGGAGGGGATGCCCGTCCGGCTTTCCGCCTCGCCCATTTCCAGCACCGCGTCGCCGACACGCACCGCCGCGTGCATTACGCGCCCCGCTTGTTCGTACACCGCCATCTCCTCCGCGCCGAAAGCTCGCTTCAGGAAATCGATGTACTTGCGCGCTGCCTGCGGATGAGTATATGGCAACAACGAACCCAAACCCTCCGCAGCCGGCGCGGGCGCTAACCGGGTCGCGATGTACCAGTAATTTCCAAAGACGTCCTCTACGTACGCGGAGCGTTCCCCATAAGGCCGATCGGCAGGTTCGCCGCTGGCGCCCATCAGAGTGACCGCTCCGGCGTTAAGAGCCCGCCGGTACGCGGCATCGCAATCTTCTACGTACACGTGAAGCGCCGACGGCAAATTGCCCATTTCTGCCGCCCTGCCGCCGCCGACCATGATCACGGAATCGCCTATGCGCACCTCCGAGTAGAAACCATAGGCATCTTCCGTCGTGTTGCGCTTCAGCTCCTGGGCGCCGAACGTGGTTTTCAGGAATTCGACCAGCTCCGGCGCGTTGCGGTGAATCAGAAAGGGTGTGATGGCGCGGAATCCCGCGCGCACGCCAGCCACAGATGTTGTCATACGTCCTCTCCTTTGCAATTCGGTTTTCAACCGGTTCTTGAACTCCTCGGATGGTAGAACGCGCAGCCCACGGGCGACCTCCGTCAGCAATGCCAGCTCGGTACTACCGCCAGTAACCGGCTCGGCCCCGGCCAGCAGCGACTCAATGGTTTGGTCCAGCAGGTCCACGAGCTCACGCTCAGCCATGGGCGCCCTCCATTTGAGCCCGCAGGTTCTCGATCGCCCGAAGTTGAAGCTGCTTCACTGCTCCTTCGCTGCGTCCCAGTTCCCGGGCGATTTCGCGGATACTCTTTTGCTCCACGAATCTCAGATGAATCACGCGAAACTGAGCCTCAGGAAGCCGCTCCACCAACTGAAACAGCATGGCGTGGCGCTCGATTTCGCCGGGGTCCGGCTGCTCCGGCGCGTCCGCCGGATTACCAGCCTCCCGGCCCGAGCGGTGAAAGTGATCCGCAATCGTGCGCGAAGCGATCTTCAGCAACCACACTGCGAAAGGCACTCCGCGCCACTCAAACTTCCCGAGGCCCGCAAGCGCCTCTCCAAAAACGTCCGCCGTCAGATCCTCGGCCAAATGCCGATTGCCCACGCGCCGTGCGATATACGCGTACACACGGTAGAAATTCTCTTCATAGAGTTCGCCGAAGCGAGACGGGTCGAGTTGCGCGGCTTCAATCCGCGCTCGATCATCGCTGCTCTGCGTCATCGCGCTCCGTGGACTAGTCTCGTTAGGATAATCCGCGGAGAGAGTCAAAAAGTTACGGACAGCGAGCAGAGAGCGCGGAGGAAGACATTACTGGTGTGAGCTTGTGAGACAAAGGTGGGACGGGAGGTTTTGGCCTCCCGCCCGCTTTGCGGTGTGAATCAGGATCATACAAGCAACGCTATCAGACTTCCTGGCCCGGAGCGCCGCCCAAGCGTCCGACCGCCATTCCATCCAACAGGATTTCTTGCACTACCACGACTTCTTTTCAGACATCGATGCCCGCCCGCATCCACCATTCGGCCCTACTACCGAATGCCGGAGCGGAACACCAAACTTTGAGAAACCTCGCTGGCCAGCGAACTTTTGTTTCCCACGCTCAGTGTAAGGGACGGGCATGTGGGTTTTAGAGGGACAGAAATGGAAATAATTGAAAAGCGAAGAAATATAAATTTGAATTTGCTGAACTGATCCCAGTTAATGGCGTCGCGGGCGGCGCACCGGGCATTTCTTTAGCCGAGCCGAGTCAGTTGTGCGCCGCCGGAGCGGCTTCGCCGGCCAAATCCTCCACGGTTTGCGGGGGATTGTAGTAGAGGATCCGATGGCAGCTTTCGCAGGCCATTACTTTATCGCCGCGTTTCAGTTCCTGAAAGAATTGCAAGCGAAGCGCCATGTGGCAGGCGCTGCAGCGACCTTCGATGGCTTCCGCCACTCCGGTTCCCCTGCCTGCTTTGCGCGCGCGTTCATACTGCTGAACAACGGCAGAACTGACGCCGGACACAATGGCGCCGCGCTCCTGCTGGAGATCGCGCAGAGCTGCCTGATCGGCGGCGGTGCGGTTGCGCGCATTCTGCGTTTCGGCTTCGACCTGCGCCTTTTCGGCCTTGAGCGCGGCTTCTGCTACCTTTACGGCTTTTTCGAGCGGCTCGGACTCACTCATCAGCTCCAGAATGCGGTCTTCGAAGCGGCGGATTTCTTTTTGGCAAAATTCAATTTCGTTCTGAAAAGCGCGATATTGTTCATTGGTTTTCGCCAGGAGCATCTGGTCTTTCAATTTCGAAATTTTCTGCTCCTGAGTTTGAATATCGCTTTCGCACTTTTTGCGGTCTTTCTGATTGGCGGAGAGGGCGGCACGGTCGGCTTCCAGCTTGCGCTCGTGGGACACGAGTTTCTTTTCGATTTCTGCAATATGCTTGGGAAGCGCCGTAATTTCGCGGGATAGATCGGCCAGGCGATTATCGATTTCCTGGATGCGGATTACCAGTTCGAGATCATGCAGCATACCTTATTCGAAGTTTAGCACCGGGGCTCTAGTCGGCGCTGCGGATCTCCACCTGCTTGTAGATTTCGGTAGTTTGCGCAAGCGTGGCGAACTGCATGCCGGGCAATCGGGCGGAAGCCGTGCCCGCGGCAACGCCCCAGCGAAGAGCATCGCCGCAACTGGATCCGCGTACGAGTGCCCAAGTATAGGCAGCAGCCAAAGCATCGCCGGCACCGATAGGCGAAATGGCGTGGACCGGCGGGGGCAGGGCTTCCATCAGACCACCGGTGAAAGCGCCCACGGCGCCGCGCCTGCCCAGAGAGAGCACCACCGATTCCGGTCCCATCCCCCGAATGCGCTCGGCCGCTTCGAAGAAATGCGTGCGGGTGAGGAGCATGCGGCCCAGCAACCGCTCGGCCTCGTGCTGGTTCGGCGTGACCACGGTCGGGCGGGCTTCGATACCTTCACTTAAAGCTTCGCCGCCCGTGTGCAGCAGCGTGCGCACCTTCTTCCGCCGGGCCAGGCAAATGAGCCGGGCATAAAAAGAAGCCGGGGGCGCGCCTTCCGGACCGGGCGGCAAACTGCCGCAAAGCATCAGCCAGGAGGCGCTGTCCAGAGCGCCGCGGAGGACGCGCTCGAAGCGCCCAATCTCGGCGGCGCTCAGCTTAGGGCCGGCCTCATTGAGGTTCACCGTGAGGCCCTGTTTATCAGTGATCGTCAAGTTGGTGCGGATTTCGTTGCGAATAGGCACCAGCGAGACCGGGAAGCCATACTCTTCGAGATATTTCGCCAGGCGCTTTCCCGTGGGCCCACCGGAGGTAGCTACCGCGAGTGTCCGCCCTCCGAAGGAGTGGATGACGCAGGACGCGTTAATTCCCCGCCCTCCGGCCGATTCGCGGCTGGAATTGATGTACGCGCGATCTTCAAATGCAAGGCGATCGACGCTGATAATGCGATCGATTGCGGGGTTGATGGTGACGGTGACGATCAAGTTTTCATTCTACGGCGGAAATGGTCGTATCCCAGCGGTTTTAGCGGTGCGCCCTCGAGAAACACCATGCCCCCGCGGCCTTTTGCGATTCTGCCGATCCGGGTTAACGGCACACCTTCGAATCGGGGGGGAACGCCAGTTTGGGGCGGGACAGTGAAAAGCAACTCGTAATCCTCGCCGCCGTGGAGGGCCTGATCGCGAGTCGCTCCGGGGAAACGGGGCGGCGATTCGATTACGGCGCTAACGCTCGAAGCCAAACAGAGCCGATGGAGATCGAGGGAGATGCCGTCGCTCAGGTCCATTGCGGCTGTGGCGCGAAGCCGCTCCCGCAGGAAGATTCCTAAGGAAAGACGCGGTTCGGGATGCACATGCCGGCGCCAGGCAACTCGCGGTCCTTGCGGACCTTGCGCCAAACCAACGGCCGAGCCGCCCAAGCGGCCGGAGACATATATGGAATCGCCCGGACGGGCGCCATCTCGCCGCAAAGCCTGGCCGCGGGGGACCGCGCCGCAGACCACAATATCGCAGCCGAGCCGGGTGCTAAGCGCTAAATCGCCGCCTGCGAGAACGCTTCCGGCGCGGGTCGCAAGGCGCAGCAGACCGCGAAAAAAGCCATCAATCCATCGCTCATCGGCCCACTTGGGCACGGCCAGCGATAGCAGGCAGAACCGCGGGGCGCCGCCCATGGCCGCAATGTCGCTCAGGCCACGTGCCAGGACTTTCCAACCTACGTCGCCGGCACTGTGGGTCTCGCGGCGAAAATGGATATCTTCAAGGAGGAGGTCGGTGGTGAAGAGCAGATCCTCGCGGGCGCCGCGAGGCCGGAAGATGGCGCAATCGTCGCCAATTCCGAGAACGAGATTGGCGCGGGCGGGGAGTGAGACTTTCCGGCGAATGCGCTCGATGAGGTCTGATTCGGTTTCCAACCTACCCCACAAGGCGCGGGTTGGCAGGCGGAAGCGCCTGCCCCACAAAGCACTACTTGGCCTTCTTCTGCTTCTGCTGGCCGACGCGAACTTTGAAATGCAACTGCTTGGATTCCTGGTACGCCTTGTGATCGTGGCGCGCTACGGCATCCGCGAGGTATTGATCCACGCTGGCTTCTTTCGGAAGCACAGCCATCAACGTAAAGTTCTCATTGCAGGTCGGGCAGAACGGCCGGAATCGTTTCACGTTGGGAATTCCCATAGTGCTCCCATTGTAGCAGGCGACACTAACCGTTTCTTCGTTAGCGCGACTGCTCGCAGCGGTACGACTCGCTGCGAAACGGCTCAAGCAGGATTTCAGCGAGCCGGCGGAGCCGTTTGCAGTCACTGCAGGCCGGCTCGCAGGTTCCGGTGTGCGCCAGCAGATAAGCAAACTGTTCACTAAGAATTTGGGCGGCCCAATCGGAGGGCGCTGCCGGCGTGTCCCGCCGCGGCTGGCGCTGTTCGCCGCGGCCAAGAGTGGGAAGAGGACTAGTCAAGATTTCATACCTCCCTGCGACTATAGTCTTCTATCGAACGGGAACTCTCATTGGAAATGCCAAATTATAATCTGAAAACAGTACCGGACAGCGAAATTCTTTTTGGTTGGACAGCTTTGTTAGCGCGCAATAATACTATTGCGCGATGTCTCTTTTTCAACGTTTCTAATTTAGAATCATTGGATTGGGTCTGGTCTGCCGGTCCTTGAAAAATGAATCTATTTTCATTTGCTTGGAGGAGAAAATCCCCGGGATTGTTAGTTTGGCGGACCAGTACCACCGGTACGCCGCCCGGCCGGCGCTGCCGGGCGGAACGCGGCATGGAGGCGCCCAGAGTAGATTATTCTGGAAGGAATTCGCCGTCTATAATCTGGGCGAATGAGTATGGACATTCAGTAGGGAACCGGCTCGCCGGAATGCCGGTCTCGATAGAAGCCTGCTTCGCCGCTTGCCGATAGACGCGAGCCAGATCGGAACGGCCAAAGCGCTCTAGGCTGCCGGACTGATCAAAGATCGCAGTAAGCTCATTTCGTTGCTCGTTAATCGACGCCAGCCAACTGGACGTACCGGATTCTGTATACCGGAGCTGGGGCTGAAACTGCCATTTCAGCAAGTGCGTGGTCAGAACCGCGAGCCTGCTGCGCACCTCGCGCTTATCGCGTTCCCCCATGTCTCTGATTTCCTCGGCAATATGGAGAACATCCGCCTCGTGGATACAACCCTGACTTAACAATTCACCATTGCGCTGCGTCCACTCGTAGAAATCGTGGTCGTACAAAGCGGTCAGCTCTTCCTTCAGCCCCATGCATCCATTCCTACCACATCCTCTACACACCCACCTGTTCTACACGCTCGCACGCGCGTAGGGAGGCGCGGGAATTTTAGCCGCGCTTCAGGACGCTCCCTTACGGTCGCGGCTCCGATTGGACGCCATGCTTCATGGGCGAGAGAATGTTTCGCGGCGCCTTAAAACGGAACGTCGTCGTCGGTGATGCCCTGGCCGAAGTCATCGTTGGGGGCGGGGGCGGAAGGCGTCGGCTGGGGGCGCTGCTGGGCGGAACGAGGCATGGAAACGGGCTGAGCATAATCTCCGGGAGGGGCATCGCCGCGGCCTCCGAGCAAGACCAGGTCGTCGCAAACCACTTCGGTCATATAGCGTTTTTGCCCGTCTTTATCGTCCCAACTGCGAGTCTGGAGGCGGCCTTCGACGTAAACCTGCTTCCCTTTTGTCAGATAGTTGGCCAGGTTTTCCGAGCGCCACAGGACGCAATTGTGCCAGTCGGTCTCTTCCTTCCACTCGCCCGACTGCTGGTCCTTCCATCGCCGGTTGGTGGCGATCGTGAAGGTGGAACGGGACACGCCGCTGGGCGTGAACTTGGTCTCCGCATCCTTGCCGAGGTGGCCAAGCAGAATCACTTTGTTGACACTTCGCGATGCCATATCACCCTGAACTGTAACATAACCCGCAGTCGTGCGCTTCCCGTTCCGGGTTATTACGGCAGGGCGCCCGTGACTCGGCTTACTTGCGGTGACAGAGGGCAGGCGGCGGCTATTTTGCGGGCCTCCTGCTTGGGAAACAAGGGGGAGACGCGAGTGAGCGAATCCTCGAGGAATTGCCGAGATGCCCCACACGCACCGCCCGCCACGGCCGCCATGTGGCGCCAAGCCTCGGCGTCAGGCAGAAGATCCGGGGAAATGGCAAAATTCAGTGCGCTCGAAAATTCGTCTTCGGCGCGGGTATATTCCAAACGGCGAAAGAATAGAATGCCCCGATAGAGATGAGCCTCTCCGGATTTCAGGTTTTCCGCATTGGCGAAAGCAGTGCGGCTCGCCAAGGCATAGTCTGTCAAGGCCGGCTCCGTTTGCCCCTCCAACTCCTCAGCGCGGGCGCGGTAATAAATGGCGCGCGACAGATTGGGGCTGGCTTTGATTGCGCTATTCAGCGAGGTGACGGCTGTGTGGAGATTCCCAGCGAGAAGCTGCGCTTGCCCGAGCCTCATCCAAACCAGGGGCAGATCCGGCTGGGGCGCCAGCCGTTCCACGATGTTGCCCTCCTCGGGTTGCCTGTGGGTCCAGAAATTCACGGCTTGCTGATAGGCCGCACTAGCCTGTGAATAATCCCGGTCATGGAAAGCTTGCTGACCAGCGATCCATCGCGCCCAAGCGCTTTCGGGCACAGAAGAGAGGTCCCGGCGCGCTTCGATGAGATCGGCGCGCTCCAAGGCAATCCAACCCAGCCACTCGTGCCCCACCTGGAGCAGCGATTGGCAAAGAACGGGCGGCGACACGAAACCTGGGCAAAGCCCTGGTTCGACGGCGGTAGAAATTTCTTTCGCGGCAGACGCTAAGGCGTCCCCCGCTACACGCCCGCCTTCGAGAGGCGAGATGGCTGCAAGAATCCGCAGGCTTGAAGGAACAGGCTGGGGATATCCATTCTTTGGATTGCGTCCCGGCGTATCGGGCCACGCTTCGATGCTTTTCTGGAAAGATGCCGCCGCTTGCTGGAAGTCCCTGGGCTGGCGGTCGAGGGTGGCGTCGATCAGTTCACAGTAGCCTTTACGGAAATAAAGGGATGACAATTCCGCCCGCGGGGCGACAGCAATGGCAGCAACCTGGGACTGTATGCACGCATTCGTTTCCTGGATTTGCGGCCGGACGGACGTTTCTACCCGGTCGAAATCGGATTGGGCGCGAACAATTAATCCCAGCTCAAGCTGATCGGATGCATAGAGACCGCATGAACTGATCACTACTACAGCGAGGAGCGGTACGCGAGAGCACATCGTGCGTGATGCAGCACCTAAATAGCCTATGTAATTAAACTAACACAGCTATGCTCTCTTAAGCTGCCTGTTCGACTGCCTGCTCCTCCACAAGAAGCGGCTGCTCGGCATGTGGCTCAGCGGCCGGCAGTGCTTTGCATGCGGGACAGCAGGTAGGGCAGTACCAGCCGTGGAGATCCTCCGGCATGTGGAGTTGGCTGGGCCAGCACTCACAAATATCGCAGCAACCCTTCACCCGCTCAGAGATATGGCAATTTGGCCTCATGCCGGAGAGCGAGCAGGCCGATTGCCAAAGCGGTTGGAAACACACGATTTGAAATCCGGGCTTATTGCTTTTTGCGCAGCAACCAGTCCAGACTCCAGGGACCAGGGCCGGCGGCGCTTAGCCATAAGAAGCAGAAGCAATAGAAAACGGCTAGTTCGCCGCCATTCGTGAGTGGCCAGAAGCCGCGCGGAGCATGCGTGCGGAAGTAGCCTATAGCCATCTCACCGGAAAGCAGGAAAGCCACCGGGCGGGTGAACAAGCCTAGAATCAGCAACGCCCCGCCGATGGTTTCGATAATCCCCGCGACGCCCAACATGGACGTTAGCGGGGGTTTGAAGCCGCCCAGTCCTCCAAACATGCCGAACCATTTTTGCCACCCGTGTAACGAAAACGTAAAGGCGGCCATGATGCGGAACAGCGATCTCAGATACGGTTCATAGGAGGCCAGCACACTCGGGTTTTCTCTCATGTGCTTAATCCCAGTAGACGAAGCCCATGGCATTGCCAGTGCCGGCTTCCGAGCGATAACACGGAACGTAATCGACTTGGTGATAACGGCGACCTTCGGCATTCATAGCGGCAATCACGGGATACCAGTTCTTAATCTCCGCTGTCCCCACTTTGAAGATATTTTCCGGCAGGCGGGCAAGCGCATCCTCATCGGCTTTTTCCATAGCGCGCAAGACTTCGCGGTCGAACTCTTCATCCACGACAAAATGGGTCAAGCCGCCGGAGGCGACCAGCGCCACGCGGCCATAGCCTTGAAAACTGCGAATGGCGCGTTGCAAGGCGCGGCCCAGCGCCAGGCAGCGGGCGTTTTTCGGCTGGTTGTGAGGGAAATGAACGTTCAGAATGATGGGGACACTGGGCGGCGGCGCATCTTTGAGGATGGTGTGATAAATGAAACCATAGGCGTGCGGAATACCGGGCCGGGTGGCGCCTTTTGGCCGAGTGTTGGACTGCGCCGGATCGAAACCTTCTTCGGCGAGGCAATCGAGAATGTGGTCCGCCAAAGCGGGAGCGCCACGATAGGTGGTGCCCTCCTCAGGAGCGTTGCCGGGTTCGGCGATGTTCAATCCCGGCGCGGGTTCATGCGTCTCGCGCGCATTGAAAATTTCGGCTCCGCGATAGACCGTGATGGACGGCGTTAGGTCTTCGCCGAAATATTCGCGCTGGTCGTTGCCGACGATCACGAGAGCTTCCGGGGCGGCTTCGTGGAACTTCTGCGCGAGGACTTCGATCGCGGCGCGGCATCGCGCAAAACGTTCCCGCCGGGTTTCGATGCCGACCTGGGCCTCGAAGCCGGGGGCGCGCTCCCGCAGCAGCGACTGGAAATCGTATGTTCGGCCACGATACCAGTGATTCTTGTTTTCGCGGTCGGCCTTGGCGCGCAGGTCCCATTTCTCCGGGGGCGTGGACAGCAATGGCCCGTGCGCTGACCCTATGCCCAACACTATCTCTGCCATGAATTCTCCTCTGCCATAAATCCTCCAGAACTAGAAAGGTTACCTGATTCTCTGACGTTTTTGAATGGCTTTTTCAAGTTAATCGAACAGTCTCATGTCAAACTGGGAAGTGCTTGCCCCGGTCGCCGCCGCGTGCAAGCACTTTCTGTTTTGGGAGGACTCATGGCGCAAGTCGCTAGCCCTGTTTCCGGCCGTCTTTCGGCGCTCTCCCCAGAAGAATATTGGGCAATCGATGCCTGGTGGCGGGCAGCCAACTATCTCTCAGTCGGCCAGATCTATCTTTACGCCAACCCTTTGTTGCGCGAACCGCTGCGGCTGGAACATATCAAACCGCGGCTGCTCGGGCACTGGGGCACCACACCCGGATTGAACTTTATTTATGTCCATGCGAACCGCGTAATCCGCAAGTACGGGCTGAATATGATTTACGTTTGCGGTCCCGGGCACGGGGGACCGGGGATGGTGGCAAACACGTGGCTGGAAGGCACGTATAGCGAGCTTTACCCCAACATCGCGCAGGACGAGGAGGGCATGCGGCGGCTGTTTACGCAGTTCTCTTTTCCGGGCGGAGTGCCCAGTCACGCCGCGCCGGAAACGCCCGGGTCAATCCACGAAGGCGGCGAGCTGGGCTATGCGCTTCTGCATGCTTACGGAGCGGTGTTCGATAACCCCACGTTGATGGTCTGCTGCGTGGTCGGTGACGGGGAAGCCGAAACCGGGCCGCTGGCCGCAAGCTGGCATTCGAACAAGTTTCTGAACCCGGCGCACGATGGAGCGGTGCTGCCTGTCCTCCATTTGAATGGATACAAGATCGCGAACCCGACAGTGCTGGCGCGCATTCCGCGGCAGGAACTGACCTCGCTACTCGAAGGCTACGGATACCGGCCATATTTTGTCGAGGGATCGGACCCCGAACTGATGCACGAGGCGATGGCGTCCACCATGGATACCGTAGTGGAAGAGATTCAGGCGATTCAGAGCGAGGCGCGCACGCATGGGTTTTCGAAACGCCCGGCGTGGCCGATGATCGTCCTGGTATCGCCCAAGGGATGGACCGGCCCCAAGATTGTGGATGGATTACAGGTAGAGGGGACTTTCCGCGCGCATCAGGTTCCGGTTGACAATTTCGGGGCCCACCCCGAACATCTGCAGATCCTCGAATCGTGGATGAAGAGCTATCGCCCCGAGGAGTTATTTGATGAAAAGGGTGCTCCCGTGCCCTTGATCCGGCAACTCGCGCCAGAGGGCGACCGGCGCATGGGCGCCAATCCGAACGCCAACGGCGGCCTCCTTCTGAAGCCGCTGCGCACGCCGGATTTTCGCGCTTATGCTGTGGCGGTGCCGCGGCCGGGCACTGTGCGCGCCGAAGCTACGCGCGTGGTGGGAGCGATGCTGCGCGATGTGCTGCGCGAAAACCAGGACCGGCGCGACTTCCGCATCTTCGGTCCGGATGAGACCGCTTCGAACCGGTTAAATGCGGTCTTCGAGGCTAGCAGCCGGACTTTTGACGGCGAGGTTCTGCCGAATGACGACCACATCTCGCCGGATGGCCGCGTGATGGAAGTGCTCAGCGAACACATGTGCCAGGGATGGCTCGAAGGGTATTTACTCACTGGCCGCCACGGGTTCTTTTCGTGCTACGAAGCGTTCATCCACATTGTGGACGCGATGTTCAATCAGCACGCCAAGTGGCTGGAGAGCACGCGCAAAATCGCCTGGCGGCGGCCCATCGCTTCGCTGAACCTGCTACTCACCTCGCACGTTTGGCGGCAAGACCATAACGGTTTCAGCCACCAGGACCCGGGCTTCATCGACTTCGTGATGAACAAGAAGGCGAATGTGGTGCGGGTGTATCTGCCGCCGGATGCGAACACGCTGCTCTCGGTAACCGACCACTGTCTGAGAAGCAAGAATTACGTCAATGTGATCGTGGCCGGCAAACAACCTGCGCTCCAATGGCTCGATATGGATGCGGCGGTGAAGCACTGCACGGCGGGAATCGGCATTTGGACGTGGGCATCGAACGATCAAGGCGGAGAGCCGGATGTGGTAATGGCGTGCGCGGGCGATGTGCCGACCATGGAGACGCTGGCGGCAGTGGATTTTCTGCGGACGAACGTGCCACACCTGAAGATCCGGGTCGTGAATGTGGTGGATCTGATGACGCTTCAGCCAGCGTCCGAACATCCGCACGGGCTTTCGGACCGCGAGTTCGATTCGATCTTTACAACCAATAAGCCAGTGGTTTTCGCTTATCACGGCTATCCCTGGTTGATTCACCGGCTGACGTACCGCCGCACAAATCACCACGATATCCACGTCCGCGGGTATAAGGAGGAAGGCACCACCACCACGCCCTTTGACATGGCTGTGTTGAACGATCTGGACCGGTTCCACCTGGCGATTGATGTAATCGACCGAGTGCCGGGACTGGCGGCGGTTGCGGCGCACCAGAGGCAAGCGTTGCGAGATAAGCTGACGGAGCATCGGCTCTATGTTTACAGCCATGGCGACGATTTGCCGGAGGTGAAGGGCTGGCAGTGGCCGGGATAGTTCGGCTGCTATACTCGCTCCAGATGTCATCGATCACTCTGACTTTGCCGGATGAATTGGTGGAGCGATTACGCAACAACGAGGACCGCTTGGCCGAAATTCTGGAACTGGGGCTGCGCGAACGGACTGCAGAGGAGCAGAGCCGATTCGAAGGCGCGGCCGAGGTGCTCGAATTTCTAGCAGGTCTACCAGAGCCTGCGGAGATTCTTAAGCTTCGCCCCTCAGAGCGTCTGGCCTGCCGCATCGCGCAATTACTCGAAACGAGCCGCGAACGTAAATTGAGCGCACAGGAAGAAGAAGAGTGGGAGCGATATGAATTTCTGGAGCACCTGGTGCGGATCGCAAAGGCAAAGGCTAGCCTGAAGGTAAACGCGCAGTCCCTGGATAATGCCTGAAATCAGTGCCGCTCTTCGAGCGGAAGTCCGCTCCAGGGCACGCGAGCGCTGCGAGTACTGCCTTGTGCCGGAGACGATAGCGCTGATCCGCCATGAAGTTGATCACGTGATTGCGTCAAAGCACGGGGGAGAAACCTGCTTTGAGAATCTGGCTCTGTGCTGCGCCCTGTGCAATAAGCACAAAGGAACGGACCTGACCTCGATTGATCCTGCGACCGGCGAATTGCAGCGCTTGTTCACCCGCGGCGCGATCGGTGGAACGACCACTTCCAACTGAACAGCGCTGCCATCGTTCCGATAACGGCTGTTGGTCGTGTGACCGTGCGCTTACTGAAGCTGAACCGCCCGGAGCGCATCAAAGAGCGCGAACTGCTGTTTCGGGCGGGCCTGTTGCTTTAGAGTCGATCGGATTGGCGTGCCGGCGCGATTTGGGTACAGATGGCGCGGCTGCGGGCGCATTGTCCATCGGAAGGCGGAAGCGGCGGATGCCGTCGTAGGCGTAGAGAGCGCCTGCAACGGCTCCAGCGGTGGGCACCAGACCGATTTCGCCTGCGCCCTTGGCCCCATAGCCGCCGACTTCATCGGGGACTTCAATCAGGATCACATCGATCGGCGGCGTATCTTTCGCTCTCAGAACGCCCATGTCGCGGAGCAACAGCGAATCGGGGCGGGAATCGGTGCAGGGGAAATCTTCGGAGAGAGCATATCCCAAGCCCATATGCACGCCGCCTTCGATCTGTCCGGCACAGGCTTTGGGATTGATGGCACGCCCTACGTCGTGCGCCGCAACCACGCGCTCGATACGGCCGTCTTCACCGAGAATTACTACCTGGGTGGCGTAGCTGAAGGTCAGGTGGGTGGTCGGGTTGTTGACCGCTTCCGGCGTGCCAGGCTTAGTGGTGAAGTTGCAGATGTAGTCGCCGCTGTATTCGCGTCCAGTGAGATCCGCGAGCGCGGCGTGCTTCAAGTCTTCCGCGAGTTGCCGAGCAGCGCGCTGGGCCGCCGCGCAGCTTAGCGTGGTCGCGCGGGAGGCCCAGGTTTCGCCGCATTTTGCGCCAAGCTCCGGGTCCCAGCGCACGGTCATCGCCTCCAGCGGCAGGCCGGTTTCCTCGCACACGGCCTGGCGAATGCTGGAGAACACGCCTTGGCCCATCTCCGTGTAACCCGTGAGGAGTTCGAGCGTGCCACCCTCCAGCACGCGAATCTTCACGTGGCCGCTATCGGTGGTGCCGTTGCCTATGCCGGTGCTCTTAATACCGCAGCCGATCCCGACATATTTCGCGCTCTTGTAGATCTCTTTCACCGCTTCGAGCGTCTGAAGGATGCCGCAACTTCCGCGCATGATCTGGCCGGTCCCGAAAGCATCCCCCGGCAGCAGCACGTTGCGCTCGCGAATATCGTAGCCATCCACGCCCACCCTCTCCGCCAACAGGTCCATGACGCCTTCCATGGCAAACTGGGCCTGATTAGTGCCGAAACCACGCATGGCGCCGCTGGTGGGATTGTTGGTGAAAACCGCCTTTGATTCGATATCGACGTTGGGTACGCGATACGGGCCGCAGGCGTGGCAAGCCGCCCGCAGCAGGCATTTGGCCCCGGTGCCGGCATAAGCGCCGGTATCGCCCACGATGCGCGCGCGCACAGCCAGGAGCCGCCCTTCCGCATCGGCGCCGACGGTGTATTGGAGCGTCATGGGATGGCGCTTGGGGTGAAGCTGCGTCGATTCCTTGCGGGTGAGAACGGTTTTTACGGGCTTGCCCAGAAGGTGCGCGGCCAAAGCGGTCTGCGCCTGGATGGAAAGCTCTTCTTTTGCGCCGAACGCTCCGCCACTCGCGGCCAGGCCGATCTCCACATCCTCAACCGGCACCTTCAAAACCTTGGCGATCAGGTTCTGGTCGAAGGTGGAACCCTGGCTTTGCGAGAAAACTTTCACGCCTTTTTCTTGCGGCAGAGCGAGGCAGGCCTCAGGTTCAAGGAATGCGGGATCAATTGCCTGTGTTGCGAAGGTCTGCTCGATGATGTGCGTGGAGCGGGCGAGCGCAGCATCTACATCTCCGCGGGAAAATGCGGTGGTGTCGAGCAGATTGGGATGCACGTGCAGATTGCCCGGAGCATGCACTTGGGGCGCGTCTGGCTCCAGCGCGGCGAAGGCATCGGTCACAGGCGGTAGGACTTCATAAGCCACACGCACCCGTTCGGCAGCCTGACGGGCGTGGAACATGGTGTCGGCCACCACCAAGGCGAGCATGTCGCCTACGCAGCAAGTGGTCTCGCCTACCGCCACGAAAACCGGAAGATCAGGAATGGCGAGGCCTGTGCCGCGTTGGCCCGGAACGTCGATGGCTGTGAAGATGCGCACCACTCCAGGCATGGTTTCAGCCTCGGCGATGTCGATTCCAAGCACGCGAGCACGCGGATGTTCACTCAGCACCGGCGCGCCGTGCAGCATTCCGGGCACATGCATATCGTCCACGAACGGCACTTCGCCCAGCGTCTGCTCCCATCCGCGATAACGCGAAAGGGATTGGCCGATGCCGTTGGGATCCTTTCCGGGCGGCAGCTTGCGAGCCAGGCCGAATTGCTCGCCGAAATAGAAATGCCGGCGCGGCTCGGTACGGGTCAGACCATTGCCGCCCTTCCAGGCTTCACCCGCCGTCTGGATGGCGTCGATCACGCGGGCGTACCCGGTGCACCGGCAAAGATGCGCCGAAAGCGCCTTGGCGACGGCGTCGCGGTCTTCCGTTTGGCCTTTACACATCAGGTGGGACGCGCGCATCACGATTCCGGGGATGCAGAAGCCGCATTGCACGCCGCCTTCGAGGACAAACGCTTCGCCCAGAATGTGGCGCATGCGCTCGGGAAGGCCTTCGAGCGTGACCACTTCGCGGCCACGCATATGTTCCGGCTTCCGCAGACAGGCGAGCACCGGCTGGCCATCGATCAGCACAGCGCAACAGCCGCACGCCCCCTCCGGAGCGCAGCCGTTTTTGGCCGAAAGGATGCCGCACTCCTCGCGCAGCACTTCGAGGAAATCCATGCCTTCCTCGTAGCCGGCGGTTACAGGTTTCCCGTTGAGAGTAAACGAAATCTGCGGCATTGGGACCCGGCCAAGCTAAGGTTAACAAACCGGGCGGAGGGATTCAATGGCTTGGAGGCTGGGCGATGAGGGATCTCGTGTTTCGGAATCTGCGGCGATAGCGGCTAGCGGCGGCGGAGCATCTGATGGAATTTCGACTGCGAGGGGCGGGAGGGAGGTTGACGGAACGAAGCCGGAATCGGCCGGCGGCAAGACCGCCGGCGCTACCGGTGTGCCGGCGTCGTCCGACTTGGCAGGCGAAAGCGCCTGCCCCACTTCGTTTGACGGAGCGAACCCGACGGCGTTTTCTTCCTGTGGGGAAGTGGTTTCTTCTTCAATGGGTTGG
>DATBID010000014.1:0-5738 GCA_036557125.1 Bryobacteraceae bacterium | reverse complement strand
GCGGTCCACAAGATCCTGGAAGAGGACCAGTCGTTGCGGTTTTACCGGGATCCCCAGACACGCGAGTTTCTGCTTGGCGGATCGGGGCAGCAGCATGTCGAAATTGTGGTCAGCCGGTTGAAAAAACGCTACGCCGTAGACGTCAACCTCAAGGCGCCGAAGATCCCTTACCGGGAGACGATCCGGGGGACGGCGGACGTGCAGGGGCGGCACAAGAAGCAGACCGGCGGGCATGGCCAATTCGGCGATTGCTGGATCCGCATGTCGCCACTCGAGCGGGGCGCCAATTTCGAGTTCGTCAATGAAATCTTCGGCGGCTCGATTCCCAAAAATTACATCCCCGCCGTGGAGAAAGGGATCCTGGAAGCGGCCGCGAACGGTTTTCTGGCGGGATACCCGATGGTGGATTTTAAGGTCGAGCTCTATGACGGCTCGTACCACGATGTCGATTCTTCGGAATTGGCTTTCAAGCTTGCCGCCCGGAAAGCCTTCAAAGCGGCAATGCAGCACGCCAAGCCTGCGCTGCTCGAGCCGATCATGAACGTGGAGATTCAAGCCCCGGTCGAATATGCCGGCGACTTGATGGGCGACCTGAACGGGCGGCGCGGCCGCATCTCCGGCATGGATACGAAGGGCAGCACTCAGTTTATTCGCGCGCAGGTGCCCATGGCAGAAATGCTGAATTACCAGAACGATCTCACCGCCATGACGCAGGGCCGCGCTTCCTTCACCATGGAGTTCGACCACTACGATTTCGTGCCGCAACTCCAGGCGGAGAAGATCATCGCCGCCGCCAAAGCTGCCAAGGCCGGCGAAGAGGAAGAAGAGGAGTAGGCCGCGCGACGGGAAGCGCGTAGCCCGCTTCATGCGGCCAGTTTAAACCGAAGCCGGCAGTTCCACTTCGACCTCCAGGCCCGGCGCTGCATTCCGTGCGCGGATTTTTCCTCTGTGCAGCTCAATCGCGCGCCGGGCAATGGAGAGGCCCAAACCGACGCCTCCGGACATGCGGGCGCGGTCCGGCTCCACGCGATAGAAGGCGTCGAAGAGGCGGGGCAGCGATTCTTCCGGCACGCCCGGCCCGCGGTCCCGAACATCCAGCACCGCCGTGCCGTTGTTGCGCCCTAGCGAGACCTCGACGGCAGTTTGGCGGGGAGCGTAGCGAATCGCGTTGCGCAGCACGTTTTCCACTGCGCGGCGCAGCAGCTCCGGATCGCCTTCGACCGTCACTGGCTGCCTCCGTTCGTATTTCAGCTCGCAGCCGTGAGCCTGCGCCTCAATCGAAGAATCGTCCACCAGTTGCTGCACCAGCTCGTCGACGCGCACCGGTTCCCGCCGCAACTGTGATGGGTCGCCTTCGGCGCGAGTCACCTGGAGCAGTTGGCCCACGAGCGAGTTCAAGCGATCGGATTCCTTCTGGATGCGGTCCAGGTAGGTGTTGACATCGCCGCCGGAACGCGCCAACTCCACCGCCACGCCTAGCCGCGCCAGCGGAGAGCGCAGCTCGTGGGAAACATCCAGGAGCAGCCGCCGCTCGGCGGTCAGGAGCGTTTCCAGGCGGCCCGCCATTCGGTCGAAGGTCCGCGCCAATTGGCCCAATTCGTCACGCCGTTTGGAATTCACGCGTGCCGAAAGGTCGCCGCGCCCGAACTGTTCCACGGCTTTCTGGAGTTGCCTCACCGGCGAAGTCAGGTGCAAAGCCAGCCAATAGCACAGCAGCACTGCCGCCAGCATCACGAACAGGTGGTCCCACTGAATGAACCACAACCCCACCTGCTGACCCCGGACTTCGTAGAAATACCAGTAGCGGCCGTCGTCTGCCGCCCGCGCCAGCATCGATCTGCCCGCGCGGAAGAACTCGTACGGAGGCCGCAAGCGCGCGCGCCGGATCAGGTCCGAGCGGTCTTTGCCGTTGAGTAAGTCAATCCCGCGATTGTCGGTAAGGATGCCCCGCGCATCGTAAATGCGGCGAACCGTTTCCAGAAAGCGTTGGAGCCCAGCCCGCCCACCGGTCTCATACGCCCATCGCGCCTGGCTGAGCTGGAAGGACACCAGTTCCGCAGCGGGCGCCTTGCGGTTCGACGCGTTGTTCCGAAACTCCCAGGCGGAAATAAAAGCCGAGCCGATCACTGCGACCAGAACCCACGTCCAAAACCAGAGGAGAATTTTGGCGAAGAGCGAGTTCATACACCCTGACCGTCTTCCGGCGTCCGACAGAACTGGTAACCAACGCCGCGAATGGTTTTGATCAGAGTCGTGCCATGCTCCAATTTCTTGCGCAGGTGGCTGATGTGCATATCAATCGACCGGTCGAACGGAGTCGCCTTGCGGTTGTAGAAATTCTCCATCAGCGCATCCCGGGACAGCACGCGCCCGGAAGAACGCATCAGCATCTCCAGAATGTCGAACTCGAACGTGGTAAGCTCCACCGGCTTGCCATCACTCGATACCTGCCGCGTGCCTGGATCGAGCACGACGCCATTCACCTCGATGCGCCCCTCGGCCGTCCGGCGCTCCTGGCTCTGCTCATAGCGCCGCAGGATAGCCCGGATACGGGCGGCTAATTCGCGCGGATTGAAGGGCTTCGGGAGGTAATCATCCGCTCCCAGTTCCAGGCCGACAATCCGATCGACATCCTCGCCGCGCGCCGTCAGCATGATTACCGGCACTTTGCTCTGCTGCCGCAGGCGGCGCAGAATTTCAAAACCATCCAAGCCGGGGAGCATGACATCCAGTACGATGAGATCGAAGTCACCCGATACCGCACGCGCGAGGGCTGCGTGCCCCTCATGCACACGCTCCACCTGGAACCCTTCGCGGCCTAGAAATTCGCTAAGCAGGGCGCACAGTTCCGCGTCGTCATCGACCAGCAGTATGCGCACGGCTAAAATGTAACATGCCCGAGGACGCGCGAACGTAAGGCTTCGTAAAGCGAAGGGGCCCGAGCCACCGTGATACTAGGGGTGATAGGATGCGCGCATGATGGCAAACCGCAGTTGGGAAGAGTGGATCGCCCAATACGAAACCGGCCACCAGCACCCGGTGAACCGGGCCTGCCATACGGTTGGGATTCCTGCCATAGCGGCCGCAGTTCTCATGACGCCGCTCTTGTTGCGCCGGCCCCGTTGGTGGCCTCTCCCCGCGATTCTGTTTGCGGGTGGATGGACGCTGCAATTTGTCGGGCACGCCTTTGAAGGCAAGCCACCCGAGTTCTTCCACGACTACCGGTTTCTATTTGTCGGCCTGCGCTGGTGGCTGGCTAAGGCCGGAATGAAGCCGTCATCAGAGCGGCTCTAGCTCGGGCTCAACGTCTTTTCCTTCAGGTTTCCCCATGTTCTGGAAATGGCCCCGGACCAAGTCCCCATCCGCGGGCGCATGGTCGAGCTCGAGATATTTCGAAATGTGTTCGCGGGCGCCGGCGGCATCGCCCTTCGCTTCCAAAATTCGCCCCAGCACGTACTCTTCCCGCGGCCGCTTGTGAGCCGGGTCAAGCCGAATGGCCTCGTTCACACTGGCTTCGGCGCCTGCCAGATCCTTCAGTTCGTACTGAGCCACGGCCCTGTGCAAATAGATCTCCGGGTAAAGATGCTTGGGGTCCGCCTTGATCATGGCATTGGCGGTCTGGTCGGCGCACTGCCAGTCCTTGGTTTTCAGACACACCCGTGTGAGGGTCACGTAAGCCACCAGCATTTTCGGATCGACACTAATTGCATGCTCATACGCTTTTCGGGCGTCCGCCAGCTTTTGTAACTGCTCGTCGACAACTCCCAGCGCGTGCCAGACCTGGGCTGCCTTCGGAGCAGCCTCGGCCGCAGCCTCCAACTGGCGGCCGGCTTCCGCGGCATTGCCGGCATCGACGGCCTTCATGGCTGCTTTGAACGGTCCTCTCGCTTTGCCCGGCAGATTATTTTCGGAGTCGATCATGACGTAAGGATCAGGGATGGTAGGCGAAATGATCAGCGTCGGCAGAGTGAAAGTCGGGTCGTGGGAAGTGGTGTTGATTCCGGAGATGTCCTGACGGCTCGAGGTGTAGCCGGGATGGGCCGCCTGGATCCAGCACGTACGGCTTCGGAAGGGGTCAAACTCCATGCGCCAGATATACTCGCCCTTTTTGTTGGTGATTGGGCCTGGAGCGGAACCCTGCACATCGCTGCAGACTTGCTCGATTCCGACGGTGAAAGGGGGTGGAGAACCATCTTCCATGGTCACCTTACCCATGAGAATGACTTGGTACGTGTCTGCGGCTGCCGGTCCGGTCAGTAAGAAACCGCCAGCCAGCAATGCAATGCCTGGCAGAATTCGAGTGAGAAGCATGAGCGGCTCCTGAACGAATCTATCATAGAAGCGGGCGGACTGCCCGGACGATCGCGGCTCAGCAGGAGTTCCGAGCCACGACCGTCAGGGAGCGGTCCCGGTCGGAGCGCGCGGCTATCCACTTATATCGAACCGGTCGGCTCAGAACAGGAATCTTGCAACGATCATGCCTTGCCTCGGAGCGGCGAAGGTTGTCCCTAAGGTATTGATGTAGCCGAAGCCAGCCGTGGTTTGGCCGGTTGCGGAGTTCACGGTCTGAGCTTGCAGCGGATTCGTGGAACTTGGGTCGTTCACCTCGGTGCGGTTGAATATGTTCTGGAATTCCACCCGAACATTGAGACTCATGGCCTCTCGAATCCGGAACATGCGCCCGAACGACGCATTTTCTACCGGGCGGCGCTGAGCGCGGTAATCATTGTAGTAGGTTGCTGCGCCAAACTGCCCGGCAGGCGGATTGACCCAGGCAGCCGGATTCAGCACAAACACTCTACTTGGATCGAAGCAGTTGCAGTTGAGGTCTTTTGTAAACAGCGGCTGGCCGGGCACCCGGTCCATGACAGTGCTCTGGAAATCGATGTTACTCAGTGTGGGACTGGCATTTGCGAGAGGAGGAGCAATGAGCGCACCGCTGGCGTATTGGAAGAAGCCGCCGATGGTCCAATCGCGCGCGATCCACGATGCCACTTTCAATCCTGTTGAACTGGAGCCTTTCCACACGGTGGGCACCGTGTAATTGAATGCCCAACTTGCAACAAACGGCCGGTCCAAATTGTCAAGCATGTGAGCGGTTGGCCGATTGCCTACGTCGGTAGGTACGGTAGCGCCTTCCATGGTATCGAGGTTGGACGAGTAGGTAAAAGAGAAACTGGCGCTCAAGCCGTGAGAGAATCGCTTAGTGGCTTTTGCCTGTAGTGAGTTGTACCACGTGTCACCTAGGGGCGCCCAGGTATCGGCTAACCCGGAGTTGAATTGAGGGAAAGGCCGTAGAGATTGGGCGACCGTGGCGGTCAGTGGGAACCCGGCAAAAGGCAGTTTATCCATGAAGGGTCCGGCGGCCGGAGAACCGACCTGCGCGCTGAGAATCGCCAGATCGGCCGGGTTGTTGAGACTGAGTCCGTAAGCGCTCAGTAGCTGCGGAGACAAGTAATTGTAGTTGACCAGCGTACCGGGGTTGGAGGTTCGCCCGGAAAAAGGCCACCAGATTCCGCGAGTGCCCACATAGGCCGCTTCCACCATCAGATTCGGGGTGATCTGGCGTTGCAGCCCGATGCTCCACTGATAGTTTCTGGCCGGCCTTCCCGCGTTCTGATCGACGACGACAGGGGGACCGGCGCCGACCAACGCGCTTCCCGCCGCCACCAGGGGATATTGGCCCGGGCTCAAGTTGGGCCAGGCAATCTGCTGGGCGGTCAAGGGTACGCCCTGAC
>DATBID010000013.1:0-12501 GCA_036557125.1 Bryobacteraceae bacterium | reverse complement strand
GTATCTACAATCGGTGAGACGTTCCGAAGCCGCAAACAGCTAACCGACGCATATGAGCGCCACTACAAAATTGCAGACGCGCTTCTGCGAATTCGGTCCGATTTGTACCTGGCCGGCATCCTCAAACGAGACTTCCTGCTCGATCCTGCGCAGTCCCATGCGGCTCAGTATGGCGAGCAGTTCACGCAGATTAAGCAATCCACGGCGCAACACCTGACGACGCTGGAAACTCTGCTGACTCCTGAGGAAGCGCCTTCACTCTCCCGATTGCGCGCCGAAGTCGAAAGCTATATGCGGCCCCTCACTCAAGCTCTCGATTGGGAGCCCATTCTTTCAGGGACCATCCAATGGGAACTGCTCAAGCTGCAATTGAAGCAGCGGAGTTCCGCGCTGCAGATGGCGGGCGACCTGGAAAACCTGAATGCGCGGGATCTGGCGATGCAGGAGGAAAAAACACGCCTTTCGGAGAATTCATTCCGGCGATTTCTCTGGGTGATGGCCGGAACCTCGCTCTTTCTTGGTCTGCTGATTGCGACGCTCACGGTTTGGCATATGCGGCGCCTGGAACGACACTCCGAGGTGGCCCAATCCGAGCTGAGGGAGCTGTCGCATCAATTGGTGAAAGTGCAGGAGCAGGAGCGACGAAGGATATCCCGGGAGCTTCACGATGAAGTGGGACAGATGCTGACGGGATTGCGCATGGAACTGGGCAACCTGGATGGGCCTCACGCCTGCCAGGATCCAGCCTTCCATCAACGGCTGTTGGCGACCAAGCGCATCGCCGAGCAAGGCCTGCGCACGGTCAGGAATATGGCGATGTTTCTGCGGCCCTCGATGCTGGACGACCTGGGTCTCTCGCCGGCGTT
Organism: Bryobacteraceae bacterium; assembly: GCA_036557125.1. Taxonomy (GTDB): domain Bacteria; phylum Acidobacteriota; class Terriglobia; order Bryobacterales; family Bryobacteraceae; genus PSRJ01. Next base: position 11,635 of record DATBID010000013.1, on the reverse strand, counting down.
GCGCTGGCAGGCCAAGGAATTCACGCTGCACAACGATGTTCCCGTGGCACTCTCCATCCACGGCGATGTGGATTCCGTATCGGACGATGTGCGTACGTGCATCTATCGTATCGTGCAGGAGGCGCTCACGAATGCCAGCCGGCATGCCAGCGCCAAACAGATCAAGTTGAGTATTGAGCGGCATGCCCGCGATGTCCGGGCGGTCATCGAGGACGACGGTATCGGGTTCGACCGCCATAAGATGCGGCGCCGCGGACTGGGGCTGCTCGGCATGGAAGAACGCGTTCGCGAAATTCGAGGAACCCTGGACATACGATCTCAGCCGGGCCGGGGCACTCGCATTTGTATCCGGCTGCCGATCCCGGAGACGCGGAATGAACTTTCGAGTGTTAATAGCGGATGATCACGGGATCGTCCGCCAAGGGCTGCGAGCCCTGCTGGAAAAATCCCCGGAAATCTCAGTGGTGGGTGAGGCATCGGACGGACGCGAGGCCGTTCGTCTGGCGGCGGAACTGCGGCCGAATATCGTCGTCATGGATATTGCCATGCCACTGCTCAATGGCGTGGATGCCACATCCCAGATTCTGGGGCGCGATCCCGACGTCAAGGTCATCATCCTCAGCATGCATTCCGACGAGAGCTACATTTTGCGGGCGCTCTCGGCGGGAGCCAAAGGCTATCTGCTCAAAGACTCCGCGGAAGGGGATATCCTTCCGGCCGTCGAAACCGTTGCAAAGGGGCGGCCCTATTTCAGTCCCGTAATCGCCTCCACTCTGCTCGACGAGTATCTGCAGACGATGAAGAAGAACAAGGTGCGGGACTCGTTCGATCTGCTGACCGACCGTGAGAAGGAGGTGCTGCAACTGCTGGCCGAGGGAAAGTCCAACAAGGAAGTTGCGGCCTTGTTGAATCTAAGCCCTTATACGATCGACTCCCATCGCACCAGTCTCATGCAGAAGCTGAATCTGCATAACACCGCCGAAATCGTGCTGTACGCGGTGCGCAAGAATATTATTGTTCCGTAGACTCCAGAGGCGGCGCCCGCGTTGTTTCGCGCGCCTGCCGTCCTCTACTCCAGTACGTTGTACAGCCGTTCGTCGAACGGGCTGCCTAAACCCGGCTGGATCTTCTCACGGAACCGCTTGGTGTGCTCCTGCGCCTCGTGCGCTTCAAAATCCTGTTTGGTGCGCCACACTTCCACCAGCTCGAAATGGTTCATGCGGTCCGTGCTGCGCAACGCCTCGAATCGTGCACAGCCGGCGTCTTTGCGGCTGTCCACGGCAAACTGGGCTACAGCCTTAGCTGTATCGGCGGCGTAGTTGGGAGTCACGTCGATGTGCGTCACCACGTACAGCTCTTTTTCTTTTGCTCCTTGCGCGAGCACAAGGCCCGCGAGGGCGATCGCGATCACCGCCCCCGCGCCCGGTGTCCAACGCTTCAGAATCAAATTGCGCCGGGACATAACGGTCCTCCTGACTTTAGTGCCGATGGAAGCGGCCTTCCCAGACTGCCTTTCCGAGAATATGGCCTTCCATCGCGTTCATTACTTCCGCGCGCGTTGCATCCGGTCCCAGATCGAGCTTGGTGTCTAGCGCGAACAACTCGAAGGTGTAATGGTGTTCAGGAGCGTTCGCAGGCGCACCCGGCCCCATGTAGGCATGTGTGCCGCGAGTGTTCTTGCCCTGGATCATGCCGTCCGGCAGCGTGGCGCCTTCCTTGATCCCTTGATCCAGTTTGGTCGCCGTTCCCGGAATGTTCCACGCGATCCAGTGAGTCACGTCGCCTGTTTTCTTTTGCAGCGCTACATCCGGATCGTGGAATAGCAGCACAAACGAAACTGTGCCCGGCGGCACATTTGTCCACTCGAGTTCCGGAGAGATGCTCTCTCCCGCTTGCGTGTACTTATCCGGAATCACGCTGCCATCGGCGAAATCCGGGCTCATCAGCCGCATGGCCGGCGCGCCCCCTTTTTTGCCACCCTTTTCCTGCGCCAGGGCATTTCCCGCCAATAGGGTCGCTGCAATCGCCAGCGATCCCGCTAATTTTGTCCTCATCGCATTGCCTCCTCGATTCGAAAATAGGGCGCCCACGCCCAGGTAACTCCAACCGTAATGCGTTATTGTTACACGACGATAATACCGTTGTCGTCCCTTTCAGTTCTCCAGCCAGTCGAAGGAGCGCGTGACCGCTTTTTTCCAGAACCCATACATGCGTTCTCGCGGCTCCGGATCCATTGCCGGTATCCAGATCCGATCTACCTTCCAGTGGGACCGCAATTCGTCGAGGTGCTTGAAGAATCCGGTTGCAAGGCCCGCGGCGTAGGCCGCTCCCAGCGCGGTGGTTTCCCGGACCTCGGGGCGGATCACTTCGCGTCCCAAAATATCGGCTTGAAACCGCATGAGCAGGTCGTTGGCTACCATGCCTCCATCGACGCGGAGCGTACTTACCGGAATGCCCGAATCCTTTTCCATCGCTTCGACCAATTCGCGGGTCTGGAAGGCGGTGGCTTCGAGCACGGCCCGCGCCAGGTGACCTTTGTTGCTGTGGCGCGTTAACCCTGCGATCAAGCCGCGCGCACTGTCTTTCCAATACGGCGCGTATAAGCCTGAGAAGGCCGGTACGAAATAGACTCCGCCGCTATCGTCCACAGTGCGCGCCAGCGCTTCGATTTCGGCACTATTGCGGATCAGGCCGAAATTGTCCCGTATCCACTGCACGAGCGCGCCTGTGATGGCGACGCTGCCCTCGAGCGCATAGGACGCCGCCTGCCGCCCAAACCGGTATGCCACCGTGGTTAGCAACCCAAAACGGGAAGGGACAATCTGCGCGCCGGTATTCATCAGGAGAAAACATCCGGTGCCGTAGGTGTTTTTGGCTTCTCCGGCGGTGAAGCAGGTTTGGCCCACCAGGGCGGCCTGCTGATCGCCCAGAATGCCGGCAATCGGCACGCCTCCGACGGCTTCGAGTTGGGCCTCGCCGTAGACTTCGCTGCTTGAGCGAATCTCGGGCAGAATGGCTCGCGGGATTTCGAAGCAGTCCAGCAACTCGCCTGACCATTCATGGGTTTCCAGATTCATCAACTGGGTGCGGCTGGCATTGGTGCAATCGGTCAGGTGCAATCCCCCGGTGAGCCGCCATACCAGGAAAGTGTCGATGGTCCCAAAGAGCAGTTCGCCGGCTTCGGCCCGTTTGCGCGCTCCGGGCACGTTGTTGAGCAGCCAGCGGATTTTCAGCGCGCTGAAATAGGTCGAGAGCGGAAGTCCCGTCTGAGGTCGGAACCGGTCAATCCCACCCTCGCGAGCAAACTCGGATACGCTAAGGCCGACACGCGTATCCTGCCAGACAATGGCGTTGTGGATCGGACGGCCGCTGGCGCGATCCCAGATCACGGCAGTTTCGCGCTGGTTGGTGATGCCGATGGCGGCCAGGTCCCGCGGCTTCAGGTGCAGTTGGGCCATGGCTTCGCTGATCACCTGTTGAGTGCGGGACCAGATTTCTTCCGGATCGTGCTCGACCCAGCCCGGCTGAGGGTAAATCTGCTTGTGTTCTTTTTGCGCGCAGGCAACGGGTTTGCCGGACCGGTCGAAGATGAGGAAGCGCGTACTGGTAGTACCCTGATCCAGCGCTCCGATGAAGTCTGCCATCAATCAAGAATACCGGACCACTTGGGGCGGCGATCCGGTATTCAGGATCTCAGCAATGAGAGGAGGTGTAAAACACCTTTTGAAGGGATTTCGCGGCCAGATGTGGTCCGGTTCCCAAATTTTTGCGCGAATCATGAGTTCAAAACGGGGAGCTCTACCTTTTCCGAATAGTGCGCCTTCACGCGCCGCGCGGCAGCCCGGCCCACGACCGCGGCCAGTTGGTCTTCCGAAGCGGCCCGAACCAGCTCGGAGCTGCCGAATTCTTTCAGGAGCTTCTGGACAGTCTTGCGGCCGACGCCTTCAATCGCTTCCAGTTCGCTGGTGAGCTGGCGGGCGGCGCGGCGGGAGCGATGGAAGGTGACGGCGAAGCGGTGTGCCTCGTCGCGGATGGATTGAATCAAGTGAAGGATTGGCGAGAAGCGATCCAGCACCACAGGTTCATCTTCCTGACCGTAAACGTAGATGATCTCCTCGCGTTTCGCTATGGCCGCTACCGGTTGATCGGTGAAGCCAAGCGATTCCAGAGCTTCGGCGGCGGAATGCAACTGCCCAAGGCCTCCATCGATCAGCACCAGCCCGGGCGTCGGGGTGCCTTCTTCCTTCAGGCGGGAATAGCGGCGCGTCACGACCTCGCGCATGCTGGCGAAATCGTCGTTGCCGACCACTGTGCGGATGATGAACTTGCGGTAGTCGGACTTCTTCATGCGTCCGTCTTCCCACACGACCATGCTGGCGACTTTGTCGGTTCCCTGAATGTGCGAGATATCGAAGCATTCGATACGTGAAGGCGCTTGGGGCAGGTTGAGCGTCTCTTCGAGCGCTTCTTGAATAGCGCGCGAGGAGGGCTTCAACACGCGGAAGCGCGCATCGAAGCTGTGCTTGGCGTTGGTCTGCACCAGGTCCATCAGTGCTTTCTTCTGGCCGCGCTGGGGTGTGCGGACCTCGACACGGCGGCCCCGCTTTTCCGACAGCAGCTCTTCAAGAGCGTCACGGTCTTCGAAATCGACCGGGACGTGAATTTCAGCCGGGACGTACTGCTGATCGAGGTAGAGCTGGGAAACGAGCGTGGAGAAGAAGGAAGATGCGTCGAATTCCAACTGGTCCTCCCAAAAGAACTCGCGGCGGTCGACGATCTGGCCGTTGCGGAGATGAAAGACGTTCACGGACAGCAGCGGCGGCTCGGCGTAGTAGCCGAAAATATCGACGTCATCGCCGCGGACGGCGGCCATTTTCTGACGCTGCTCGATCTCTTCGACCGTTGTGAGCAGATCGCGGAGCGATGCGGCTTCTTCGAAGCGCGTCTCTTCGGCAGCGGTTTGCATCCGGCCACGCAGGAGACCAGCTAAATCGCCGTGGCGTCCTTCGAGGAAGAGCTTCACATTGTGAATGGCGGCGGTGTAAGCTTCGTCGGTGGTGAGGCCCTGTACGCACGGCCCCAGGCAACGATGGATGTGATACTGCAAGCACGGCTTGGGGTGGTAGCGCGTGAGATCGACTTTGCACGAGGGCACGAGGAAGTGGCGATGAATAAAGTGCACCAGCCGGTGCGCCAGATTGGCCGGGAAATAAGGGCCGTAATAGGTAGAGCCGTCCTTGCGCAAGCGCCGCGTCACGTAGACGCGCGGGTACTTCTCCTTGGTGAGCTTGATATAGGGATAGGTTTTGTCGTCGCGCAGCAGGATGTTGAAGCGCGGCTTGTACTGCTTGATGAGATTGTTTTCGAGCGCGAGAGCTTCTTTTTCGTTATCGACCAGGATGTAATCGACATCGCGGGCTTCGCTCAGTAGTGTGCCGGTTTTGACGTCGGCTATGCGGTCTTCGAAAAAATAGCTGCGCACGCGCAGGCGAAGGCTCTTGGCTTTCCCGACGTAGATGATCCGGCCGGCATCGTCTTTGTAGAGATACACTCCGGGCATGAGCGGGAGTTGAGCGGCTTTTTCGCGAAGGGCGTTATCCGGCAGGTCCATCCGAGGGAGAATCCAGTTTCATTATAGGGGCGGTGACGGCCCGCTACGCTTTTACGATAACGCGGCGGTAGGGGCTGTTTTCGGAGTCGGTGGAGTAAGTGGCTTGGAATCAGTGCGAGAATTTTGAAAAGTGGCGTCACCGGATTCCGCAGGAACGGGCAGTGTGCTTCAGCAGGTGGCCGTGATTATCAGGCTTGGAGTAGACGCTTCCGCGGGGCTTGTCAATGATCAGCTTGTTTCGGAAATCACGAGTTAAGCTGGTGTCGAGCGTTGCAAGAGTGCGGGCTCCAGTGACAATCGCCAGCGCCAGGATGTGGCGATCGTTCGATTGGCAGTGCCCGTCAGCATGCAAACGGTGCTCTTCCGATTGCAGCTTGTCCAGATCTGCCGAGCGGAGGCGGCCTGCTTGCTCTAGCCTGACAAGTCGGCGACGCACCTCGGCATTACACGCAAGTTCGTCCCTGAGTTTGCCGGCGGCTACGAGGCGTGGATTTCCGCGGAAGCCAAAGAGCCAATCCATCACCGGACCCGGCTGAGCGAGGAACTGCTCCGCGACATTCGCGTCAACAATCAAACACACTTAGACACCAAGGAGGCTTAGTTCTTCTTTGAGAAAAAATTGCCGGTAGCCAGAGGGCGGGTTGGTGATGCTGCCGTCGCGATCCAATTCTAGAGTGTGGACCACGGCTCCGTTCGCTTGGCGTTCGAAGTACAAGAGTGCGACGTCTCCGGGGTTCAGTACTTTATTACGGACCTCCATACGGACACGATCAACGAGGTAGTCGCTGTGGGTTTCGATTACCAACCTGCGTTTCCCGTCGGCTTGCTTCGCGAAGAAGCTTCCCAGCTCGGCTTGTGCGCGGGGATGGAGGTGGACTTCGGGCTGCTGAATTAGGAAAAGTTCAAAGGCAGAAGGACGGCGCAAAACATCGACCAGGATTGGAAGGGCTTGGCTTACGCCGTAACCGACATCAATCAGGTTGAATACGCGGCCGCCGCTCTTGACGCCTACCTGGAATGGATCGCTTTCCTTTTCGCCCTTGCTAATAATCTCGATTTCCTCAAAGAGGCCTGACTTCGATCCAAAGTCGTTCAAGGATGCCTCAAGCCCCTTCCACTGTTCCGTGGTCGTAGAGCGTGACAGCATAGCCAATAGCGTCGGAATGTGAGATCCTTCGGGATCTTCAGTGACGTCAACTGGATCGTACGTCCGTCGCGGGCTGGTCCGAATCGGCCCGAACGCATACGGTTGACGCCGGAATTCCTTTTGTATGGCTTGGCGGCATTTCTCCAGAGTATCTAGTTCATGGTGGGAGAAAAATTCGTTTGCCTCCGCCAACAAGACGCGAATGGGATCGCGCATTACCGTCCACAGTAACCAGTCGGGAAGGTCGACGTTTTGGATGGCGAAGCCGGCTCGCAGAACCTTTTCACCTCGCCCGCTCCTCAAAGTGATCACGCGATCTTTGACCTCCTCCGCCACTTCGACGGAGAGGTTGGCGGACGCGAGGCGCAAAGTATTAAGCGAGGCTTGTCCGTTTCGAGCTACGAACTTGGCAGAAAGGGACTTGTCATCAAGGCCGATCGTCAGACAAAAGGACTTGGTGCTACCGCCACGCTTCCGCCTGGTTGCGATTTGCTCAAACGCTCCAAGAAAAAAAGGCGACCTATTGAAGGGAGAATACTGAACGGATCCCTGAGCAATCTCGTGGACGAGCCTACAGAGGGCCAGGAAGGTTGTCTTCCCAGAGCTATTCTCGCCGACGAGCAGAGTCAGCGGACGGAGCGGTACGTCCTGCGGTGTTGAGAAGCACCGGATGCCTTCGAATTGTAAACGAACGCTCATCGAAACAGCCGCTACACGCCCCAGCAGTAATCTTCGACGGCGCGCTCGATAGAGGGGTCTTTTTCGGTGAGGCGCATGAGTTCGAGGCGGATGGCGTCGACGAGGGCTTTCCAGCTTGCTTCGATGACGTTGTCGGAGACGCCGACGGTGGACCAGCTTTTGCGGTGATCGGACCATTCGATCAAGACGCGGACTTTCGCGGCGGTGCCTTTGCGGGAATCGAGGACGCGGACTTTGTAGTCGGTGAGGCGGACGTCGGTGATTTGGGGGTAGAGCTTGGAGAGGCACTTGCGCAAGCACAGGTGTAGAGCGTTAAAGGGACCATGGCCGGAGGCGGTGGCGGAATGGACGCCGTCGCCGGTGCGGAGGGTGACGGTGGCGGTGGTTTGGGTGCCGTCATGGCCGCCCGCCCGGGTCCTCACTTCGTAGCTATCGACATCGAAGAAATGCGTGCCGGGCTGGAGGGCTTCGCGCACGAGCAACTCGAAAGTTCCCTCGGCGGCTTCGAGTTCGTATCCTTCGTACTCCAGGTTTTTGATGCGCTCGAGCAGTTCAACGCGAGCTTTTTCATCGAGGCGATCGGCCAAGCCGTGCTGCTTCAGCTTGTACATGATATTGCCGCGACCGGAAAGATCGCTGACCAGGACGCGCTGGCGGTTGCCGACTTTTTCGGGCGTGATGTGCTCGTAGGTGGCAGAATCCTTCAGTACGGCGCTGACATGCACACCGCCTTTATGGGCGAAGGCGCTTTTGCCGACAAACGGCTGGTCGTTGCGGACGGGCAGATTCGCGAGTTCAGCGATGAAGCGGCAGACGGAGGTGAGGCTTGCCAGGCGCTCTGGGCCGATTGTGGTATGGCCGAGTTTCAATTCGAGATTCGCCAGAATGGAGGCGAGATTGGCATTGCCGCAGCGCTCGCCATAACCATTCAGGCAGCCTTGGACGTGGGTGGCTCCGGCTTCGACCGCGGCTAACGTATTGGCGACGGCGACATCGGTGTCGTTGTGGGTGTGGATGCCGATGATACCGTCGAAGCGCTTGCGCACTTCGGAAACGACCTCTTCGATGCGGCTGGGGATGTTGCCGCCGTTAGTATCGCAAAGGCAGAGCACGTCGGCGCCGGCGTCCTTGGCGGCGGCGAGGGTTTGCAGCGCATACGCGGGATCGGCAGTGTAGCCATCGAAGAAATGCTCGGCGTCGTAGACTACTTCCTTGCCGTGGTCTTTGAGGTATTTCACGGTTTCGGAGATGAGCTTGAGGTTTTCTTCGAGCGGGATGCCAAGGGCGCGCTTGACATGGAGATCCCACGTTTTTCCGAAAATGGAGACGACAGGCGTGCCGGCTTCCACCAGGGCTTGCACGTTGCGATCTTCGTGGACGGGATTGCGAGCGAAGCGAGTGGCGCCGAAGGCAGTGAGGCGGGAATGCTTCAAATCGAGTTCGCGGGCGCGGCTGAAGAATTCCTTGTCCTTGGGGTTGGAGCCGGGCCAGCCGCCTTCGATGTAGTCGATGCCTAACTCGTCCAACTTCTGCGCGATGACCAGCTTGTCATCGACGGAAAAGGAGACGGCTTCGCCTTGGGTGCCGTCGCGAAGCGTGGTGTCGAAGGTAAAGATTCTCATACGTTCTACAGTTCCTCTTGAGCTAGCTTGCGCCGGGCAGAAGCCCGGCGGCAGGGCGGAAGCCTTGGCCCCACAAGCTACTTTCTGGCGGCCAAGACAGGGGAGTCTTCCGGGACGCCGGCTTCTTTTTTCTTTTTGAGAAAGGTCATCATGGAGCGGAGTTCGCGGCCGACCTGCTCGACTTGGGTGTTGCGTTCGGCTTCGCGCATGGCCAGGAATTTCTTGCGGCCGGTGCGGTTCTCTTCCATCCACTGGCGGGCGAATTCGCCGGATTGAATTTCGCTCAGGATCTTTTTCATTTCGGCGCGGGTCTGCTCGTTGACGATGCGCGGGCCGCGAGTGTAGTCGCCGTATTCGGCGGTGTCGGAGACGGAGTAGCGCATGTAGCTGAGACCGCCTTCGTAGATGAGGTCAACGATCAGCTTCACTTCATGGAGGCACTCGAAGTAGGCCATCTCGGGAGCGTAGCCGGCTTCGACGAGCGTATCGAACCCCGCGCGGATGAGCGCGCTTACGCCGCCGCAGAGCACGGACTGCTCACCGAAGAGATCGGTCTCGGTTTCTTCGCGGAAATTGGTTTCGATGACGCCGGCTTTGAGGCAGCCGAGGGCAAGGGCGTAGGCGAGCGCGTTTTCAAGCGCTTTTCCGGAGGGGTTCTGATGAATGGCTACGAGCGCGGGGACGCCGACGCCTTCCACGTAGAGTTCGCGCACGCGGTGGCCGGGAGCTTTGGGGGCGATCATCGAGACGTCCACATCGGGCGGCGGAGTGATGAGCTTGAAATGGATGTTGAACCCGTGAGCGAACATGAGCGTTTTGCCGGCGGTCATGTGGGGCGCGATCTGCTGGTTGTAGAGATCGGCCTGAAGATGATCGTGGACCAGGATCATGACTACGTCCGCCTCCTTGGCTGCATCGCCCGCATTAGCGACCCGCAGGCCGGAGGCTTCGGCTTTCGCCCAGGACTTGCTGCCGGGATACAGACCGACGATCACGTCGACGCCGGAATCGCGGAGATTCAGCGCATGGGCATGGCCCTGGCTACCGTAACCGATGATGGCAACCGTGCGGTTTTTGAGAAGGTCTAGATTTCCGTCTTTTTCGTAATAACGATTTGGCATGTAGGCTCCAACCGCTCCCTTACGGTCGCGGCTCTGTAACAAGTTCTTTTGTTGGCACGGGCGGCTGCAAGCGCAGCTTTTTCGGCTCGAGGCCGATGGCCAGGATGCCGGAGCGGGTGACTTCGATTTCGCCGTAGCTGCCCATGACGTCAACAAATTCGTTCAGTTTTTCGGGGTCGCCAGTGACTTCGATGGCGAAGCCTTCGGTGGAGGAATCGACCACGCGTCCGCCGAAGATTTCGGCCTCCTTCAATATGGCCGTGCGCGACTCCTGCGGGGTATGGATGCGCAACAGCAGTAGCTCGCGGAAGACTGAAGGGGTGTCCGTGAGATCGGTGGCCTGCAAAACGTTGATCAGCTTGTTCATCTGCTTGATCACCTGCTGGCGCAGCGCGGCATCGACTTCAACCGCGATCGTCATGCGTGAGACTTCGGGATCGAGCGTGCGAGCGACCGTGAGGCTTTCGATGTTGTAGCCGCGCTGACTGAGCAAGCCGGTAACGCGCATCAGAGCGCCGGGCTTGTTTTCGAGTAAGAGAGAAATGATTTGCAGCATGTTATTTCTCAGCTTTCACGGCATCCACCACGGGCTGGGGCGGGCCGAGCACCATTTCGTTGATGGCGCCGCCGGCGGGCACCATGGGATAAACATTTTCCGAGGACGAGACGCGCACGTTGAGCAGATACGGGCCGGGCTCGCGCACGGCTTCTTCGAGCGCGGCAGCGAGGTCCCACGGCTTATCGATGGTGCGGCCGCGGAAGCCGTAGGCGCCGGCCAGCTTTTCGGCGTCGGGGAAGGCATCGAGCTCCACCGCGCTGAGGCGGTTGTTGTAGAACAGCGTCTGCCACTGCCTGACCATGCCGAGATAGCCGTTATTCATGACGATGATCTTGACCGGCAGGCCGTAGCTGGCGACGGTCGCCAGTTCCGGAATCGACATCTGGAAGCCGCCATCGCCGACGATCGCGAAAACCAGCTTGTCGGGCCGGGCAAACTGCGCACCGATGGCGGCGGGCAGGCCGAAGCCCATGGAGCCTAGGCCGCCGGAATTGAGCCAGAGGCGCGGCTCGCGGAAGCGGATGAGCTGCGCGGCCCACATCTGGTGCTGGCCGACGTCGGAGCTGACAATGGCCTGGCCGCCGGAGAGGCGGTCGATTTCGCCCATGAGGTGCTGCGGCTTGATTTCGGTATCGGACTTGACGACTTCGAGGGGATGCTCCTCTTTCCACCGGCGGATCGAATGCCACCACGCGCGGCGGGCGGCGGAAAGCGTTTCGTTTGCCGGAGCGGGCGTTTCGGCGAGGAGGCGGTTGAGTTTCGCCAGTACGCGCTTGACATCGCCGACGATAGGGACATCGGGCGCGCGGTTCTTGCCGATCTCGGCGGGGTCGATATCCACGTGGATGACCTTGGCGTGGGGGGCGAAGGCGGCGA
>DATBID010000012.1:0-8488 GCA_036557125.1 Bryobacteraceae bacterium | reverse complement strand
ACGGCCCGGTTCACTTTGTAATCCGCGCTCTCGCGCGAGGCCGAACGCAGGAAAGTCCACAGATCGTGCGGCTGCACCGTGTAGAAGAAGAAGGGCCGGTTATCCGTCACCGGGGTGATGTCGAAGGTGTAGCTTCGCTCGAACTGGTCGGGGTTCGCGCTGTGCAGCAAATCGTAGAACTGGTTGTGCGTGGCATTGTTTGTATCGGGACCTGGTAGGTAAATCGTCTGCATCCCGGCCGCGGCCATCATGGCCCGGGCGCGTTCCAGATCGCCCGCAGTGAACGGTTTGCGCGAAACCAGCACGGTATCGCGTGCGCCCCAGCCTTCTACGGAACCTTCCCGCCCTATGATCACGTTCCGCCATGCAGAGTTCTCGCCCAGTTGCGACAGGGCCTCCATGGCCAGAGAAACCAGCCGAAGCGATTCCCGCGGCGGATCGAATCCCCAGCGCGTGAACGCCGCCAAGCCGTCACCGGTAAGATGCTGCAGGTAGTCCTGAAAGGCATCCGTGGTGTAGAGATTGTTTTCGGTCAGTGCAAAGGCGCCGGCCGCGGTTGCCGCCCAGGTATCTACCAGCGTTGCCTGAATCACTTGGTAGCGATCCGGGCTGCGGCGCACAAAGCTGCGCCCGTCCTCTACGGAAATATGCACCTCGGGTTGCCAATACAATCCTCCGCTCAGCCCTGGGAAGCGATTCCGCATGATCGTAGTCGCGATAATCGGGTTGATCTCCACGCCCGTAATATCGCGGCTGCCGGAAGCGAGCGCGCGCGCCACGTCCCATCCGCCGCCCGGACCAATCACCAGCGTTTTTGCGCCGGGCCGCAGCGCATACGGCAAAGCCGGCCCTTGTTCGAGCAGATCATGCCGGTCCTTGGCTGAGAGGTGAGCGAAATCGAAATGGGCGATCGCCGTGGATGCGTCCGCATCGATGAAAATAGTCGGCGTGCCGCTGCCTTTTTCCGGCGCAATTGCCACGCGCGAGAAGCTGTTCCATTTCTCGTACGTCTCACCGGAGAGCTTCTGATTCTTTGCGTACCGGATGCCGAGGACGTGGTCCGTGGTGTTGTATGTGAGAAATGCGACCAGCGCCAAAGCCAGCGCCACGCTTCCGGCGCGTCCCGCCACCGAGCCATCCAGGCTGTGCCAGATCGCCGCCGCCACCGCGAAGAGTACGCCCGCGGCCATGACCGTGTTCAACCCGCCCAGTAGGTCCAACAGTGGAATCAGCAGCAGGCACCCTGCCCCGGCGCCCAGCAGATCGAAAAAGTATACTCGGTTGACTTTCTTGACCGTCTCCGCGATGGCCAGCGAAACAATTGTGCCGGCTAAGAAAAACGGTAATGCGCTGGTGAAATAGACCAGCAACAGGCTGGGAGAGTCGCCATTCTTCTGCGCCAGAACGACCAGCAGCGCCACCACCACAAGCACACTGTTGAGCGCGCTCAAGCGCCCCAGGCGCGTGAACAGCGGCGCTTTCCAGCCCGCCACCACGTAGGAGAACACACCGCCAGTGCCCAGCCCGAACAATGCGATAGAGATCGCCAGAAATGCGAAATGGTAATAGAAAACCACCGAAAAGATTCGCGTCAGCGACAGCTCCAGAAGCAGCGTCGCCATAGTGGTGAGGGCCACACAGATATAGATGTAGGGCCATTGAGGAGTGGAAGAGCGCACGGAAGCCAATAATCATGATAATGCGGCGAGGGCTGCTTCCCGTTTATCGATCCCGAAACAGTGCGCGAAAGCCTTCCTGTTCAAAATGGCGGTCGTTGGTGAGGGCCTCGGTCAGTCCTAACCGGCGCATCGTCCGCATGAAGATGCAATCCGTCAAGCTGTAGCCCTTATTCGGGCGGGCGGTATATAGCTCCAATCCGGAGACAAACGATTCATGGCTGCGGAATGACCCGCACGCTTCGCTCACCAAGAATCTCACGCACGGTTGCCACCGTCAGCAGTTCGGCGAGAACCTCTTCTGTGGTGTAGACCCGTGCCTTCGAGAGAAGGCTGTCATAAGTGCGGACAACATCAAAATGCCTTTCTCTCGGGCTTGTCAACGCAATCCAGTAGAAGGTGTCGGCGAAAACCGCTCTCACTCTTCTCTCTTGGGCAGCCCGTAAATATAATGGTCGTGTTGACTGGCCCCATCCTTCGGGAGTTGGGCGAGAACGTCGGGCGGCAGATCGGCCCAGATCGCACGAATTCGATCGGCCAAAGGAACCCTTACCGCCGGTGCGAGCGCCTCCTCCAGCACTTGGCGCGCATATTCCTCAGGCGATACGCCAGCCTCGCCGGCCTTGGCGTTAAGCAAGGCAAGCTCCTCTTCCGGCAACTCAATCGTGAGCGTCATCTGGGCAGCCCCCGAACTCATCGTACCAGTTGCCGAGGTACGCACCGCCTGCCGCTGTGTTATCCCCGGAAAAACTGAGGCAGACTCATGCGGAAGGTACAACCCTGATTCACTGCACTCTGGAGCGAGAGAGTTCCGCCATGAGCTTCGACCGCCCATTTTGCGATGGAAAGCCCCAGCCCCGCGCCGCCCGATTCGCGCCAGCGTGCCTTGTCTACACGGTAGAATCGATCGAACACTTTAGGCTGGTCCTCGTCTGGAATTCCCGGCCCGCTATCCTGGATCTCGATGGTGACTTGACCGGCGCCGTTCTTAACGCGCACGGAAATCGCTTCGCCGACCGGCGAGTATTTTACGGCGTTATGAAATATGTTGACCAAGGCCTGGCGCAGGACAACGCGGTCCCCTTCAACCTGGATATTTTCGTCGCCTTCCAGACTGGCGCGCTGTGACTTTTCTTCCATCAGGATTTCGAACAGCCCGACGGACTCGCGCGTCAAAGCCATTACCGGGACAATCGTCCGCTGGAGTTGAATGTGGCCGGAATCGGCACGGGAGATCGTAAGGAGGTTTTCGACCAGGGAGGTTAGCCGGTTCACTTCCTCCAACATGCTCCCGACGATGTCGCGATACTCCGCCCTGGTGCCGTCCTTCTGAAGCCCGACCTCTCCTACACTCCGAATCATCGCTAGAGGCGTGCGAAGTTCGTGGGAAGCATCGGAAGTAAAGCGCCGCAGTTGTTCGAAAGCTTCTTCCAGCCGTCCCAGGGTAGCGTTGAAGACCCGAGCCAATTGCCCAAGTTCGTCATCGGTACCGTCGTTCGGCAGTCGCGCATGTAATTTCTGTGGACTGATCTCCTGGGCCTGTCGCGCCATCTGTTGAATCGGAGCCAGGGCGCGCCGCGCCAGTTCGTGACCCGCAACCCACGCCGCCCCCAGCACGAGCGGCAGAACCAGCAGCGAGGCCAGAAACAATTCCTTCAATCGGGAATACAGCGGCTCTTCGGTGTGAGCCAGCCGGATCAGCAGAGGACGGCCGTCCAGGTAATGGAGCCGGCTGACGGCTCGCACCCGCGTCCCGTCCGCCAGGCGCAGCGACCGTTCCGAGTATCCACCGACGCCCTCGCCGGGAAATGGAGCGCCCCCCAACATAAGGCTTTGAAGCTTGTCGTTTTGAAACAATACGGAGCCGTTGGGGGCCAGCACTTCCACGAAACGCTCGATCACGTCTTTGGATTCCGGATGATTGTGATAGTCTTCGCGCAGCCGGAGTTGGCCATTCGCGTCGAAAAAAAACAGCCCCTCTACGGTTTCGATTTCCTCAACCGCGAAACGATCGAGCTGGCTGCGCAACTGCCAGAAGAGCAGAGCACAGGTTCCAGCCCAGGCAAGCATCAGCAGCGCCGCCAGCACCGAAACATACGAAAGCGTCAGGCGGCTACGCAGCCGCATCAGGGACCTTCCTTCTGCAGCACGAAACCGACGCCCCGGACCGTATGCAGCAGTTTGGGGTCGAATTGCCCATCGATTTTCCGGCGCAGGCGCGTCATCTGTGCGTCGATCACATTATCGAGCGGAGTCTGGCGCGCGGTTTCTTTCCATACGTCGCGGGCCAGCATCTCCCGCGAAACCACACGACCCACATTGAGAAACAGGTATTGGAGCAACTCGAATTCGCGCGCGGTGAGATCCAGTTGCTGGCCGCAGCGTTTCACCGAGCGGCGTACCCGATCCATTTCGAGATCGGCCAGTTGGAACCGCTCCTCCGCCTCCGCATTGCCTCTTCGCAGCAGCGCGCGAATGCGCGCCAGCAGTTCGGGGAACGCAAACGGCTTCACCAGGTAATCGTCCGCTCCGGCATCGAGACCGCGTACCCGATCCTCGATCGCGTCTCTGGATGTCAGCAGCAGCACCGGGGTCTTGACGCCGTGGCGGCGCAACGTCCCTAATATCTCGAAGCCGTCGTGCCCCGGCAACATTACATCCAGAATCACCAGATCGAACGGTTGCGCCTGAA
Organism: Bryobacteraceae bacterium; assembly: GCA_036557125.1. Classification (GTDB taxonomy): domain Bacteria; phylum Acidobacteriota; class Terriglobia; order Bryobacterales; family Bryobacteraceae; genus PSRJ01. Next base: position 4,120 of record DATBID010000012.1, on the reverse strand, counting down.
CCAGATAGAAACCCTCCTCGCCGGTGTAGGCGACCCGCACGACGTACTGATCCGCTTCCAGCCCCTCCCGTAGCGCCCGGGCCATCTTCTGCTCGTCCTCGACCACCAGGATATGCACGTTTCTTTTATAGAGGCGGAGGCTGCCGGTTGGCAACTGACGGTCGCCTGATATCTTCCTGACCCGGCTGTCAGAAAGATATCAGCGATTTATCAGGCAAAAAGCGGTGTTTCCGATGCTACAAACGGGAGCAGGCCCGCGGTTCCGCGGCGCGTCCAATCGGAGAGGATTGATGCTGTCACCAGGTCCGGCCAAGAAAGTCACCATTCATCTCAACGAAGACACAGTCTCCCGAAGCGATTTTCTGAGCAGTGAGATTCTTTCGCTGCTTCTGCGGGAGGGTGTTGCGGGCGCCACCTTGCTGCGGCCGGAAGCCGGTTTCGGGTCCCATCATCGCATGCACACTCAGGAGGGAGGAATCGACACGGCAAATCACATGCCACTGCGCATCGAATTCATAGACGCGCCGCAAAATGTGGAACGTCTGCTTCCTTCTCTGGTCGAACTGGTCACGGACGGGCTAATCGAAGCTCAGGACACCATAATTTTGAAGTCGGCTGCCGGAACAGCCCAATGAGGTTCCGATATGTGTGGATCTGGGCCGGAATCAGCGCCTTCTGCACTGCGACTAGAGCGCAGCCCACTGCCGTATCGCTGCGGGAGGCTCAGGAAACGGCTCTGGAAAATCACCCGCGGGTCGCGGCGGCGGTTCTCGAAGCCGCTGCCAGCGGTTTCGCTACTAGGCAGGTTCGCGCCGCTTACTATCCCTTGCTTTCCGGCAACCTTACGGCCGTCGGATCTGAGCACGGCGCGGTCTTGTCGGCCGGTGCTGTCACTACGTCCAGCATCTATAGCCGAACCGCCTCCGGAATTGTGGCGAGCCAGTTACTCACTGATTTCGGGCGTACCCCCAGCCTGGAGCGTAGCGCCAAACTGCACAACGCCTCGCGGAGCCAGGAGGTGACCAACACGCGCGCCGGCATATTAGTCGAAGTGCAAGAGGCATACTATGCGGCGCTTGCTTCCCAATCGGTACTTAAAGTCGCTCAGGCGACGCTCGACCTCCGCCAACTCACCCTTCGGCAGGTAAGCGCTCTGGCCCGCAGCGGACTGCGCTCCACCATCGATGTCAGCTTCGCGGAAGTAAACGCCTCTCAGGCCCAATTGGATCTTTTCCACGCGGAAAATGACGCCAAAGCGAGTCATGCGCGCCTATCGGCGGCGATGGGCTACGATCGCGATCGGCCCTTCGCGTTGATGGACGAGGCGCTGCCGCCGCCTCTAGAATTGGATGCCGAGCAATTAATTGCGCAGGCGTTGCGCGATCGGCCGGACTTGGCTGCTCTGCGGCTGGAGCACGATTCTTTGGAAAGCCGCGCGGAGGCCGAGAAGCGTCTGCGCAATCCCGTGCTCACCGCTACCGCGGTTGCCGGTGTCGCGCCGGAGCGGGACCCGCGCCTGCCGGAAAAGTACGGCGCGGTTGGCATCAATGTGAATATTCCGGTGCTCAATGGCGGCCTGTTCAAGGCGCGCCAGGAGGAAGCCGAAGCAAATGCCGCGGCGGCGGATAAGGATGTTGAAAACCTCTCTTTAGAAATTGCGCGCGATGTGCAGGTGGCCTGGCTCGCCGCCAACGATGCTTTCCGACGCCTGGACGTAACTGCCCGGATGGTAACCGAAGCCAATGAGGCGCTCCGCCTCGCGCAGGCGCGGTACGACGCCGCTTTGGGCAGCATCGTCGAACTCAATCAGGCGCAGTTGAATCAGACTGCGGCGCAGATCGCCGCTGCATCCGCCAAATATGAGTACCTGAGCCGGCGAGCGGATCTTAATTACGTGACAGGAGTGTTGCGGTGAGTGACTCGGTGCCCAAAAGAATGCCGTTCATTGCAAAGATCGCGGCAATCGTTATCCCGGTTGCGGCGTTGGTTTCCTGTACGAGTCGGGGCGCGCAAATAGCTACCGTCGCTGCCGACCCTCCGACCGTGGCTGTTGTCAAAGCGGCCCGTGCGGATTTATCTACCGATGTAGTCCTCACTGCCGAATTCGAGCCGTTTCAAGAGATCGATGTCCTGGCCAAGGTCTCGGGCTATTTGAGGGACATCAAAGTCGATATCGGAGATCGTGTTCGCGAAGGACAACTACTAGCCACTCTGGAAATTCCGGAAATGCAGGATGATCTGACCAAGGCGGCGGCTGCGGTAGATCAGGCGGATGCGGAGGTTGCCACGGCCGGGGACGAACTCCGCCGCGCGGAGGCTGCGCATGAGTTGGCGCATCTGTCGTACACGCGCATTGCCGATGTGGTGAAGCGGGAGCCGGGCCTCGTCCCCCAGCAGGACGTCGATGAAGCGCGTTCCCGAGATCTGGTGGCTGAAGCCCAAGTATCTGCCGCCAAATCGAGCCGGCAAACGGCTCAAGAGCGGGCCCGCGTGGCTCGGGCCGAGCAGACGCGGCTTACCACTCTCTATCAATACCGCACGATTGCCGCCCCATTTTCGGGCGTGATCACGCGGCGATATGCGAATACGGGCGCGCTGATACAAGCTGGAACGGCATCGCAGAGCCAGGCCATGCCCGTGGTGCGCCTTTCCGAAAATTCTCTTCTGCGCCTTGCGCTGCCTGCGCCGGAATCGGTTGTGCCTCTGATCCGCCTGGGAGAACCGGTGGCGGTAAAAGTTTCCGCTTTGAACCGGACATTTCCCGGCCGCGTGGCCCGTTTCGCAGATACGGTCGACCCTTCCACGCGAACCATGAAAACCGAAGTCGATGTTCCCAATCCGGATCTGACGTTAGTCCCGGGAATGTATGCCGAGGTGGATCTGGTGACGGAACAGCGCCGCCGTGTGTTGGCTGTTCCGGTCGAAGCGATTGACGGTTCGGGGCAGTCGGTCCGGGTCTTTCGCGTTCAAGCTTCGGGAGCAATCGAGATAATCCCCATTCGCGTGGGAATCGAGACTGCCCGGATGGTCGAAGTGCGCCAGGGGGATCTCAGCGAAGGCGATGCCGTGGTGGTCGGATCGCACTCCGGATTAAAGGCGGGCGATATCGTTCGGCCGAAAGCCATTGAACTGGCGGGCGATTCCGTTCCGGCGTCGTAAATCCTATGTCGCGCTTCGCCATTAACACACCGTACCTGATTATCGTCGCCTGCCTGATCATTGCCATCCTGGGCGTCACGGGCGTGGTGCGAATGCCTGTAGACATGTTCCCCACCATGAACATCCCGGTGGTCGTGGTCGCTACCTTCTATTCGGGAATGCCTCCTGAGCAGATCGAAGGCGACATCACCTACCATCTGGAACGTTTCTTCACTTTTGCCAGCGGCATCGACCATATCGAATCCCGTTCACTCAATGGCGTGAGTATCATCCGTGTCTACTTTCAGCCGGGCACCAACGCGGATACCGATGCTGCTACCATCGCGAACCTGGCAGTTTCCGACATGAAAGATCTCCCCCCAGGGACCTTGCCGCCCGTGGTTCTAAAGTCGGATGCTTCGAGTTTACCGGTTTGTTTGGTGACTTTGAACGGCGCTGACATGACCGATGGCAACTTGAAAGACATTGCGCAGAACTTCGTACGCAATCAGTTGGCAAGCGTTCCCGGCGCCTCCATCCCGCAACCATTTGGCGGGCCGTGGCGGCAGATTCAGTTCTATGTCGATCCTTACAAGCTGGAAGCGCGCCAGATCAGTCCCATGGATGTGGTCCGGGCACTGAGCCAGGCGAATGCCATTCTTCCGGCAGGCGACGTCCAGATCGGCAATCTGGACTACAACGTCTATTCCAACGCGCAATTCGATCTGAAAAACGCCAGTCAGTATCCCGTTCGAATGAACGGCGAGAACCCGGTGTTGATGTCGGATATCGGCCAGCTCAAGGACGCGCACGCTCTCCAGTACAACGTCGTCCATGTGAACGGAAAAAGATCCGTATATCTTCCGGTCATGAAACAAGGTGGCGACTCGAACACCATTTCGATCGTGGACGGTGTGAAGCAGATTGTCACTCACCTGGTCGATGTCCCGCCGGCCCTGAAAACGGGCGTGGTCTTCGATCA
>DATBID010000011.1:0-19852 GCA_036557125.1 Bryobacteraceae bacterium | reverse complement strand
GGCGCCATCGGCGGGCACGTGGCTGACTTTCAAGCAGAGACTGTCGGACGCTCCGCGAACGATGCGGATTTCCACCAGCGGATCGCGGGTGGCATCCGAGGGGCGCGCGGCAAAGCGCTCCAGTTCGCGTTGCACTTCGGTTGTTTCCACGACCTCGCACAGTGGAAGCGAATCCAGATCGTTGCGACGCTCCCAGAATGGCTTCTTCCGTGGAACGTACCGGCACCCGAATACCGGCTCGGCATCCATAGCGAGGCGAACGGCGCGGCGGACGCGCGCCTCATCCAGGCGGCCTTCCAACTTCAGAACGTAATGCAACTGCGGGTCGTAACAGAGCCGGTTGACATACATCAGGCGATCCAGCGCGACGGCAGGCAAGCGCTGTGGAATCTTAAGGTTCGCGGACATCGGCAACTAGCTCAGCATACCTTTGCTGTACAGTTGTATACAACTTAACAGAGTTCCAGAAGTACCGAGGGATATTACTGAGTACCCCTAGTTAGTTTTTGGTTTCTGGGGTGCCGACAGTACCGGATTCACCAGGGCGCCATCTCGGGTGGTATCGCCGGGATTGGCGATGATGGTGTCGCTTTCGCGCAAGCCGCTGAGCACTTCGACTCGATCGCCGTAGTCGCGGCCCACTTCCACTTTTAGGATATGTACGACGTGGTCGGGGCCGACCACGGCCACTTCTGTACCGGAGCCACGCGCGATGATAGCATCGCCGGGAACGAGAATCGGTGTGTTCGCTGTGCTGCCGCGGAGGCTTCTCAAGTCGACGCGGGCATACATGCCGGGCAACAGGGCGCCATCCGAGTTCGGGACCTGCACCTCGACCAGCATGGTGCGGCTGGCTGGGTCCAGCGAATTGGCCATGCGGGTGACAGTGCCGGGAAAGACGCGGCCGGGGATATTGGAAACGGTGATGTGCGCCGGCTGTCCGGTATGCACCTCTTCAGAATTAGACTGCGGCACATCGACGTAGATGCGAAGCGTGCCCGTTTGCGCGATGCGGAATAGCAGCGTGTTGCCGGAGTTCACCAGGGTCCCAACATCGACGTTTCGGAGGGTGATGAGACCCTCGAAAGGCGCCCGCACCATACGGTAGCCCTGCAGCTCGGAGAGGCGCGCGACGTTGGCGTCGGCCGCGCTTACATTGCTTTGAGCGGCGGTCACGGCTTTCGAGAGCGCATCGAGATTCGCCACCTGAGCCTTGTACTGGGCCTGGTAGGTATCATTATCTTGCCGGGAAACCGCGCCCTTGGCCACCAGTGCTTTCCAGCGATCGGCGGTGATGCGCGCCAGATCCTCATTGCTCTTGCCCTGCTGGTAATTGGCCTTGGCCTGCTCAAGCGAGGCCTGTGCCTGCTCGAGGGTGGCTTTGGCTTGAACAACCTGCTGACCCAATTCCGGCGCTTCGATTTCCGCTACTATTTGGCCGGCGCGCACGTGATCGCCGATATCGACCGAGCGGCTCTTGATGTAGCCGTCCGCGCGGGCCAGAATGGGCGCTTCCGTAATTGCCTGGATATTGCCGGGCAAATCGAGATCGCTGGTAGCGGCGGCGCGATGAACGGCCAGAACCTCGACTCGCGGCAACGCTTGCTCCTGCTGCTGCGCTTCAGCGCGGATGAGAGCGGTGCGCTTCTTGAGCGGAATATAGCCCACGAAGAAAGCCCCGACGATCAGGGCGGCAGACGCGAGGACGATCGCCCAGAGAACGAGCGCCGATGGCCGCCAGGTGCGCTGCAGGTGAACCTTGTGGGGATCGAGCGCAATCGGCGCGGAGTGGGGCGAGCCGTTTTGCGCGAGCTGGCGCTTGAGGTCCGCAATCTCCTGCCGCAGGCGCGCTTCCACGGCTTCCGGTGCTTCGATCTGTTCCGAACCCGGCTGGTCGCTAAATCTCATTGTTCGGCCTGTACATGCGCTCCAGTTCCAGTTCTTCCAAACCCTTGCGCTCCTCTTCTTCGAGCTGCTGGGCGTGATCGACGGGAGGTTTCTTCCTTAGATAACTATAGATGATCGGCACCACGAAAAGGGTGGTGACGGTGGCGAACATCAGGCCGCCAATGACCGCACGGCCGAGCGGGGCATTCTGCTCTCCGCCTTCGCCCAAACCAAGCGCCATAGGGAGCATGCCCAGGACCATGGCGGTGGCGGTCATGAGCACGGGGCGCATTCGGGCGTATCCGGCGGCCAGCATGGCTTCATGCGCGGAGGAACCTTCGAAGCGCTCGTCGTTGGCGAAGGTGACCATCAGAATGCTATTCGCCGTGGCCACGCCGATACACATGATGGAGCCCATCAAAGAGGGCACGTTAAGGGTGGTGCCGGTGACGAACAGTATCCACAAAATGCCTGCGAGCGCGCCGGGCAGCGCGCTGAGGATGATGAGGGGATCCACCCAGGACTGGAAATTGACCGCCATCAGCAGGTAAACCAGCACGACTGCAAAGAGCATGCCCACACCCAGACGGATGAAAGACGATTTCATGGTGTCGTACTGGCCTCGCAGATCGAACGTCATGCCGCGCGGCAGATGGCCCTCTTCTTCGTGCATGATCTTTTCGACTTCGGCCCCGACGCCGCCCAGATCGCGGCGATCCACATTGGCGTAGACATCGAAAACCGGCGTGACATTGTAGTGGTTGATGATTACCGGCTCATAGCCGCGCTGGGCGGTGACGAGATTGGAAAGCAGTTGCGTGCTGCCGGGCATGGCGCCGGGATTGCCGTACGCCTGGGAGGCGCCGCTAGGCGAACTGCCGATGGAATTCATTCCGGCAGTGGCGATGCCGGCTTGCGACGTTGGTGTGTTCGCATTCTCGGTGCTCGAAACCGGCGATACCGGGGTGCGCAGTAAGGCATCGAGCGAATCGATTTTGTACTGCGGCGTCTGGATGCCGACGTTGTAGTTCACGCCATTGGACCAGTTCAGCCAGAAATTAGGCGCGAGCGTGCCGTTGCCGGTCAGCGAGAGCAGCATGTTGTTGGTCACGTCGCGCTGCGTGAGGCCGAGTTGCGAGGCTTTCACGCGGTCGACGTCCAGCTCGATGGCAGGCTGGTCCACCACCTGGTGCACATGCACGTCAGCCGCGCCCGGAATGCGGGCGATTCGCTGCTCGAGCTTCTGCGCGATGGCATAGCTGGCATCCGCGTCCCGCCCCACCACCTGCAAATCGATCGGCGCCGGAAGGCCGAAGTTGAGGATCTGCGTGGTGATGTTGGCGGGCTGAAAGAAGAACTGCATGTCCGGGAATTTTTCTGCGAGGCGCTTGCGGAGCAGCACCTGGTAATCGCGCGTGGAGCCGTGCTTTCCTTCTTTTAGAGAGATCAGAATTTCACCATCGGCGGCGGAAATCGTGGGCACATCGCCCTGCGCGAGGCTGGTCCAACTGTTCGGGATGCCGATGTCATCGAGCACCATGTCGACTTCATTCGGCGGAATTGTCTGGCGGATCTCGTTATCGACGGCGGCGAAGCGCAACTCGGTCTGTTCGATGCGGGTGCCTGCCGGCGCTCGCGCGTGGAGGCGCATCTGGCCGGAATCGACATCCGGGAAGAAATCTCTACCGACCAGGAATAACAGGCCCAGCGAGGCGAAGGAAACCGCCATGAACGCGGAAAGCACGCCGAAGCGGCGGCGCAATGACCAATCGAGCAGGCCGACGTAGCGGTAGCGCGCTCCCTCGAAGCCGGCATTAAATAGCCGGTGGATGTGGGCAAATAGACCGGCGCCGCTCGAATGCTCGCCGTGCTGGTATCGCGTGACTTCGGACTTCAGCAGATAGCGCACCATGGTCGGAATGAGGGTGCGCGACAGCATGTAGGAAGCGAGCATGGCGAACACCACCGCCATGGCGAGCGGGGTGAACAGGTAGCGGGCGGTGCCGGTGAGCAGCAGCACCGGAACGAAGACGATGCAGATAGAAAGAGTGGAGACGAGCGTGGGAACGGCGATCTGGGAAGCGCCATCGAGCACGGCCCGCACCAGTGGCTTGCGCATGCCCAGGTTGCGGTGCGTGTTTTCGATCTCTACTGTGGCGTCATCGACCAGGATGCCGACGGCGAGAGCCAGGCCCCCCAGAGTCATCACATTGATGGTTTGGCCAAGCAGACTGAGGATACAAATGGAGGTGAGAATCGAAAGCGGAATGGAGGTACAGACGATTACGGTGCTGCGCCAGCTTCCCAGAAAGAGCAAAATCATCGCGCCCGTCAGGCCGGCGGCAACCAGAGCCTCGCGCAAGACCCCTGTGATCGAAGCGCGCACAAAGACGGATTGATCTTCCAGTGCCGTCACTTTCAGCTCAGGCGTAAGGCTCGAAAGAATGCGCGGCAGAGCCTTTTTCACGGCGTCCACGATAGCGAGCGTTGACGCCTGGCCGGTGCGCGTGACGGTCATGAGGACGCCCCGCGCGCCGTTGGTGCGCACAATGTTGGTCTGCACGGAGTAGCCGTCGCGCACCTGAGCCACGTCCTTCATATACACGGTGGCGCCGTTCACGGTCTTGATCGGCAGCTTGTTCAATTCGTCCAGCACAACCGGGCTACTGTTGACCTTCACCTGATATTCGATATCGCCCAATTTGGCGGTGCCGGCGGGGAGGATGATGTTCTGCAGTGTGAGGGCGTTCGAAACATCGATGGGGGAAAGCTGCTTGGCGTAAAGCTCGTCGAGATTCAGATCGACCATGATGCTGCGCGATTTGCCGCCGAACGGATAGGAAACCATGGCCCCTTGCACGGTAGCGAGCTGCGTTCGGATAAAGTTGTTGCCGAGGTCGAAAATATCCTGCTCGCGAAGAGTCTTGCTGGAAAGGCCGAGCTGCAGGACAGGCACACTGGCGGCATCGTACTTGAGCACCAGGCCGGGGTACATTCCGGGCGGCATGGAGCGTACCGCGCTGTTAATTTGCGAAGTGACCTGCGCCACCGCCATATCCTCATGCACATTTGGATGGAAGTAGACGCGGATGACCGCGATGCCGTTGTACGACTGCGACTCAATGTGCTCGATATCGTTGACGTTCGAGGTAAGGCCGCGCTCGAAGTTGGTGACGACGCGCTTCTCCATTTCCTCCGGAGAAAGCCCGGAGTATTGCCACAGCACGCTGACGATGGGGATGTCGATATACGGGAAGATATCGACGGGCATGGTGGCAATGGCCGCGCCGCCCAAAATGGCGATGAGGACGGCCATGACGACAAAGGTATACGGCCGGCGCAGGGCCAGGCGGACTATCCACATGCGATTACCTCGGGCGTAGGAAGTATAGCATTAGGAATTCCCGTAAACCCATATGCTTTAAGGGCTACTGGGCGGGTTGGGGTATCGGGCGCCGAGGCGCTGGGGAGCGGTCGGGTGACGGTGTGACGGCGTTTTGGAGATTTTGGTTCAGCTTTGGGGGTACGGGGCCGGCGGGGGTAGAGGGAAAAATTGGGTTCGTTTCGTCGCGGGGCACGGCTGGGGAATGGGTGGATGACGGTGTGACGGCGTTTTGCAAGTTTTGATTCAGCTTTGGGAGTACAGGGCCGGTGAGAGCGGAGGGGAGAATTGGGTTCGTTTCGTCGCGGGTCGCGAGTGAGGAGGGGGTAGGTGACGGCGTGGCGGCGTTTTGGAGATTTTGGTTCAGCTTTGGGGGTACGGGGCCAAAGGCGAAAATTGGGTGCAGACATATGTAAAGGGCGGGGACACAGAGCCGCCTTGCGATCCTATTATGCTTCAGAGGCACCTCGATGCTCCCCTGCGTAGCTTGGAGAGGAATCTGGAATTCATAGAAATGGGGGGACTTAGCGGTTTCTGAAGGGAGTCGATTCGGCTGTCACCGGCTTTTCCCGGTCGCTGGATTCCAGGACGTAACAAGCGTGGCGCCCTCGAGGTAACCACCGCATGCCGACGACCCCTGAAGCCGCTACTCCCCGTGGCAGAGCCAGGGAGTTCGCGGTTCAGTGCAGGGGGCGCCGAGCGATTGCATGACTTCGCCGCCCGCGATGACAAGTAGCGGCTTAGCACCTATGAACTCGGTTGGCGCATTCGCTCTGCCCAAAGCACGCCGAGATCGGGCGTAGCCTAAGTCTGCGTCGATTTTTTGCGCAGCCGCGCCACGATCACGACCGCTGCCAGTCCGAGGAGCGACACCGCCCCGTAACCCGGCTCGGGCACTACTGCCATCACAGGGCTACCATTAATTTCGAATGCCGGGCTCACTTCCGCGCCGGCCGCAACTGACTCGAACACGCTGAACGACTTGCTTGATCCGACCAGGATGTCAAAGGCGCTGGCCACGCCAGCGTCGTTGTCAAACCACTGGGCATGGGCGGGAGAGGTTCCGGTAGTGAATACGACCAGCCAATACGGTACACCGGAGTTCAGAGTCACGGGCGCCGTTGCGTCCGCCGTCTCCAGTGTGGCAGTCGTAGTGGAGAGAACCGGAGTGTCGGCCAGTGTCTCGAGGAGAGCGCCTGGGGTGCCCGATTTGTCGCTGTAAATGCTGACGATCCCCTGGATCGGCGCGGGGGTATCGTTCAGCATTGGAAGATTGACGTTGGCCACGGTTCCGGTTGCCGAGGGCATGAAGTTCACAGCGATACCCACGTTTGATTGGACGGTAACGCTAGTGCCCTGAAAAGGAAATGGGCCGTTGAGGTTGTTATACAAAACGATAGACGACCAGCCGGGCACGGCAAGCAAACTTACCAGCGCCGCTTTCTGAAAAATACGCATACACCCTCCTGTGAATACAGACACATCTGTCTTTTGAGTCAGTAGCCATCGAATCTCGGTCAGCCACCGCCTACATTCCCTATAGCGTCACGGCGCGTGCGAATCTTCAATTTTGAGATAGAATTATTTCGCAATGGAGAGCGCCGCTTGGAACCTGCCGAGGATACGCGGAGCGTAACGCAGCTTCTGCGCGAATCCCGTCTCGGCGGCGGGGAGGCATCCGAGCAGCTCGTCTCACTCGTTTACGACAAGCTGCACGTGCTCGCTGCGCAAAATCTGCGCTCGGAGCGCACTGACCATACTCTGCAACCCACAGCGCTTGTGCATGAGGCTTGGCTTCGGCTGGCTCAGGCCGACATCGAGTGGCAGGATCGCGTTCACTTCTACAAAGTTGCGGCCCGCCTGATGCGGCGCATTTTGGTGGACTATGCCAGAGCGGGAAACCGTGAGAAGCGGGGCGGCAGAATCCCGAAGATCGCTCTCGATGATGCTTTAGTGCCGGCGCCCTGCCGGCTCGAGAAGGTACTGATGATCAACGAGGCACTCGACCGGCTCGGCAGCAGGAACGGCCGGCATCGGGATATCCTCGAACTGATGATTTTTGGCGGCCTCACATATGAGGAAACGGGCGCTGCGCTCGACCTGTCTCCCGGCACTGTCCATCGCGAGATGAAACTGGCCAAGGCCTGGCTGCAGCGGGAGTTGACTGCCGGCCAAGCAGCCGGAGCTTGAATGGACCAGCGCATGACGGCGCGTTGGGCCGTTGTGGAACAACTGTTTCACGAGGCTGTCGAACTGCCTCCCGAAGCCCGCGCGGCGTTTCTCGAAAAGGCGTGCGCGGAAGATCAAGATCTCTATCGTGAAGTAGAGTCGCTTCTCGCCTGCTCCGATGCCACGCTCTCCGCGTTGGCCGAACCCGTAAATGCTATTGCCGGCGAGATGATTGGCAACGGCCCCGAAGGCCGGCGTATCGGCCCGTACCGGCTTATCCGGCTCCTCGGCCGCGGAGGAATGGGAGTGGTCTTTCTGGCCGAGCGCGCAGACGGACAGTTCACCCAGCAGGTTGCGATCAAACTAATGAACGCTATGCTGGGCACGAGTTCCGCCATGCTGATGCGGTTTCGCGCCGAGCGGCAAATCCTGGCGCGCCTCACACACCCCAATATCGCGCGCCTGCTCGATGGCGGCGTAACGGCTGATGGCCAATCGTACCTTGTGATGGAATATGTTGAGGGTGAAATTCTCAGCGAATACTGCCGCAGGGTTCAGCCAACCCTCAACGCGCGCCTGCAGCTATTTCTCCAGATCTGCGACGCCGTCGAGTATGCGCACCGTTACCTGGTCGTTCACCGCGATCTGAAACCGGCCAACATTCTCGTAACAGCCACCGGCACGCCGAAGCTACTGGATTTCGGCGTTGCGCGTCTGCTCGATCCGTCCATGTTGGGTCTCTCTGCAGCACATACCAGCGCCAGCGAACGCCTCCTCACTCCGGAATACGCCAGCCCGGAGCAGATCCGGGGCGAAGCAATTACCACGGCGACCGATGTTTTCGGGCTTGGCATCCTCTTATACGAATTGCTCGCGGGCCGCAGACCGTTCGCGGTAGAGAACCCGAATCCGATGGCGCTCGCACGCGCCGTGTGCGAGGACGAGCCTGCGCCCCCCGGTTCGATTACGAAGGGAATTCCCCGCGATCTCGACCATATCGCTCTGATGGCTCTGCGCAAGGAACCGGAGCGGCGTTACGTTACGGCCGCTCAGCTATCCGGAGATACCAGAGCGTTCCTCAACGGCCTTCCGGTGGCCGCGCGAGCCGGGACCGTTCGATACCGATCGGCCAAATTCGTGAGCAGGCACAAAACGGCCGTGGCCGCAGCTATCATATTCTTTCTCACGCTTGCCTGTTTCAGCGGCGCAATGGCGATGCTCGCCCGCCGGGCGGATCGCGCGCGCACGGCTGCTCAGCGTGAAGCCGATTTTCTGTCGAATGCCTTTCTGGCATCGACGCCGGAGGAAGCCGCCGGCCGTACGGTTACAGCCCGCGAACTGCTCGACGGCGGCGCCGGCCGCATTGATCGCGACCTGGCCGGTTCCCCCGAGATACGCGCCCAATTCTTGCAAAAAATCGGCATGGCATATCGCCGACTGGGAGTACACGACAAGGCTCTCGATTTCTCGCAACGCGCTCTGGATCTGAAAAGACGGTTATATGGCCCGCAGAACCTAGAGACCGCCACTGCGCTGGACGCCTTAGGCGAGGTGTATCGGGATGGAGGGAATTTCGCGCGCGCCGAACCCCTTCTCGACCGGGCGCTCACGATCCGGGAAACGGAGCTGGGTGCGGACAATCCGCTGATTGCGGAGAGCCTTGCCAACCTGGGCGAGTGCTTGTACCTCGAAGATAAGGACGCCGAAGCTGAGGGTTTGCTTCGAAAGAGCATCGCCCTATACCGGCGCTTGCGGAATTCTGACGTCGTGGCGCCTGACAATTATCTCGCCCAGGTTCTCGAACGCAAGGGAAGCGAGACCGAAGCCATCGAACTTTTACGCGAGTCCGCGGCGGTCACCCGGCAAAAATATGGAGCAGTGTCGCGCGATTACGCGAACTCCCTGCACAATCTGGGCGGCGCTTTGATCAAGGTCGGGGCTTTTGTAGAAGCGGAGAGGATGACCCGCGATGCGGCGGAGATACGCCGGAAAATCCTGGCTCCCGATCAGGACCGGCTGTACAGCGTTAACAATCTGACCTATATCGCGGTAGAGGAAGGCAACGCCGTCGCCGCCGAACCGTACTCGCGCGAGGCGCTAGCGATGGTCATGCGGCTGTATGGGGAAACGCATCCGCGAGTTGCGGTCGTCTACCGTAACCAAGGGCGGGTCCGGGAACTGCGGGGGAATTACACGGGAGCGGAAGCAAGCTATGGCAAAGCGCTCGACATCTTAAACCGATTGAGACAGCCGCATGGATCGACCGCCGCCACAGTTCTTCTTAGTTATGCGCAATTGCGTCTCGACCGCGGCGACTTCGCCGGCGCCGAGAGCGATGCGCGCGAAGCGCTGCAAATTTCTGAAAAGATCGACAGCCCGAATGGACCCTCGGCCGCGAATGCGCTGGTCGAAATCGCGCTGGCTCGTGAGCTCGCCGGCGACGACGCAGCCGCGGAGCCCCTCTTCCGGCGCGCCCTCGATATCCGCCGCGCCAGGGCGGGACTCCAAGCACCTGTTACCATATCGGCGCAAGTACGACTGGGAGAGGCGCTGGCTGCCGAGGGCAAGAACGCGGAAGCCGAGCCTCTTCTTCGGACCGCAGATGCGTCAGTACACGATTCAAAGTTCACTCTGCTGCCCTGGCAGGTCGCAGAAGCCGACGGAGCACTGGCCGCATATCTGGCTGCGCGCGGACGGTTGGACCAGGCGAAGGTTCTACTGCACGCTGAGCCAGCGAACTACCCACAAGCCTGGCAGAACCGTATCGCCTCGGCCCGTTCCGAGAAGCTTCGAAAAAGCCAAGCTGGCGACTAGCGTCGAGTTTTTGACGGAGTTTTCGAGCACGGCGATGGGATCGGGCCCGATTTCGGTTTGTCGACCCGGTCGAGAAGGTCGAGGATCAGAGTGTGCACTGTGTCCGGGATGGGAGGGTCAGTCAAGAGCGGCCTTGATCGATTTTCTGGCGGCGATTGCCCGGTCGAGGGCGGCCATGGGCGGGCAATCGCGGAGAATGCCGCCCATGCTGAGATGGGTCATGCCCAGCGCGCGGAGTTGTTCGGCCTGGCTCACCCAGTCCGCCTCGTTTCCGCGCTCAATCCGCACGATGGCTTGGAGACCGAAAGAAGCCGGGTCGCGGCCTTGCTGACTTAAGTGGGAGCGAAGGCGGGCGATGACCTCGGTTGCATCCTGGCCGGGCATGAGCATGGGCATCCAGCCATCGGCGCAGCGGGCCACACGCTGCACGATGCGATCGGCGAATCCGCCGCCCATCCAAATGGGGATCACGCGCTGAGGGCGGGGGTTGATGCCGACCCGATCGAGGGTGTGGAATCGGCCGTGGAAGGTGACGAGCTCTTCCGTCCAGAGTTTGCGCAGAACGGCGATCTGCTCTTCCTCGCGCGCGCCGCGAGTGTGGAAGTCTTCATTGAGCGCTTCGTATTCGGTGTGGTTCCAGCCGATGCCGACGCCGAGCCGCAGGCGTTGGCCGGAGAGCAGGTCCACTTCGGCAGCCTGCTTGGCGACGAGCGCGGTTTGTCGCTGGGGAAGGATTACGACGCTGGTGGTGAGTTCGATTCGTTTGGTCAGGCCGGCAAGCCAAGCGAAGAGCGTGAAGGGCTCGTGGAATTGGTTGTGATAGAGGTAGGGCGGCGCGGGAAAACCGAGGTCGTGTCCGACGAAGCGGTCGGGGTGGGCGCCGAGGATGTGATCGAATGCGGCAAGATAATCGAAGCCTGCGCCTTCGGCGGCTTGCGCAAAATCGCGCACGGCGATAGGGTCGGGGCCGATTTCGGTCTGTGGGAAAGTGACGCCGAACTTCATGCGAGAGCCATCTGGCGCAGACGCGATTCCCCCGTATACACGTTAAACCGCTCGGGGCGCGCGAAACCGATGAGAGTGACGCCGAATTGGGAGGCCAGCTCGACAGCCAGGCTGCTGGGTGCGCCCACAGCGACGATGGCGCCGATGCCCGCCATGACGGCTTTCTGCACCAATTCGAAGCTGGCGCGTCCGCTGAGGAGAAGGATGCGATCCGAAAGCGGCAAATCGCCCCGGAGGAAGGCCGCGCCGATGAGCTTATCGACGGCGTTATGCCGGCCTACGTCTTCGCGCAGGTCGAGCAGATTTCCGGCCGGATCGAAGAGGGCCGCGCCATGCAGCCCGCCGGTACGGGCGAAGACTTGCTGGCTGGGGCGCAGAGTCTCGGGCAAGAGGCCGATGATGGCCGGGTCGAGAAGCGGACGATCGCGCGGAATCACAGGGCAACCTGCGGTTTCGAGGGCTTGAATGGACGTTTTGCCGCACACGCCGCAACTGGAGCTGGTGTAAAAATGGCGGTCGAGACGAGCCAGATCCACGCCAGCGGGATCAACCAGGGAGACGTTCACCTGGTTTTCGCCGGTAATGGAGACATCGGAAACTTGGCTGCGGTCGCGCAGAATTCCTTCCGAAAACAAAAAGCCTACAGCCAATTCCTCATCATTGCCGGGAGTGCGCATAGTGATGGAGATGTTCCGGCCGCCGATGGAAATTTCGAGCGGTTCTTCGACGGCGAGCACGTCCTCGGTCTCACGGGCGGCGCCCTCTTCCACCCGGTGGATCGTCACGTTCACGACGCTGGGACTCATGACAATCCAAGAATAGCGCGGGCAGATCTCCACCGCAGAGACACGGAGACGCAGAGAAAACTAAAAATAGCTTGGCATGCGATGCCCGCATCCTGGTGCGCTTTCCGGGTTTTGGATTTCTAGGCGTCGTCAAAACCAAAACCTCAGGACGCGGAGGGAGCCGAGAGCGCAGAGATTATTTTTGCTTTTCTCGGCGTCTCTGCGCCTCTGCGGTGAACTCGAGGCCTTCGGTCGGAAGCAGGGCCTCGCTAGTTATCGGGCCGAGGCCGTTTGCGCCGTGGAATCGAATACGATGCGTCCGCCGACCATCGTCATTACGGGTTTAATGTCTTTGATCTGGTTCGCGGGAACGGTCAGATAGTCGCGGTCGAGGACTACCAGATCGGCCAGTTTCCCCGGCTGGAGGGAACCAAGATTGTTTTCCTGGAACAGCAGGTATGCATTGCTGCGCGTATGGGCGATCAATGCGTCCTCGCGGTTGATGGTTTGGTTTAGGACCTTGCGCCCACCGGCCATTTTGCCCGTGACGGCGAAGGAGAGTGTGACGAAGGGGAGATACTGATTCGCGGCAGAGCCATCGGTGCCCAATCCCCACTGAATGCCGCTGGCCTGAATGGTGGCGAGCGGCGGCATATCGTAAGCGCCGTCTCCGAAATCGTCGTGCATGATACCGCCATTGATTACGGCCCAGGGGTTGACGGCGGCGGCCATGTTCAGCTTCTTCATGCGCTCGAGTTCGGCGGCATCGATCTGGTTGACGTGCGCGAGAACCCAGCGGCGGCTGTTGATGGGGTACTCCTTATCGATAGCTTCGATCTGATCGAGAAATGCGCTGATGGTGTCCCGCAGTTCGGCGTGGACATGGAGCGGCAAGCCCGCGCGGGCGATGGCAGTGGCCATACGCTTCCACTGCTCCAAGAGATCGGGCCGCGCTGCGGATTTGGTGGCGAACATTGGGTCATGCAGCGGCCCATACACGCTTTCCCCGAAGTAAATCGTGTCGATGAAGTTGTCGCCCTGAAAGGGCTTCATCTGCGCGATCTGCTGGAGGGAGCGGTCCACCTGCTCCGGAGTGCCGGCGGCGGCGCCGTCAATACAGAAGATGCGGAGATTAAGCTTACCTTGTTCCTTCCAGCGCTGAAGGATATTGAGCACATTGGCGTCGCAACCGGGAACGCCGAAAGCGGTGAGGCCGGCGCGGTTCATATCACGGAACAGAACGGAGGTACTGGCTTCCAGTTGATCTACCGGAACACGCGGAAGTTTGCTCGCGACGGCGCGGGTGGCTGCAATATCTCCGCGGACCACGCCCGTGGGATTGCCGGCGGCATCGCGGATAACCGTGCCTTTGAGGAAACCCTGGGGGTCCGGTGCGCCTGGCTTGATGCCGAGCGCAGAGAGGGCTTGGCTGTTGAGAAAGACCTGATAATACGACTCCTGCAGAGCCACCGGGTTATTGGGCGCCACGCGATCGAGTTCTTCGCGCGTGAAGGGTTTCGGATCGTCGGCGAACTGCTGATGCGCCCAGCCGCCAATATTGTAGATCCATTCTCCAGGAGCGGCGGCTTTCACCCGGGCGCGGAGCATCTCAATCGCTTGCGCGCGCGAATCGACGCCATCGAAGCGCAGTTCTTTGGCCCAGGTAGTCGCGGCGCGCAGCAGATGCATGTGGTTGTCGATCAGTCCGGGAATGACCGTCTTGCCGGAAAGATCGATGCGGCGCGTGGAGGGACCGGCAAGACGGGTAATTTGCTGATTGCTGCCAGTGGCGACGACGCGATCGCCGCGGATGGCCACCGCCTGGGCGATGGTGAAGCGCTGATCGACGGTGACGATCTTGCCGTTTGAGAGGATCAAATCCGGCGGCGCTTGCTGGGCATGGAGGGTGAGCGCGGCTATGAGAGCCGCGAGAAGAGGGGAAATCCGCTGCTTCATACCGGCCTATTGTGTCACACTAAGATGATTTGGGAGGCAGGCATGGATACCAACGGCAAATACTATCGCGAGAACGAATGGTGGGTGAGTCCTTATAATTTTGCGCCCGAAGTGCGGGGCAGCTTCCAGCTTCCGGAGCGAGTGGCGATCCACGATGCGACGCTGCGCGATGGCGAGCAAACGCCAGGTGTGGTGATGAGCGTCGCCGACAAGATCGCAATCGCCGAAAAAATGGCCGAGATCGGCGTGGAGCGAATCGAGGCAGGCATGCCCGCGGTTTCGGAGATGGATTTCGACGCCATTAAGCAGATCTCGCGGCTGGGCCTCCGCTCGCGGATTTACACATTTGCGCGGGCGATTAATGCGGACATCGATAAGGCCATCGAGTGCGGCTGCCACGGCGTGATTATCGAGGTGCCCATCGGTTATCCGAAGCTGGTGTACCAGTTCAAATGGACCTGGGAAGACGTGCTGCGCAAGAGCGTGCCGGTCATTCAATATGCCAAATCGCGCGGGCTACATGTCGTCTACTTCCCCTACGACACCACGCGGGCGCGCGAACAGGATCTGAAGAACCTGCTGACGCGGATCGTACAAGATGCGCCGCCGGATTCGATCGGCGTGGTGGACACGATGGGCTGCGCGTTGCCGGAGGCGATCAAGCACATGGTGCGGCTGGTGAAATCGTGGACCAAGCTGCCGGTGGAAGTGCATACGCACAACGATTTCGGCATGGCGGTAGCGACGGAGCTGGCGGGCGTAGAAGCGGGCGCGGAAGTGGTGCATAGCTGCGCCAACGGTTTGGGCGAGCGCACGGGCAACGCCGCACTCGAGGAATTGATAGTCGCGCTGCACGTGCTTTACGGCTATAGCACTCAGTACAACCTGGGCAAGCTGCCGGAGTTGGGCGAACTGGTGAGCCGCATCAGCAACCTGCCGATTGCGGTGAATAAGCCGATTCTCGGCGCGCGCAATTTCACGCGCGAATCCGGCATCGGCGTAGACCTGGTAGTGAAAGAGCCACTAGCAATGTTCGGCACCCACCCGGCGCTGACCGGGCGGCGCGGAGAAGTGGTGCTGGGCAAGAAGAGCGGCAAGGCGTCCATTACTTACAATCTGGAGCAGATGGGAGTTCCCGATCCCGGTGATGAAGTGGTCTCGGAGATTCTGCGCCGTGTGAAAGAGGATGGCATCCGCAAACGCGGCCTGCTCAACCAGGAAGAATTCCAGCAGATTGTGGAGACCGTGATGGGAGCGGCGGCCGTGCGGGCGGGTTCGTAAGCTATTTCGAGATGGGGTGCGGGGACGCAGCTAATGCACTTAGTTCCCGCCTCAAATCGTCAGGACTTAGAACGCCGTCAGTGTATTCGGACAACCGAAGCTCGATTTCGTCGGTGAGGGCCTCCGCTTCCGAATCGTCGGCCTTGTGGGCATCCCAAGTTGAAGGTACAAACCAGTCCTGGAACTCATCGAGAGACTGTTTCCCGGCGAGCCAATCGGCAAGGCGAGATCGAATTTCGGATGCGCTGACCAGTGCTCGCTCCTTCTTGCTAACGTTGGGCGTATGGCCGAAACGTCCTTTCCCATTATACGGGTAGATGAATGGGAGTTGCGCCGCATCTTCAACGATCTCCGAATCGCCGACAGAGCCGATAGAGGAGAACTGCGAGCAGAAATTAAGCGTTCTCGGCCGGTGACGGATACGTCCATTAGGAACTGGGTGCTGGGGACCCTCTCCCAGGAGGTCCGATATTACGATGCCGAAAATAATCTGGTGGCCAAGCTCACCGCTATCTTCGGCCTGATGGAACTTTGGCGGCCAGCGGCAAACCGGACCCCAAGCGTGTTATGAAAGAGGGCGTCATCTACGTTCTGCAAGCGCCCGGAAATGATTAGCTCCTCTGTTGGCACAGGCAGCCCCAGCCCAGGTTTTTCTATTTCCCCGGGAAAAACGCCGCAATCCGGTCGTTCAGCGTGAACTCCATTCCCAGACCGGGATATTGGCGCAATACCTTTTCCTTCATTTCTGCAGCGTTCTTCGATGAGGCCACATTGGCGTCCCAATCGGCGATGTACTTCTTCATAAATTCGATCGCAGCGGGTGATCCGTTTATGGACAGGTCATGCCGCGCGCCCGGCCCCTCGTGCCCCGGAATCAGGATCGCCGGCTTCAGCGCTTCAATCTGGTCCAGCGTCTTCATCCATTCTTCACGCGCCTTGTCCTTGGGAACACCGAAGTACACGCGGTCGAAGACCGTGTCGCCTGCCACTACAGCCTTCAACGACGGAATGTAGACGAAGCTGTTGCCAGGGCCATCTCCTTGCAGGCCGCCGGTGATCGGAAATTGCTCTCCTTCGAGAGTCAGTTCGGGGCTGGAGAGCGCTTCCGGCAAAACCGGCTCCGGGCCAGGGATGTTGTTCCCATAGCTTGCGAACCAGAATTTCTGCCGTGCAGGCCAGGCGGTCTTGGCCGCATTCACCGTATTCGCCAGCGCCACGATCCGCGCGGAAGGAAACGCCTGGTGCAGCACGGCCAGCCCAAACATGTGGTCGGGGTGCGGATGAGTCACATAGATGGTGGTCAGGTTTTTCTTCGATTCCAGAATTTCCGCTGTCAGGCGATGCGCCTCGCTCAGCGTGAATTGCGGGTCGATCAGCACCATGTCTCGCGCGCCGGAGATCATGGTGGAATTCACGTCATAGCCGTTGACGCCCCGCCCTGTGTGGACCTTCAACTGTAATTGCGCGCTTGCAGCGGCGGCGAAAAGGATGGCGGCGGCAGCGCTTCGTGTCAGCATAGGCGAACATTATATCTTGCGCGATTGTTTGATCGAATTCTGGCTCTATCCGAGTGCGTTCACACCCCAACCGAATCTTTCTTAGATCGCTAAGTCGTTTTGCTCCCGACCTTTCCGGATTATCCGAAGTGTTCCGGTGCCGGATTCGCTCAGCCCCTCCGGCATAATAAGATCGCAACGCTTATGTTATGGCCGCATCTCCCAAAACCACGCTGCACTGCCGGTGGGGAGGCGCTTCCCCCTGCCAACCCGCCATTCGCGCTCCCTCCGGGCACCGAAAGCGTCTCGCGCCACCCGCGAATGGGGGTAATTTCGCAAAACAGAACAAAAAAGTTGAAAATCATCGTCGCATCGTCGCGCATCGTCGCGCCGGCCGGTCTCCCCGTATTGCTTCGCCGGGCCGAGGGTCCACGACTACGATAGAATGTCCAGTTGGCAACGCGGCCCCCTACTCTTTCAACCGCCGCGTCTGCTTGATCCAACTATGATCCTGCAACTGAACCATCTCCAGGGCAAAGCGGCGGCTGCCACCCAGGAAGTGATTGAAACCCTTTACACCCTGCTGGCCGAGGGACACCTCGAGCCCGCGGAATTCGCCCGTCTTCGGATTCAGTTGGATTGGCTGCAGTACAAGAAGAATTTCCGGGAGGTCGTACTGGTCACTGAGGGCAGGGAAGCTGGGGATCAATCCGCGCCGTTCATGCACATCCAGGTGGATACGCGCCAAGTCGTCCCCGGCTGCCTGAAGGGCGAAATGCAGCGCGCTATCCTGCGCGCCCGGATGCGGGCCAGTTCCCCGTCCTCGCTCGCCCGCGAGCCCGCTGATTCTCCGGATCGTCTTCCGCTCGAAGAATTCAAGCCCTTCCGCTCCAGCATCGCCTGGGAATTTAACCGCCTTTACTGGCACCGGCTAAAGGAATGGGAGCAGGTCCTTGGCAAAGGCTACGAGCAGGCGCTGCCCGGGGGCCAGTCCGACGCTAACCATCCCGACGCCATCGCCGATAGCGTTGCCGATTTCTGGACTCTTCTCCGTGATCTCGAAGCCAAGCAGCGGCTGCCCGCGGAAATCTACATTCTGGAAATCGGGGTGGGCACCGGCCAGCGGTACGGCCTCTTCCTCGATCGCTTCCAAGCCCTCGACCGGCAGCGCGGCACCGACTACTACCCCAAGCTGCGTGTCCTCTTGGGCGATTATTCCCTGCATTCGCTCGATCGTTCTCGCGCGGCCGTGCAAAAGCACGTCGATTTGTGCAGCTTCATGGTCCTGGATGCTACCAATCCCTTGAAGACTCTCTCGTTTTTGCGACATAAGCTGCTGCACGTGCATCTTACAAATGTTTACGACAATCTCCCCAACGATGAGGTGCTGCGCCGCGACGGCAAGCTCTACTTCATCGAAGTCCGCGCCTGCCTGCCCATGAACGACGTGGTGCGCATCACGCAGAAATACGAACTTCCCTTGGAGAAAGCGCGGATGCTTGTCACGCGCCTGCTCGAAGGCGGACCGGACTATCTGGGCGATTACGATCGCGGCATGGGTTTCTGGATGGAGATCTGGGACGCGATGAAACTGGAGGAGCGGCTTGTCCCCTTCGAAGAAGTCATCGACACCGCTTTCCCGCCCGGTCTGGACGTCGCTAAACTGGAAGAGATCCTGAAGGACGCGCCGGGCGATTTGCGTTTCCATCTCAGTTCCGGAGCGCTCGAAAGCTTCTATCACACGATTCCACTGCTCTACCCGCGCGGTTATCTGCAGGTGCAGGATATTTTCGTCACCGACCTGAACCAATACCGCCTCGGCTTTCATGGTCCCGGAAAAATGGATGGCTCCATCGTCAACTGGGTGAATGGCGTGTTATTGCGGGAGGTGGGCGAACGTTCCGGCTACGATGTGCACTTCGCGCCGTTCCAATACCGGAAGGGATCGAAAACTTCGATTTTGTACACAACATTGCGAGAATAGAAGTTCCCGCTGAGGAAACCCCATGAATCTTCCCATTCTTCCCACCACTGTGGTGGGCAGCTACTCGATGCCCGGATGGCTGGAGCGCCTGAAAACGGAGTACTTCGCCCGGCGCATCAGCCGCCACGATCTCGACGAAATCCACGAGACCGCCGTCAAGGCCGATATTAAGGACCAGGAAGTGGCCGGCATCGATATCATCACCGATGGCGAAGCCCGGCGCGACAACATGATCGACTATTTCGTCGAACGCCTGCCCGGAGTTCAGATCGATCGCTCTTCCAAAAAGTTCTACTACGATTTCTACGACAGCGTGGTGCAGGGCAAGCTGCCTATGGCCTCTCTCGGCCTAGTCGCCGATTTTAAGTTTCTACGGGAAAACACCGAGCGCGAAGCCAAAATCTGCATCACCGGACCGCACTGCCTCTCCAAGCGCATTCGCAACCAGTATTACCCCAGCGAAGAAGCGCTGGCGATGGATCTGGCCCGCGTCATCAATTTGGAAATGAAGGAATTGGTGAAAGCCGGGGCGCGCTACATTCAGATCGACGAGCCTTACTATTCAGGCTTCCCGGAAGACCTGCCGTGGGCAGTGCGTGTTCTGAATTGCATGGTGGAGGGCGTCAATGCCAAAATTGGTGTGCATATCTGCTACGGCAACCGCTATGGCAAGCCATCGTGGGAGGGCAGTTACCGCTATCTCTTCCCGACCATTCTTAGCGCGCGCGTGCAACAGGTCACCATGGAATTCGCTCGCCGCGGCGGCGAGGATCTCGATCTGTTCCGAGAATACGATTCGCCTTTCGAAGTCGGAGTGGGCGTGATCGATGTGAAATCGCACGACGTCGAGACTCCCGACTTGGTGGCCGAGCGCATCCGCAAAGCGCTGGAAGTGCTGCCGCCCGAGCGTATTTTCATTCTGCCGGATTGCGGACTGTTCCACTTGCCGCGCGACGTGGCCTTCGCCAAACTAAAAAGCATGGTCGAAGGCACCCGCGTGGTACGGGCGGAGTTGGGTAGAGGGGACTGATGCCCCTCCAGAACACAATCCGCGAAGCTCTTACCGGTGGCCGGTTCTGCTATGTCGTCGAGC
>DATBID010000010.1:0-5936 GCA_036557125.1 Bryobacteraceae bacterium | reverse complement strand
AACCGCAGTAGTCCGCTTCGGACAGCTAGTCCGAACTGGAAGAGCGGCTCTTGTAAGGGATTCGGGCTCGTGATAGTGTCCGATGAACCCCGGGGTGAGACGCTCAAATAAACGTTGTGGTGGAGCTTCTGTCGAGTGAATATCTACCTGGGACCGCGCCAAATAAGGAGGCGGAATGTCTCGATTCAGGCCGATCTCGATAGTTATATTTGCCTTGTTTGCACTCTGCGCTTGGGCGCAGAATGACGCGACCCTAGTCGGAACGGTGACCGATCAGTCCGGCGCCGTGCAACCTAACGCCTCGATCGAGGCAACCGAAACCGCCTCCGGCGGCAAATACACGGGCACTACCGATGAGCGCGGAACTTATCGCATTGCTAATATGCAGCCCGGCACCTATCGCGTGCAAGTGACGCAAACCGGCTTTGCCCCCGCCGCCGCCAACGTCGAACTGCTGGTTGGACAGACGGTAACTCTGGCCTTCGCGCTGCGGGTGGAATCCCTTCAGCAAACTGTCGCGGTTACCGCAGAAGCGCCTCTGGTCAACACGGAAACCCAGGACGTGGGCGGCAATATCGACCGCCGCCAGATGGATGGTCTGCCGCTGCTCGGCCGCAATTGGCTGGATCTTTCGATGCTGGTCAAAGGCGTTACCGCGAATGACGTTGCCGGAAACCGCCCCGGAGTCCAGCGCGACGATCAGTTCCAGCTCAATCTGGACGGCCAGCAGATCACCCAGGATCTATCCACCTCCAGCGGCTTCGGCCAAATGCGCATCAGCCGCGATGCCATCGCCGAGTATCAGCTCGTCAACAGCCAGTTCGATATATCGCAGGGCCGCTCGCTCGGCACGCAGGTACAGGCCGTTACACGGTCCGGCGCCAATGACATTCATGGCACCTTCTACGGAAATTTCCGCCGTGACGCGTTAAACGCCGCCGATTTCGTGGCGCGCAAGGTGCTACCCTACTCCGATACTCAGTTGGGCGCCACCTTCGGCGGACCGATTATCAAGGACAAGCTACAGTACTTTGCCGCCTATGAACACGAAAGTGAGCCCAACACTGTGTTCGTCAGTCCCCAAGCCTACCAGGTGGCGGGTCAGCCGATTGTCGGCTTATCGTTTCCGAACACCAACACGCAGTACAGCCTTCTGGCTCGCGGGGATTATGAACCAAGCGCCAGCGACCACATTTCCGTTCGCGGCACCTTCTGGAATTTCACCAATCCGTTTACCAATTTGAGTTCCGCTTCCTACCCGGCGGCCGCTCAAGCCGCCCACCGTTACGCAGATTCGGTGGTAGGCAATTGGTCGCACGTATTCACCTCGAATCTGGTTCTGAAGGTCAATGCCGGGTGGTTCAAATACTTCTTCAAGTACACCTTTGCCGCCGGAATTGCCGCCACGCCGCGCTACATTTTCCCCGGACTGACCGTTGGTCCGGGTTTCAACTATCCGGAAAACTTCTATCAACGGCATCCGCAGGTCACTCCTGAATTGAGTTGGCACCACTTGCAACACGACTTCAAAGTAGGCGCCGACATTTTGGAGAGGCAAGACGGCGGCTATTGGCCGCTGAACGGCCGCGGGTCGGTTTCTTTCGCCACTCTTCCACCGGACGCCGCGGCGCGTTTCCCGTTGAGCGACTGGAACGATTCGGCCGCTTGGAATTTTACCGGTCTCACATCATCGATTACCACTGTGACCCAAAGCTTCTATCAGAATCCCAATATTTACACTCCGCGGCCGACATACGGAGTGTGGGTGGGCGACACTTGGCACGTTCTAAGGAAGCTGACGCTAACCCTCGGGATCCGTTGGGACGCCGACCTCGGCCAATACAACCCGCCCAATATCCATGCCACCAATGTGACAGTCACCAACGGGTTCGATCCGCCGAATTTCCAGGTTGGCTACCTTCCCAACGTTAGAACGACAAACGATTGGGCGCCGCGCTTCGGCGTGAGTTGGGCCACGCCGCACAATTGGGTGTTCCGCGGCGGCATCGGCATGTATTATTCGTTCAATGAAACTCAATTGGCTCTGGGGCCTGAAGTCGGGAACGCCCAGACCGCCCTCTCCAGCACCTTCGTCAACAATGGCCGGCCTGACTTCTTAACCAACTGGACCGGTGGCTTCACGGCCCAGCAGTTCTTGAACGGGACCGCGCCCCTCCCGCCTCAGGCCTATACCACCTACGCGCCCGACATGGACGATCCTCGCGTCCTGCAAGCTACCGGCGGATTCCAAAAACAAATCGGCAACTCCTGGAGCTTTGACTCCGACTTCGTTTTCTTCAAGGGTTCGCATCTGGCGTGGAGCCGGGACATTAACTCGTTCTACGATCCGGCCTCCGGGTATCCTGTGAATGCCAATCCGCCCAAGGGCCCGGTCAACCCCGCCGGTGCTTCCAATATTCGCCCCAATCCCAATTTTCAAGGCATCACTTACTTCGAATCGAACCTCATCTCGGAGTATATGGCGGTGGCGAGTTCGATCACCAAGCGGTTCAGCAGCCGTTGGCAGGCCGGCATCACCAACACCATCATGATCAAAAACAACGACGAGGGCTCGGGCGGGTTGCCGACTCAGGGATTTTCCGAAATCGCCAACATCAATAACTACTACTGCCCGAGCTGCTCCTGGGGCCGCAGCCCATCATTCCAGCGGGACACCTTCCGCTTTAACGGGGTCTACCAGGGCCCGTGGGGCTTAAACTTTTCCGGGATTATTTATATCGGCACAGGAACTTACTGGAACGACAGTTTCGTGGCCCCGGCAGGCAAGTATGCTTTGCAAGCGGGCCAGTTCGGCGACAATCTTCTGGTAAACAGTCCGACTGCGGCTGCCGGCTCAGTCGCGGCAACGATTCCTACAAACGTCCAAAGCCGATTTAGCGGACCGGCCCAGATCCTCTACGGAAGCCAGTTGCCCCGGGACGGTCTAAAGGGCTTGCCATTGTACAAGACCGATTTTCGTCTCTCCAAGGATTTCAAGTTCCGGGAGCGGCTTGTTTTCACCGCGATGGCGGAAGGGTTCAATCTCTTCAACCATCCGAACTATGGCAGCTATCAAACGGTGGTGAACCTGCCAGGCTTCGGTAATCCGGTTCAGAACACGTCAATCTCCTATGTGCCTCGTGAATTCCAATTCGCGTTCCATGTATCGTTCTAAAACGAAGTACTCCTGAGAGCAATGCCACAAACCGCTCGGTCACGCTCGTGGCCCCAATCGGAGCCGCGACTGTCAGGCGCTGTCCCGCCTGATTTCGGATCTATCGATGCAGGCCCATAACAAAGGGAAGGATAACCCGCGATATTACTGAGGTGCTCGAATACAAAAAGGCACGCGTGCAGCGGCCACGAAAGTCAAAAGGGTAAGCCATTCCAGCCATTTCTCCGCTCCAGCTTTGGCGCACGCCGACCGAGGTATTCCAGAGTGGAATCCGGAGACTGCACAAGCCGATTCAACCTGAACCCGAAGAAGCGGGTTTGTTTTCGTTCGAGTTTTGACCGGTTTAATGCCCCAACGCCGCACGCAGAGTTCTGATGTCGAGAAACATCCGCTGTGGCCCGCCCTCCGCAGCACCGTGAATCGGCACGAACCCGTACCTCGCGTACCAGTTGATCCGGTCCGGATACGCGTCGGTAACTATGCAACGACATCCTGCTTCATCGGCAACACGGAGGCTGATGCGGAATGCTTCCGAAATCAGGGCGTGTCCGATCCCCCGGCCGGCGAAGCGCCGATCGACAGCGAGCCGTGCCAGCAAAATCAACGGCAGATCATAAGGCGGAAGCCCACGAACATATTTTTTCGGGAATGCATCGCGCGCCACGCTTGCAGTGGCCAGAGTGAAATAGCCGAGTACTGCTCCCGGTGTGCCCTCCTCGATAGCGACATATGTGACGCCTATCGAACTCTTCTGCTGATTGCTCCAGGCGTGCCGCTTCAGATATTTGTTGAGAGGTTCGTCGCCACAATCGAAATTGTCTACCTCATCGTGTTCTTCGAGGCGGCGAATAATGATCGCCATCTAGTCCCGTAGAGCCCGAATCAAGGGATCGGTCGGCGGCTTCGCTTCGGCTGTTGATGCCAACTCAGCCAGGCTCTCCAATTCCCGCTCTGTCCATTTGATTTCGACGCGAGGTAGCGCAAGGTCCGGAGCCACACGCTCCAGGCGAGGGAACATGAGCACCTTGCGCTCGCCGGTCACGCTCTCGCTGACGATACGGTGCCCCAATTTCCTCTCTGATACGGCCCATCGAAAGAGGGCCACCGCGTCGGATAAGAAATCGGTATTGCTCGAGAGCTGAAGTTCCTGCTTTAGCGAGCGCACGGCTCGATCTTCGGCAGGTGCAAGGTCTGCCTGGAATTTTGTTTTGCGAGGCCGCTTGGTCTCGGACGCCTGTCCTCGTTTCTTTCTCGATCTCACTAGCATATCACTCCAATTGTACTCCAATTCCGAGTCGGAATCGAGTTAAACTGCCGCCCGTGGGTTGCTGTCGCAGGGGGTTTTGTTCTTGCTTGGGCGACGGTACCCGATTCGGCCATCGCAAACCTTGAGGCACACCGATGCAACCGCAGATATTTCGCGAGCAGCTCGGTACCGATTATCGTGCCGATCGCGACCTGATTTTTTCGAATCCGGACGGCACGGCTTTAAAGCCTGATTCGACTTCGGCGTCGATCTCGGCTCTCTTCCAGCGGCTCAAGATCCCGAAACCGAAGGGTGCTGCGCTTGATCTATTACGGCCTTCCCACGGTTCACACCTGCTTGCCCAGAACGAGGCGAACGCCTGGGGCACTCCTCACCGCGAGTGACCTGCTGATAACTGCCCGCATGCGATAACCAGCCGCGACCGCGAAGCCGCGTGGAAATGGGAAGTTCCAACGTCAATCTCTTGCCGCGCACAGACTAAGCATTGAAAATTGGTGCCAGCAACGTGCGAGCACAGAAATTAGAAGTTGTTGAAGCTAATCTGGCTTCTGGTAGCGCTAACGGGAATCGAACCCGTATTTGAGCCTTGAGAGGGCTCCGTCCTAACCGTTAGACGATAGCGCCGCGGGTGTTTTCATATTAGCAAACGGGCCGAACCTGCCGGCCGGCCGCGGGCGGATAATGAATGCATGCGGCGACTGATTCCATTCGCCCTTTTGCTGTTGCCGAGCGCGTGCTTTCCGGCTCTGCTCAACGCGGAGGACCACTGGGTGAAATTCGCTTCCGGGCCGTTCGAGCTGTGGACAGACGGCTCGACGCGCGCTGCCCGCGAGGATCTCGTCCGTTTCGAAGAATTCCGCAATGCCCTGGGGCAACTGGTGGGCGAGCAGGATTTGGAGACTCCGCAAACCGTGCGAATCCTGGTTTTCAAAGACGCGAAGGGCTGGACGACCGCCAAGCCGATCGTCGAGGGGCGCGACGCGTATTATATAGTGCTGGATGAAAGAACCGTTCCCGGAGCCGCGATTTTTACAGAGCTTACGCGGCTGTTTCTCAATACCAACACGGCCCGGATGCCCGCGAACTTCGAACACGGGCTGATCGAATTCTGTTCCACCGTTCAGGTGAGCGGCATCCGCATTACGGCCGGAGCGCCTCCCAAAGGCGCTGCACCCGATCTGGATTGGGCGCGGATCCATCTGCTGGTGACCGATCCCGATTACTTCGGCAAGCTGCGCGTGCTCCTCTACAATCTCCGCAAGGGAGTGGACGAGGATGCGGCTTACCGCAACGCCTTCGGAAAACCGCCGGCGGAGATCGAGGCTCAGGCTAAGGCGCACCTGGCCGCCGGGAGCTTTCAGACCACCGAGCTTTCGAGCCGCCCCATGAGTCCGAACGATTTTACGCAGCGAGAAGTATCTGATTCCGCTGCGCGTTTGGCTCGCGCCGATTTGCTCTCGGGCAGCCAATCGGCAGCCGAATACGAGGCGCTGA
>DATBID010000009.1:0-12549 GCA_036557125.1 Bryobacteraceae bacterium | reverse complement strand
TTCGTCGCCTGTGGAAGGGTCGATGGTCGGGAACGTTTTACCGGAGGCGCTTTCCACCCAGCGGTTATTGATCAGAATTTTCGTGGCCGAAACGGGTACCTGCCGTTCGGTCGGATGGTACACGACAGAGGCCATACTCAGACTCCTTTTCCGGTTACTGTGGGGCCGGGCTTCTGCCCGGCGAAATCCAGCATACACCAACACCCTGGACTCCCGGATCCTGTCCTACGGGCACTGCGCCATGTTCTCCAGTTCCTTCTCAATGCGCAGCAACAAACATTGCGGCCCCTGCCTTGCTTCCGTTTTTCCGACCGGTACGCCATTCCAATTCATCACCGCCGGGGTCCACCGCGGAGGCACGGTCACCTGCATTTCTCTCACGGCGCGGCTCACGATCTGAATCTCGTTTTCTCCGCCGCCGAAGCTGGCCTTGACCCGCGCAGTCACACCAGGCGCGCGACTTGCCAGGACCACGCTGGTTTCGAGGCGAAATTTCTCTTTGCCGCGCTCGACCATCACCGCGACCGGCTTCTCCTCCTTAAATTCGGCCATCATCGCGGTGTAGGCCTGGGCATCCGCAATCGGGCGGCCGTTCAACTCTACGATGCGGTCGCCGATCTTGAGGCGGCCGTTATATTTTTCGGGCAGGCTGGAAATCAGAATGCCCGGGCCGCGATCTTCGGTTTTGTACGCGAAGGCGCCCAGATCCAGCGCAGGCTTAATAGCCGGCGCAATGCGGCTGGAAGGTAGCACGTCATTGCGCTCGCCGGCGTCCAGTTTGGTCATGCGAATCCAATAGCAACTCGCGAACGAGGGCGAATTGGTTTCGCAATCGATGGCCGCGGGAAACTCTTCCCGGGCGTGGCCTCCCAACCATGTCATCAGTGCGCCTACCGAAAACTTCTCTCCGCTGCGCCATTCGATCTTGAGGCCGTCGTCGGCGAGCTTTTGGGCGAGTTCCCGATCGCCTGGGCCGCTGCCAATCCAAAGCACCGGCACCAGGGAGAAGTTGGCGCCGTAGATCCGCCCGGTATCAATAGCGATCTGCGGCGAACTTCCCACCGCCACAGCCGCGGTCCAGAGATCGGGCACGCGCGAAATCGTATAGAAGACCGCCGCGGCAGCTTCGTTGCGGCCCGCGAGGTAGAGATGCGACGGATCGGCGGAACCGTTCTTCACGGCTTCTCGCGCAGCGGCCTCGACGGCCTGCACGCGCGCATCAATTGGCGCATCGGGAGAAACCGCGGGCGCGACGATCTGCCAGCCGGAACTCGCCGGAGCGGCCGCGACCCAGGTTTGCCATTGCGCCCGGTCCTCGGGATCGATCAACACAAGCGTCGGCTTGCCGGCAGCAGATATTGTTGTAAGCAAAATGATGCCCAGGAGCCCCGCGCGTAAGCCCAACCGTAAAGTTTTGAGCGGATAGCGGATCGCTGATAGCTGATAGCTAATCGTGACGCATGCGCGCCCGGATTCTGTGCGCCAGCTTCTCAATTTCTTCCGCCTTCTTCATGGTGTTTATGGAGAAGACATTGCGGTCTTCTTTCTCCATGGTCTCTTTCAGTTCGTCGGCCATTTCGGCCAGCTTGGCGGCGTCTTTGAGGTTCTGTTCGTGCTCCGCTTTGAGGATCTCGTCGCGCTGCGATTTGCCGTTTGGCAACTGGACATCGTGGTCGCCCGTGTCCGGTGCGCCGAGGTCCGGCCGCGGCGTCTGCGCGAGGCCCGAAACAGGCAGTAAACACAAGGCTAATGCGCTTCGGCGCAACATCGGTTCCATGCATTCTTATGATATCGCCGGGCGCGGCATGCGGCGCCGGGCGCGGCCGGTATATGATGGGTTACTCAGCCTGTTTTACGAACCAAGGAGAAATCATGCCATATCAGAGCGGACGCCATTTCCTTCAGATTCCTGGACCTACGAACGTGCCGGAGCGCATTTTGCGAGCCCTGGCCCGGCCCACAATCGACCACCGCGGTCCGGAATTCGGGCGCTTTGCATCAGAAGTCCTGGAGGAAATCAAAGAAGTCTTCCGCACGAAAAATAAAGTGATCATCTTCCCCTCGTCGGGTACCGGCGCCTGGGAAGCCGCGCTCGTCAACACCCTCTCGCCCGGCGATAAGGTGCTGATGTACGAGACCGGGCAATTCGCCTTTCTGTGGCAGGATCTGGCGGGCAAACTAGGCTTGAACGTCCAGTTCATTCCGGGTGACTGGCGCCATGGGGCTGATCCGGACAAAATCGAGGAAATTCTCCGTGAAGATCGCAGTCATGAGGTCAAAGCCGTCGGTGTGGTTCACAACGAAACTTCCACCGGCATCACCAGCCGCCTTGCCGAGGTGCGCAAAGCCATCGACCGCGCGCGGCACCCGGCGCTGTATCTGGTAGACAGCATCTCTTCGCTCGCTTCCATACCGTATCTGCACGATGAGTGGGGCATTGACGTCACCATTGGCGGCTCGCAAAAGGGCTTGATGCTGCCGCCCGGAATCAGTTTTAACGCCATCAGCGAAAAAGCCCTGGAGGCCAATAAGGCTGCGCGCCTTCCCCGCGCGTATTGGGATTGGCAGAGCATGCTGGCCAACAACAAAACCGGTTTCTTCCCGTATACCCCTGCCACCAACCTGCTTTACGGCTTGAAGGAATCACTGGCCATGCTGCGCGAGGAGGGTCTCGAAAACGTGTGGGCGCGCCATGCGCGGCACGGCGAAGCGACTCGCCGCGCGGTGCGAGCCTGGGGTCTGGAAGTCCTTGCGCTCAATCCGGCCGAATTCAGCCCCTCCTCCACCAGCGTGCTGGTGCCGGCTGGCCACAGCGCAGATGAATTTCGCAAAGTGGTTCTCGAAAACTTCAACATGTCTCTCGGCAACGGGCTCAACAAGGTAGCAAATAAAGTATTTCGGATCGGCCACCTGGGCGATTTCAACGACCTGATGCTGGCCGGCACGCTGTGCGGCATCGAAATGGGCCTCGGACTAGCCGGCGTCCCGCACAAAACCGGTGGCGTTGCGGTCGCGCTCGATTACCTCAAACAGGCTGCCAAAGACAGAACCGGCGTGGCATATCAGCACGCATAAAGGAAGCTATCAGCCGTCAGCAAATGCCTGTGGCGCGCCGTAGGCGCGCACAGCCGTAGCTGATAGCTGAAGACTAAGAGCTGATGCTTCCCTCAAATTTTCCGCGACGCGTCAATCCTGAGAAACAACAGCACCGCGATCGCGCAAAGCGCGCTGGTGGTGTAGAACGGCACGTTCCATCCCATTCGGGTTGCCACGTAAGTCACCACCGGCGCTGAGAGCGCGCCGCCCAAGTTGCCCAGCGAGTTCATCACCGCCGAAACCGATCCCGCAAAATCGCCGCCGATATCCAGCGGAATCGCCCACGAGATGCCCACCGTCCACTCTAGGGCGAAGAAGGCCACGCAATAGAACGCGACCGAAACGCGTGGATCGCGCGCCAGAACGGCTGGGACCGTGGCTGCGCCGGAAACCACAAAGCCGGCAATGGCCACCCAGCGCCGCGCCAGATTCACGTTTCCGGTGGCGCGCAGCACCTTGTCCGAAAACGAGCCGCCGGCGAGATCTCCCAAAACCCCTGCAAGCAGCGGCAGACTGGCGTAGAAGCCCATTTTCGCGAGCGTTAGGCCGCGCGAATCGTGCAGGTAAGTAGGGAACCAATCCTGGTACACGTTCAGGTTGAAGTTGTAGCAGAAATACATCACGGCCAGAATCCACAAGTTGCCGTGCGCCAGAATCCGCCGCCACGGGACATGGTCCGACCGCTTCCGTCCGGAGCCGATCAGCTCGCGCTCGGCTGTATTGACGCTGCGATGCTCCTCCGGCGTGTCGCGGTAATAGATAAACCACGCCAGCGCCCACGCGATGCCCAGCAGCCCGAACAGAAAAAACGCGGGGCGCCAGCCGAATTTGGCGATGATTAGCACCACAATGGGTGGCGTAATAAAGGCTCCCAGGCGCGAACCGGCGTGAGTCACCCCTTGCGCAAAACCGCGCTCCGTGGGACGCATCCACCGAGCTAGCGACCGGGTGGCGATTGGGAACGCGCCCGCTTCGCCGAAACCGAACAGAGCTTGAATCGCCAGCATCGAGACCGCGCTCCAGGCGAGCCCGGTGACTGCCGTAAAGGCGCTCCACCACGTGACAATCAGCGATAGCGCGCGCCGGGCGCCGATGCGATCGCCCATCCAGCCCCCAGGGATCTGGAACAGCGCATAAGACATGCGGAAGGCGAATGTGATCCAGCCCATCATGACCAGCGAGATCCGTAGTTCGTCGCGGATCACCGGGCGAGCCACAGCCAGGACCTGCCGGTCCATGTACGTGATCATGTACGCCAGCACTGTGAGGCCAAGCACCACATGGCGGACGTGGCTCGGCCGAACAGCGGACCTGGATTGGGCTGCGGAAGTTGCGCTGCTTTTCAGCACAGTTGAGTATACATCAGGGACCGCCAGCCAGCCGGGTTTCTATAGAGACATCGAGGCCACGTGGGCGCACGAACCGGGACGCCAAAGCGAAGTGGCATTGCGCGGCTTGGTATCGCTTTGGTTGACACCCGATAAGCTGTATGACAGTCGTTGCTACCTATTGGGAAATCAGGTAGATTGGGAATACGGTGAGGTGCGAGAGTGGTTGAATCGGGCGGTCTCGAAAACCGTTGAACCTTTACGGGTTCCGTGGGTTCGAATCCCACCCTCACCGCCAGAATATCCAAAATCTAGGCCCTACGGCCCTGCCGCTATTATTGGGAAGCAGACTCCATCCCTGACCACCTAACTCGCTTACGGCAACCTGCGAGGACCGGTTGACCGGAGAGAGATAAAAACCTATCCTCTTCAGGAGGAGATTATTATGCGGCCCAGTGTGCGGAAACCTTTCTCAATCGCGGTTCTCGTCGGCGGATTCGCTCTTCCGGCATTCGCCCAATACAACATGACGGTAAATAAGGACCGCTTGCTCAACGCGCAAAATGAGCCGCAAAACTGGTTAATGATGAACGGCGATTATGGATCAACCCGCTACTCGAAACTTTCGCAGATCAACCGGGAAAACGTGAAGAATCTTCGGATGGTCTGGGCGCTGGCTCTCGGCGGGATGCAGGACGTCGGGCAGAACGGCCCGGAGAACGAAGTGAATCCGTTGATTGATAACGGCTTCATGTATACGTCCGACGGTTGGGGTACCATCTACAAAATCGATGCGCGCGATCCAAATCGTGGCCAGTTCGTCTGGGTCACCGATCCCGGTGTAAAGCACCAGGGCAACACGCCGAGGACGCGTGGGGTGGCCCTATGGGAAGACCTCGTGATCGCCAACCTTCCCGACGGCCGTGTGATTGCGATGAAGCGTGATACCGGCGAAATCGTCTGGGACAAGATGGTGGCTACAGCCAATGAGTTTGGCAACAGGGAGAAATTTGTCACCGCGCCGATCACGGCGGAAGACAAAGTGCTCATCGCAAACGGAGCGGGCGACGCCGGAACACGGGGCTGGATCGCTGCCCTGGAAGCTAGGACCGGTAAAGAGCTATGGCGGTGGTATGTGATACCCAAGCCGGGCGATCCGGGGAGCGAAACCTGGAAAGACAAAAATAACGCATGGAAAACCGGTGGGGGCGGCATCTGGCAGACCGGTTCTTATGATCCTGCGACGAAGCTCACCATTTGGGGCACTGGTAACCCGGTGCCGCAATACGACCCTCAATCGCGGCCCGGCGACAACCTCTATACCGATTCCGCCGTCGCTCTGAATATCGATACCGGTAAACTGGCGTGGTATTTCCAATACACGCCCAATGATTCGTGGGACTACGACGAAGTCGGCGTCCATATGCTCTACGACACGATGATCGGTGGACAGTTGCGCAAGGCGGTCGGCCATTTCGGCCGCAACGGCTATTACTACACGTTGGATCGCACCACCGGCAGGTTCCTTAAAGGTACTCAATACGTCAACGACCTGAACTGGACCAAGGGGCTCGATCCGGAAACGGGGAAGCCGGTTGAATACAATCGCAAACTGGACGTTCAGACGTACAATCCGGCAGCGCGCCCTTTGAGAGGTGACCCTGAGAAGCGGACATGCCCCACTTGGCATGGCGGCATCGCACATCAACCGACAGCATATAACCCAGTCAAGCACATTGCTTACGGTGTGGGCATCGAAGGCTGCTTCTCACAAAATGGGGCGGAGGTAAAGTTTTTGTCGCCCAATGGCGGGATCGACCAGAAGAATAGTCAGAAGCGTACGTACAATAGCGATCTCTACTACGGTTCGGTGACCGCTTTCGACACCGTCAATCATAAAGTCATCGCCAAGGCGGTGACCGATATCGAGATTCGGTCGGGTGCAACCGCCACAGCGGGAGGCCTGGTATTCACGGCTTTACAGGATGGCTGGGTGGTGGCATATAACGACGAAACGCTTGAAGAACTGTGGCGATTTAATGTGGGCACTGCGCTGAAAGGCGCACCAGTAACTTATGCGATCGGAACGAAACAGTATGTTGCCGTTCAAGCCGGAGGACGGCACCTGCATCCCGTGAAGTTCGACAACTTCCAGGATGCCAGCTACCTGTTCGTCTTTGCGCTAAATTAATTGTCGCGGGATCTACTTGGGGAACTCTTTACAGGCGTCAGTTTCCGATCCCCAGAACTCGACGCACTTCGCATGATCCATGGGACCTTTTCCCACGACTTTCGCAATCAGGAAATCGGCAACCAGTTCGATCTCGCGCTGCTGCAGCGTTGCGGGAGGATCGGGCATACGGGTCGGGTACGCTCTCAAGTCGGCCTGCTTCTTGCCGTAGCATCGCCCGTCACTGTAAGCAAACTTGTCGAAGGCCGGCATTTGTGAATTGAGCCGCCCACACTTGATAAGCAGGATCAAGCCGGCTCGGTTAAGCTTAGTTTCCCGCAAGTTGGTGCCGTCGGGCATTTGGCTATCAGTCTTGTGGCCATCGCCAGCCCACCCATGGCACGCCTGACAGTTGCCTTTTTGCTGATAAAGCCTCATACCCTCGGCGATATCGGAGGCGTTGGGTGATTGTTGCTCCTGTCCTCGCGCTAGCGAGCCAGCGAATACCACAGCCATAACCGCGGCAAAAACCTGCGCTCCAGCGAAGAAACGAAACCAGTCCGTGCGTTTTTGGGTGTTCGGCATGAAAGAAGTATACAGCGGTTGAACATTGGAAAGAGCTCGTTCCCGGCGCTACGGGACGAAACTTTCCGTGCCTGTGGTATAGTAACCGGCACTTCGGTATACCGGATTTCAAGAGGAGGCCCAGATGCGCCGATCCATCGTTTTACTTTTTGTCTTGGTTCTGGCCCTTTCCCCGTTCGTCGCAGCACAGACGCGAACGGCAAACACTCTCTCCGTCTATATCATCGATGTGGAAGGCGGCAACGCCACCTTGTTCGTTTCGCCATCGCATGAATCGCTGTTGATCGACACTGGAAATGCTGGTGCGGCTGCACCGCGAGACGCCGGGCGGATTCTGGAGGCTGCGCGAGACGCGGGTCTCGAACAGATTGATCATCTGATCACCACGCACTGGCATGGCGATCACTTCGGCGGGATGGCCGAACTCGCCTCCAAAATGACGATACGGGAATTCATCGATCACGGCCCCAATGTCCAGCCTGGCGAGCTGGCCGACACGTTTCTCCAAAAGACCTACCCACAGCTTTACGCCAAAGCTAAACACACAGTGGTAAAGGCCGGCGACCAGATTTCCATGGCGGGCCTGGAAGTACGAGTAGTGACTTCCGCCGGCGAGACCATCAAGACTCCGCTTACGGGAGCGGGTCGGCCGAACCCTTATTGCGCCAACTTCAAAGCCGGTGACAACAACGCGGAGGATCCGCAATCTGTGGGAATTCACCTGAGCTTCGGAAAATTCCGCGCACTCCATTTAGGCGATCTGACAAAAAACAAAGAATTCGAACTGATGTGTCCGAATAATCGGATTGGATCAGTAGACGTGCTCCTCGGGTTGCACCATGGGCAAGCTAGTTCGAATTCCGAGGTCCTGGTTCACGCGGTTCATCCCCGTGTGGCCATCATAAACGATGGCACAAGGAAAGGCGGCGAACCCGAAGTCATGAAGACCATTCACTCGTCGCCTGGTCTGGAGGATCTCTGGCAGCTTCACTTTTCGCTGCTAAGCGGGCAAGAGTACACGGTGCCGGGAATGTTCATTGCCAACACTATCGATGACCCGCAGCCGGCGATGCCGATAGCCCCCATGACGCCGCCGCAACCCGGTCTGGGAGCGCCGCCCGCACCTGTTCACAACGGCCCCGCGCATTGGATTTTACTCACCGCGCAGCCGGACGGCACTTTTACCGTGACCAACACGCGGAACGGCTTCAGTAAAACGTACATGGTCAGGTTGTGACGCGATAAACGGGGGCGCTTGGCGCTAATTCCTCGGCGACAGCTTCGTGTGGTCCATTAGTACGACCTCATGGCCATCGACTGCCAGCGGGACACCCATAGAGAGATCTCTGACTTTTTGAACCAAGGCTTCACCGTCTACGGTATTTGGGTCTAGCATGACTACTTTGTTGTCATCATCCCGAGTCAGAGGTACAAACGAGACGCGCGATACCTTCCTGCCTTCGACTACCATACGGATCGCGAGTCCTTCTTTGTTCGGCCGCATCCTGATCCAGTCCATTGCGAAGTTTCCCACGCAATATAGAATCGGCTTGCCGCGGTAGATCTCCACACCCTGCGCCACGTGTGAACCGTGCCCGTACACGACGTCCGCCCCAGCTTCGATCGCAGCATGCGCCAGTTCTCTCTCGTAGGGTTCAGCCTCAGAGAATCGCCTGCCAAGGACGATTGGAGAGAATAGGTCCTCGGGACGGCCTTGACGGCCTTCGGGCGACGAAGCGCCGGTGGTGCGTCCAGCCAATCCATCGCGATTGTGACTCGACACCACGACGACATCGGCGCGCGCGCGCAGGCGGTGGATGTCGTCCCGCAGCCGACCTAGGTCGGCAGGGTCGATCGTGATGCCGTCCGGAGACAAGATGCGAGCTACGCCGGTAGAGTTAGCCGTGGCGATCTGCTGGTCCTCCAAGTACCACTTGGCCGTGTATTGCAGAAAGCCGAACCTGACTCCCTTGCGTTCTGCGATGGCCGGCTCGTGCGCCCGTTCCAGATTCGCTCCTCCGCCAGTGTGAGCGATGTGATTCGCGTCCAATACCGCCAGACTCTTGAGAATGTTTTCGGGCCCGTAGGCAACATTGTTGGCGACTCCGACCACGGTTACGTTGCCTGCCTTCAAGGCGCGTACGGCTTCCGGGCCAATATGCTGCCAACCGCTCTTGTCGGGAATGTCCTTGTCGGGTCCTTCGGATTTCACCAACAGTCCTTCGAGGTTTCCATACACCAGATCGGCTCTATTCAGAGTCTGTTTGACGTGGAAAAAAACGTCCTCCGGATCGGCTCTTTTCTGAATGTTGATATCGCCGACCAGTAGAACCTGTACGGCTCCTTTCGAAAATGAACCGCTCCAATTCCACGGCTCGTCGGCACTTATCGCAGTGCTGGCCGCGCACGTCGTGATCATCGTGACACAGAACCAATTACGGCAACCAACGAACACGGACGTTCTCCTCCCTAGTCTGGTGTTGGCGCCATTATATCTCGCAGTTACGGCGAGGCTGCTCATTCCGTTCGCGCCTGCCGTACCAAGCGCGAACTGATAGCATGAAATCGAGATGCCTTGGAAGTGGTTTCGGCCCCCCTCAACACAAAGACCCATCTGGCTCATTGCCGCCATCGCGGCCGCTGCGATCGCTTTCGCGCAAAGCGGAAAAGACGAACAACCTGCCCCCGATGCACCGGCGCGCCTCGCAAAATGGAAGTCGGTCGAAATGCCATTCCACGCGGACGGCCTCTCAACACGAGAGCGTCAGATGGTGGAGAAACTTGTCGACGCTTGCCAACTGCTCAACGACATCTACTGGCGGCAAAGCGACCGCCAAGGCCTTCAGCTATATCTGCAGACGACGAATCCCACGGTGAAGCAGTTGTTCGGAATCATGGGCAGCCGCTGGGACCTCCTGGACAATCAGCCGTTCGTCGGAAATGAGAAGATGCCACCCGGCCGGGACCTCTATCCACACGACTTGACACGCGAACGCGTCGAAGAATACGTCAAACAGCACCCGGGCGA
Source organism: Bryobacteraceae bacterium (assembly GCA_036557125.1). Lineage (GTDB taxonomy): Bacteria > Acidobacteriota > Terriglobia > Bryobacterales > Bryobacteraceae > PSRJ01. The sequence goes on along the minus strand of DATBID010000009.1, from coordinate 2,342 downwards.
TAGGAGGGCCATCTACGATTCCTACGCGGTCGTGAAATGGCAGGGCAACCGCCTGATCGGCGTGCCCTACCATCAGGAGTTCCAGCAGTTCTTGAAGCCGATGGCCGAGGACTTGCGCGCCGCCGCAGTGCTTTCCGCCGATCCGGCTTTTGCGAATTTCCTCCGGCTGCGCGCCGCCGCGTTGCTCAATGACGACTACTATCAGAGCGACCTCGCCTGGCTGGATTTGAAGGACCCTAAGGTGGACGTCATTTTCGCGCCTTATGAGACCTACCTCGATGGCTTGCTGGGAGTAAAGACTTCATACGGCGCCTCCGTCCTGATTCGCAACGATGAAGAAAGCAAGAAGCTGGCTTTGTATCAGCAGTATGTGCCGGAGATTCAGGATGCTCTGCCGGTGGCCGCGGCGGATCGCCCTTCTAAGCGTGGCCATTTGACCCCCATGGAAGTGATGGATGCGCCGTTCCGTGCCGGAGATCTGCGCTATGGCTACCAGGCCGTTGCCGACAATCTTCCGAACGATGCTCGTATTCATGAGGAGAAAGGCACCAAGAAAATCTTCTTCAAGAACTTCATGGACGCCCGTGTGAACTATGTGATTTTGCCGCTCGCCAAGAAGTTGATGCGCCCAGAGCAGGCTGCTAAGGCTTCGGGCGACGGATATATGGCCTCCACCCTGATGCACGAGATCTCGCACGGCCTCGGTCCCGCGTACGCGCATGTGGGCGGGAAACAAGTGGATATTCGCGAAGCGGTTGGCCCGGCCTATGCCGGTTTGGAAGAGGCCAAGGCCGATGTAGTGGGCATGTTCGGGCTGAAATGGCTGGTGGACCGCGGCGTGCTGCCCAAGGACCGGCTCGAAGCATTCTACGCGTCCTACGTTGCGGGAATTTTCCGGACCCTGCGGTATGGAATTAACGAAGCGCACGGCCGCGCGGAAATGATGGAGTTCAGTTATCTGTTGGAGAATCGCGCTCTCACGCGAGGCGCCGGCGGCCGTTACGAAGTGGCTTACGCCCTCATGCCAGGGACTCTGGCGCGGCTTGCTCAGCAGCTCCTCGAAATGGAAGCCACCGGCGACCGTGCGCGTACGGAAGCGTGGTTCAATAAGTACGACCGCATGCCTCCTGAATTGCGGACTGCTCTGGCAGGGATGACCGATGTTCCCGTGGATATCATGCCCGCGTTTTCGTTCCCCGAAAAGGTGCGGTGAATTTACAACCGGTTTCGATCTTTAATATAATCATCGCCACTGCCGAGGCGTATCCCGATGACGACCTCTACGGGTTCTTTAAAGCGGCCCACGATGGCGCTTGTTGTGCTGATCTCTGCGTCGTGCGCGATAGCCCAGAGTGTGCCATCTCAAAGCGCTCCCACCGATATTCCGCGAATGATAAACGGCAAACCGGACCTGAATGGCGTATGGGAGCGGCCGTATGTTCCCGACATGTCGCGGAGCGCGAAGAACCAGATTGGGATGTCTCCGCTGCCTTTCACCGCGTGGGGCGCCGATAAATTCAAGAACTACGACCCCGCGAAATTCGACTATACCGGCCACTGCCTGCCGCAAGGCTTGACACGGTCTATGAATTCTCCGTTCCCCGTTGAGATCGTGCAGACCCCAAAAACTTTCGCAGTCCTTTACGAAGCTTGGAATGTGTTTCACGTCGTTCCGACTGATGGGAGGAGTTTTTCCAAGGATAAGGATATTGATCCGACCTGGATGGGAACCTCTTTCGGCCGTTGGGATGGAGACACGTTAATTGTGGAAACCCGATTCTTTAATGAGAAAACGAACCTGGACACAGTCGGTCATCCCCACAGCGATCAGATGAAGATTACTGAGTCGTATCAGCGGACGGACGCGACTCATATCAGGTACGAAGTCCTTATCGACGATCCGAAAACCTACACGACGCGCTGGAAGAACACTCGCGTCTTCACGCTACGCCCGGATTGGGACATCATGGAATACTCTTGCGAAGAGAACAACAAGGATTTTTCGGAAGGTCACATTCGGTAGAGAGGCTTGGGCGGCGTGAACGATGCCGGAAAACTTGTTCTGGTATTTCTGTGCGGGAGCGTGGCTATTGCGCAGCCGCGGACCATCAGCGCCCGTGCCGGGACGATCAACTTTCAGCGAGGGGCAATTTACGTCGACGATCAGTTGGTCCAGCCTACTTACGGTGATCATCCGCCGTTCCAGATGAAGAACGGCCAAGGTCTTCGCGTCGACAACGGCAGAGTGGAGTTATTGCTCGGCGCCGGAGTATATTTGCGTATGCTTGGTCCGAGTGCGATTCGCATGCAAGAGACTCAATTGGCGGATACGAGGGTAGTGG
>DATBID010000008.1:0-4633 GCA_036557125.1 Bryobacteraceae bacterium | reverse complement strand
GAGCTTCTGCGCCGTTACCCGGCGGAACTAGCCGGGTTTCACGTCCGCGACGTGCAACCGTCACTGTTTAACGCGGCCTGACGATTCCTGTCGCCGCTCTCAGACCATTTAGAATGGCTCTGGAAGCTAATCTTGGCCGGTGCTGGGCCTGGTCTTCAAAACCAGCGTGGGGCGCTCAGCGTCTCGGGTGGGTTCGACTCCCACTAGCTTCCGCCAAAGAAGCAAGGTGACCTCCAGCCGGGCCAACGCCGAAAAATCGCGAGTAATGAAATATTTGGGATCATCCTGGCAGTCGCGCTGCATCTTTCGCGTCGATGATCGCCAATGCCAATGGTCAACTGAAATCAGATGCGCTGGTTTTCTTCGGAGCTACCGGCGACCTCGCCTACAAAAAGATCTTCCCCGCCTTGCAGTCGGCCATACAGCACGGCTTTCTGGACGTTCCAGTGATTGCCGTAGCCAAGAGTAATTGGAGTCTTGACGATCTTAAACGGCGTGCCAGTGACAGTTTGGAAGAGTTTGGTGGCGGCGTCGACCCCGATGCCTTTACGAAGCTGTCCAGCCTGCTGCATTACATAGACGGCGATTATCGAGATGACGCCACGTTTACGCGACTCCGTCAGGAACTCGGGCCGGCGAGGCGCCCGACGCATTACCTGTCCATTCCGCCCAGCCTGTTCGAAGACGTTGTACTAGCGCTGGGGCGGACCGGCTGCGCTGACGGGGCTCGCATCGTTGTCGAAAAGCCGTTTGGCCACAACAGCGCGACGGCGCGTGAACTGAACGCGGCGATTCACAAGGTCTTTCCGGAGTCCGCGGTGTTTCGCATCGACCACTACCTGGGCAAGAGGGCGGTTGAGAATCTCGTGCACTTCCGATTCGACAATGCAATCATCGAGCCCGTCTGGAACCGGAACCACGTCGAATGTGTTCAAATCACAATGGCCGAAGATTTCGGCATCGCCGGCCGCGGAAAGTTTTACGACGAAACGGGCGCCATCCGCGACGTGATTCAGAATCATCTATTCCAGGTGCTGGCATTCCTGGCAATGGAACCGCCTAGCCGCATTTATCTCGATGCTTTGCGTGACGAACAGGTAAAGGTCTTCCGCAGCATCCCCGGCGTGCGTGCATCACAGGTCGTTCGGGGTCAGGTGAACGGCTATCTCGACGAACCGGGAGTCAAGCCCGGCTCCGTAGTCGAAACATACGCCGCTCTCCGTCTGGAAATCGATTCATGGCGGTGGGCGGGCGTACCGTTTCTCATTCGCGCCGGGAAGAATCTGCCGCTCACCACCACTGAGGTTTTCGTCAAGATGAAGCGCGCCCCAGGCCATCGCCACGCCACAGTCGCTAACCATTTCCGTTTCCGCCTTGGTCCGGACACCCTGGTGGCAGCGATCGGCATGCAGGTGATGGACTCCGAAGATGTCTCGGTATCACGGCATACCGAATTGAAAGCGGTGACCGTCTCGCTACACGACGAGGTCGAGGCTTATGAGCGGCTGCTTACGGAAGCGATGCGAGGAGACCAGACTCTCTTTGTCCGCGAGGATCTGGTCGAAGCGCAATGGTGCGCGGTGGAGGAGATCCTCGACATGAAGGACTCGCCATTTTCGTACGAAGCCGGATCGTGGGGCCCACCCGAAGCGGATCGTTTGGCTGAGGATGTCGGCGGTTGGTACGATCCGGCGCCGGAAGAGATTTAGCCTGAACTGCGCATTCTCGCGCCGGCAGCCAAGCGCGGCGTTTCGGTCACGCCCCCGCACGCCGTGCCGTCGCCCGAAATATTTTGCGTTGGTCGTTCTCGAAATAGTACAACTTGGCTTCCTCCACTTTCATCCCCAGGAAACTGAAGAGAGCAATCCCCGCAAGCGTCCCGAGCATTGGCCCGAGCCAGTAGATCCACCATCCGTTCCATTCCCCGGAGATGACCGCCGGTCCGAAACTCCGGGCCGGGTTTGTGCTCGTTCCTGATATTGCGGCCTCCAACGGGACCATGAAGCTGTACAGCAGCGGCATCGTGGCGGGCGTAAACCGGCGCAGCGGTCGCAAGCCGATGAAGATGCACAGCGTGGCAATGAGGCCAAATGTGGTGAGTACTTCGCCCACAAGGGCGGCCGAAATCGTATAGCCGGGTCCCGGCGTCGTCGCGCCGAATGCGATGCTGCGCCCCATCGAACCCCAGGCAAGCAGCGGCAGGCATCCCAGCACCGCGCCCGTAAGTTGCGCGGCCATGTAGCCCACGGCAATCCGGGATTCGATCTTTCCCATGAGCCAGAATCCAAATGTGACGGCCGGATTGATGTGCGCGCCGCTTTCCCTTCCCACGCGCGATAGCGCAATAGCTCCACCCACAGTGCCAAACAGGAACCCGGTAATTGCCTGCCGTACTCGTACGTTTGGCACTAGCGGAGCGATGGGGCTGCCGTCGCCAAACATTAGAATTACCAGGGACAAACCGGCCAGCAGCAATACTGCAGTTCCGATCAGCTCGTAAATAAAGCGAACCCGCGGCCGTGGCATGTTATTCAGCGTCAGTCACTGCGCTATCTACCGAGCACGATGCGGTATCGCGGAATACCGATCTAATCTTTGTTCGGCAACAGCCAGGCGCTGCGTCGGGTTGACCTGTCGAGCTTTCGTGACGGTAACAGAATGACGTATCCTAGTAGAATCTAGGCGTTAACTTTACTCGTCTTTAGGTCCGTCATTCGGCGGTCTCGACGGGACTGCGTTTGGAAACCGGATGAGTGCTGAAATTCGTTCGTCGGACAGTTCAGTCAGACTTCCGCGAATCGTCTTTCCCCTGTTCGCCGCCCTGATCCTCTTCCCTGCCGTAGGCCACTCCCAGGCGATCGTCAAGCCTCCAATCATCGATAAGCAGGACATCCGTTTCAACCGGCTTTCAGTGGGCGGCAAGCCGTTCAAAAAGTGGGTCATCGCGATCGCTCAGGACAATTACGGTTTCATCTGGCTTGGTACGGACGACGGCCTGTACCGCTACGACGGCTATACTCTAAGGCCTTATCGCCATGATGCCAACAACCCTCGTAGTCTGAGCGACAATACCGTCAAAGTTGTCTACAAAGACCGTGCGGGCGTTCTATGGATTGGGACCGGATTCGGTGGGCTCGACAGGCTTGACCCGGCGACGGACGTCTTCACGCACTACTCGCATGACCCTGACGACAATCGAAGTCTGAGTAACAACACGGTCGGCGCTATCTACCAGGATGGAGCCGGCTCGCTTTGGGTTGGGACCAACGCCGGACTGGATCGTCTGGACTCGGCCAACAGGCGATTCTTCCACTACGCTCTCCCTCCTGATGACTTCGCGCGTGGCTCCGCTGTCGCGGCGCTCAACGAGGACAGCCAAGGCGATTTCTGGGTAGGAAGTACTCAGGGTGTGTACACGCTGCAGCGGTCGAACGGCCGCTTTTCATATGTCCCAAACGGCCCGATGGTCTCTCGCGGTCCTGGAGGAGAATTTATCAACGGCCTCGAGAGGGACCGTTCGGGCATTCTGTGGCTGTCATCGGTGTTGCGGCCCTGGTTCAGTGCTTTTAACGCAAAGACTCGAGAATTCACGAACTACGCTTTCAGTGGAGAAGAGTCCGGGAGCCTCCGCGTCTCTGGCGTGAACGCAATTCATGAAGACCGTAATGGAATGCTATGGGTGGCTACGAATCACGATGGGCTGCTCAAATTCGACCGGGCGCACAAGACTTTCGTCCGGTATTCTACATCGCCCTCCGGCTCGCTTCCGGACAGTGTCGAGACCCTGTTCGAAGACTCGGAAGGAAATATGTGGTTGGGCGGCCACGCCGGGGTCAGCCGGTTTGAGACAGTTCCCTCGCCTTTTGTAAGCTACCGGCACGAATCGCACCACCCCAATAGCCTGCGCAGCGAAGAGGTTCTCTGCGTGCATGCAGATGCTCGGGGATTTCTTTGGATCGGGACCCAGGTCGGGCTTCACCGGTTGGATCGAAGGACCGGACAAATGGTCTTCTACCAGCACGACCCCAAAAATCCTTACAGCCTTTCCTATGACGAGGTCTCCGTCATCAGAGAAGACGGGTCCGGCGGGCTGTGGATTGGCACACATGGTGGCGGGCTGAATCGGTTCGACCGCGTGTCCGAACGATTCTTCGCGTATCGCCACAATCCGAAGGACCCGCAAAGCTTGAGCAGCGATCTGATTCAATGCCTTTGGGTGGACCTCGAAGGCGTGCTGTGGGTCGGGACTCACGGCGGCGGTCTCAACCGGTTCGACCCCGCAACCGGTCACTTTAAGGCCTATAACAACGATCCTCGCGACCCTCATAGCCTCTCCGAAGACAACGTGAGGGAAATATTCGCGGATCGAACGGGAACGTTGTGGATTGGAACCAATCACGGGCTGAACCGTTTCGACCGCCGGTCGGAGCAGTTCACCGTCTACTTACATGACTCGCATAATCCTGCCACTCTCAGCCATAACAGCATAGGTTCGATTTTCGAGGACCGCCGGGGAACCCTCTGGATCGGGACCCGCAGCGGGCTCGACCGGTTTGATCGCACCCGCGGATCGTTTCAAACTTTCACGACTAACGACGGCATCGCCGATGACGCCATTGAAGCCATTCGAGAA
>DATBID010000007.1:0-19259 GCA_036557125.1 Bryobacteraceae bacterium | reverse complement strand
AGCCAACTTCCTCGCCAACCGCTACGACAAGTCTTACGACTCTACGAAAAATAAGCAGTTCACTCTCTCCGACCAGACTACAAAGGTTGTCAAAGGACTCAAAGCGCCCGTAAAGATCACCTACTTTGACGACCAGACCCGCTTCCCCGCAGCCCGCAACCTGCTCGATCGCTACGCTAACCTTTCTACCAAGGTCCACGTAGATTATATCGATCCCGTAAAGAAGCCGCAGCAGGCGCGCGCCGCCGGGTTCTCGCGGGATTCCAATATCATCGTCGATACCGGTCTCCGAAAAGAGCCGGCTAAGGCTTTGACCGAAGAGGAAGTCACTGGCGCACTAATCCGCGCGGAGAAGACTCAGACCCGCAACGTCTATTTCCTTTCCGCCGGCGGCGAATACAGCACGGAAGAGACCGGACCCACCGGCTACTCGCGGCTGAAGGACTTGCTGACAAAGGATAACTACAAAATCCAGGTCCTGACCCCGAAAGGCAATGCGCCCGAAGCCGGCAAAGCGATCAACCTGAATGAGAAGCAGCCGCAAACCCCGTCAAACTTCGAGATTCCGAAGGATTGCACGGTGCTGGTCGTCGGAGGTCCGCAACTGGCTTACACCCCCGCCGTAGTGGATGCGATCAAGAAATACGTCGAAGGCGGCGGCCACGTGCTCATCATGCTGGACGATCCGCTGCGCATCAGCCGTGAAGGCCAGACTCAGGATAGTCCCGAACTGCTCGCTCTCCTCTCCAGTTGGGGAGTCACCGCGGACAAGGACTTGGTGCTCGATCTGAGCGGCGTCGGCCAAAGCCTCTTCGGGACAGGTCCCGAAGTGCCCGTGATCTTCCAGTACGAGTCTCAGACTATCGTGCGCCCGATGCAGAGGATACCCACTGCCTTTCCGCTCGCGCGATCGCTCGATATCAAATCGAACGGAGCGGCCACAGTTGACAAAATGTTCGGCACTTCCGATGACTCAATCGCTGTCGACGACGTTGGCGCCAACGGGGCGATCGATCCCAAGAAGGGCAAGAAAGGCCCATTCACTTTGGCCGCGGCCGGCACCACCACCGGAACTACCAAGGGCCGCTTCGTGGTCTTCGGCACTGCCCGCTGGGCGCAGAACAATCTGATGAATTCCAACGCCCTCGGCAATCGCGATCTGTTCAGCAACACGATTAACTGGCTCTCTTCAGACGAAGACCTGATTTCCATCCGTCCGAAGGAGACCGAAAACCAGACGATGAATCTCAGCGGGCAGCGCGGCGCCATGATGTTCTGGTTGAGCATCGTCATCTTCCCGCTGGCCGTCGTAGGTATGGGCCTGGGCACTTGGTGGCAAAGGAGGTAAGCCGGTGAAACCCAACGGCCTTCTCATCGCCATCGCACTCCTCGCTGTCCTGGGCGCCGGGGTCTGGTGGTCCAATCGAAAACAGGCCGCCGCCAAATCCGACACCACGACTAAGATCCTGTCGATTCCCGCCGATGGCGTCCAGGAGGTGCGGCTCAAAAATCCGCAGCAAACCATCGACATCAAGCGCGCAAGCGGCAAGTGGGTAATGACGCAGCCCCAAGCCCTTCCAGCCGATAATGACACCACGACCACGCTGGTTTCCGCCCTCTCGTCGCTAAATGCCGATACGGTCGTCGACGCCAAAGCTACCGATCTCGCGCCTTATGGTTTGAAGACCCCTACTGAGGATGTGCAGGTGGTGGAAAAAGGCGGCAAGACCGACCACCTCCTTATCGGCGATGAGACTCTCAAAGGCGATGCCAGTTACGCCAAGCTCGCGAACGATCCGCGCGTATTTACCATCGCCAGCTACGTCAAAAACAACATCGACAAGTCGCCGAACGATTTGCGCGACAAGCGCCTGATGACGTTCGACTCCGACAAGCTGACCCGTGTCGATCTCCAACCGGCCGGTAAAACTGAAGTCGAATTTGGCAAGAACAGCGACGGTTGGCAGATCCTCAAGCCCCGCCCGCTCCGCGCGGATGGCGGCACAGTCGATTCGCTTGTCAGCAATCTGAAAGACGTCCGCATGGATCTTTCCGAAGAGCCGGATAAGGCGGAGAAAGCATTTTCCGCGGGGACGAAGGTGGCCACCGCCGCCGTCACTGATTCTAGCGGCAACCAAACCATCGAAGTCCGCAAGGATAAAGACAACTACTACGCCAAAAGCACGGCCGTGGCGGGCATCTATAAAGTCTCTGCCGATTTCGGCAAGGGTTTGGACAAGAACCTCGACGATTTCCGCAATAAGAAGCTCTACGAGTTCGGCTTCAGCGACCCATCCAAGATCGAACTGAAGAACGCCACCTACGCAAAGAGCGGCGACAAGTGGATGTCCGGCGCGAAAACCATGGACAATACCAGCGTTCAGGATTTGATCGACAAGCTGCGCGACCTGAGCGCCACCTCCTTCGACCAGAAGGGCGGCGGAGACCCGGTCTTCGAGGCGGCCGTCACCTCAAATATGGGCAAACGTGTCGAACGAGTTACAATCAGCAAGCAGGGAAATCAATATTTTGCGAAGCGCGATGACGAACCAGGCATCTATGGATTAGACGCCAAAGCGGTGGATGACCTGCAAAAGGCCGCCGCCGGCGTAAAGGAAGCAGCGCCTCCTGCGCCCGCGAAGAAGAAATAACGGGTGGGCCGTTCGTCTTGGCGGCCTGCCGCCGCGAATGATGAACGGCCTTCTTACTGACCTCTACGAACTGACCATGGCGGCCGGCTACTTCGAAGCTGGCAAAGCTCTTCAAAAAGCCACTTTCGAATTCGCCGTTCGCCGCCTTCCACCGAACCGCAATTTCATTCTCGCAGCCGGTTTGCCGGAGGTAGTTGATTATCTCCTCAACCTGAGTTTCAGCGCGGAAGAGGTAGACTACCTCCGCGGCCTGCCGCAGTTCCAAAACGCCTCGCCGGAATTCTTCAACTATCTGCGCAATTTCCGATTCACAGGCGACCTATTCGCGGTACCCGAAGGCGCGCCGCTATTTGCCGGCGAGCCGGTGCTCACCATTCGCGCGCCCATCATCGAAGCGCAGATCCCCGAAACGTACGTCCTGGCTGCTATCAGCTTTCCTACGCTTATCGCCACAAAGGCCGCGCGCTGCGTGGAAGCAGCCGAAGGGCGCTCGGTCGTGGAATTCGGCACCCGCCGGGCGCACACCGCCGAAGCCGGCGTGATCGGCGCCCGTGCTGCTTACATTGGCGGCTGCGCCTCCACGAGCAATACTCTGGCGGGCTTTCGTTACGGCATCCCGGTTGTAGGCACTGCGGCACATTCCTGGGTCATGTCCTTCGCCGGAGAAGCCAAGGCATTCCGCCTGCTCCAGCGCTTGCTGGGCCCGCACACCATCCAATTGATCGACACCTACGATACGATCGCGGGCGCCCGTCTGGCCGCACAAATCGGCGAACCGCTCGAAGGTGTCCGTATCGATAGCGGCGATCTGCTGTCGCTCTCGCGCCAGGTGCGCGCCGTGCTGGATGAAGCCGGCTTGCGTCACGCGAAAATTATGGCGAGCGGCGATCTCGACGAGCACCGCATTCGAAAGCTGGTTCGCGCCGGCGCTCCCATCGATTGGTTCGGAGTGGGCACACAGCTTGCCACGTCAGCCGATGCGCCGGCCCTGAGCGCCATCTACAAGCTGGTCGAACTGAACGTCAGCGGCATCCAGCGGTTCACGTCCAAGCTCAGCGAAGAGAAGGAGACCGTCCCGGGAGCCAAGCAGGTGTTTCGAGACGTTGCCCGCGATGTAATCGCCCGCTCGGGCGAATGCGGCAAAGGCGAAGCCCTGCTACGTCCCATAATTTTAGGCGGCGAACTCGTGGAACCGCTGCCTTCGCTCGAGGAGGTACGCTGCCGCGCCGCCGAATCTCTGGCCAAGCTTCCACCGGCTCTGCGCGGCCTTGATCCCGCCGAGCCTTGGCCCGTCATCTACAGCCGCGAATTGCGCGAACTGATCGAGCAGACGCGCAGGAATCTCGCCGCATGCCAACCGTCTTCGTAGATATTGATACGCAGCTCGATTTCCTTTATCCCGCCGGCGCCCTCTACGTCCCGGGCGCTGAGAGCATCGTTCCCGCGATCGAGCGGCTGAACCGCCACGCCGCCGCGCATGGGATTCCGGTAATCTCGACGACCGACTCCCATACGGAAAATGACCCCGAGTTTACTGTTTGGCCGCCGCACTGCGTAGCGGGAACCATCGGCCAGCACAAACCCGCAGGCACATTGCTCGAACACCGGCTGGTTGTGCCGAACCAGGATGCACCGATTTCTATCGAACGCACCCGGCAGATTGTAGTGGAGAAGCAGACGATCGACGCCTTCGAGACGCGAACATTGAGTCACATTGTGGACACCCTGTGCGCCGATCGTTTTGTGGTTTACGGCGTAGTCACGGAAATCTGCGTGCTGATGGCAGCCCGCGGTCTTTTGGCGCGTGGCAAGCAGGTGGTCATAGTTGCGGATGCCGTGCGCGCCCTCAGTGAAGAGAAGGCGGCAGCAGCGATCAGAGAAGTGCGGGCGGTGGGTGGAACGGTCGCATCACTCTCAGAGATTCTCGCGAGCTGACTTACCGCGCCGCCCCGATCTCTGTGATATAGCTATTTATTTATGAACGGAATCATCTGCATCACTATCAGTCTGGCGGTCACCGCGGCAATGGGATATAGCCAATCTGCGAAGCCCTGCGAAAGCTTGAAGTCGGTTTCGCTCTCCGATACGACCATCACGGCGGCGGAAATGGTTCCCGCTGGGCCGCTGCAGTTGCCCGCCCGGCCCGGAAGAGGTCCCGCAGGCCCTCCGCCCATGGCGCCGGCGCATTGCCGCGTTGCGGCCGTGCTCACGCCTTCTTCCGATTCCCACATCGAAGTCGAATTCTGGTTTCCCGCATCGGACTGGAACGGAAAATTCGAAGCCGTGGGCAATGGCGGATTCGCCGGCGTGATCAGTTACCCCGCGATGGCTGCCGCGCTGCGCGAGGGCTACGCCACCGCTTCCACCGATACCGGTCACAAAGGCGGCAGCGCGGTCTTCGCCATGGGCCACCCTGAAAAGTATGTGGATTTCGCCTGGCGCTCCATTCATGAGATGACCGTTAAAGCCAAGGCGCTCATCAACGAATACTACGGCCGGCAAGCCCGCCTTGCCTATTGGAACGGCTGTTCCACAGGCGGCCGGCAAGGTCTCAAAGAGGCTCAGCGCTTCCCCGACGATTTTGATGGCATCCTGGCCGGAGCTCCCGCCAATTACGAAACTCATCTCCACGCCTGGACTGTGGAAGTCGGCATGGCTGCAATCAAGGGCCACGAGAATATCCTTCCCGCCAGCAAAATGCCGGTCATCAACAAAGCAGTTCTCGCCGCCTGCGATTCTCTGGACAAAGTTAAGGACGGCCTACTCAACGATCCCCGTAAGTGCAAATTCGATCCGGATACGCTCCTTTGCAAAGGCAGCGACACCGAAAGCTGCCTCAGCGCGGACCAGGTCGCCGCCGTCAAACGCATCTACGCCCCTGCGCGTTATAACGATGGCAAGCTGATCTTCCCTTCCTTTGAGCCGGGCAGCGAAATGGCCTGGGCCAGTGTCGTGAGTAATGCGGCGCCGCCACAAATCGGCGTGGATACCTTCGAATACCTTACTTACGCAGACCCGAAATGGGACTGGCACAATTTCGATCTTGATCGCGACACCCGCGCCGCGGATAAGCGCGACGATGGCGTCATTAACGCCATCGATCCCGATCTCTCCAAGTTCAAAGCCCACGGCGGCAAGTTACTTATGTATCACGGCTGGAACGATACCGCCATCGCGCCGGAAAACAGCATCAACTTCTACACCAGCGTCTTGCAGAAGATGGGTCAGAAGCAAGACGATTGGTACCGGCTCTTTATGGTGCCCGGCATGCGGCATTGCGGCGGCGGTCCTGGCCCAAACCAGTTCAATGGCATGGCCGCGCTGGAGCGCTGGCGCGAAAACGGCACGGCTCCGGATATGCTCGTCGCCGAGCATGTCACTGGCAGCGGCGTCGACATGACCCGGCCGCTCTGCCCCTATCCGCAAGTCGCCGTTTACAAGGGATCGGGCAGCACCAACGACGCAGCGAATTTTTCCTGCAAGGCGCCGTAGGCGAACAGATACATTCCGGCCGACCAGGCTTGATCGCGGACACCCATTGCCGCGCCGGTCTCGCCGTGATGCCACTCGTTGAACCCTCCTTGCTGGTTCAAGGCTGCAAGATTTCGTAGCGCCGCTTCAGCCGCATCGCGGCGGCCGGCCTTCAGCAGCGCGGCCACATAGAATCCGCCGATGAAAGGCCAAACGCCGCCGTTGTGATAATGATGCGGCAGGTTGAGCATTCCATAGTAATCGCGCCAATCCTGGTCGCCCGGGCGCACGGCCGGCGTCAAGCTTCGCAAGGGCCAGGTGTCCAGCGAGTGGCGCGAGATGAAATCGAGGATAATTTGAGTCTGTTGCCGATTGGCGATGCCGCCCAGGATGGCCAACAGGTTCCCAAGCGAGTCAAACCACTCGCCTACCGCACGAAATCCGAGGTACGGCAAGTAATACTGCTCGTCGACCAAATATCGTTTCTCCGGTATCCAGCGCTTACGGCCCAGGGAATCCCGGTCCTGCTTGTTTTCGGTGCTGAATGTGTGCGAGATGTGCCGTAACATATCGCGATCGCCCCTATACCAAAACCACTGATTGACTTGCTCCGCTACCTGCGCGGCGCGCTGGCTGTAACGCTTGCTCTCCGCGAGGTCCGATGAAGCAACCACTCTGGCGGCGGCACGCAAGGCGATGACGTAAAGGCAATTCAGGTACAGGCCCTTACCGCGTGTACAGAACAGATCCTGCCAGTCCGCGCTTTCCTGCATTTGGATGAGGCCGCTGTGGTCTACGTCCTGGCATTCATACCATTTGAGAACGACCCGGACCGTGTCCGGATCCGGGGCCAGCAAGCTGCTGCCAATGATCCACCAAAGGCCGGCATCAGCGTAAGCGCGGAAGTTCGGCCGGCCTCCTTCCCAATCGACGTTGTTCGGGATTTCGCCGGTTGGCGACTGATGGCGTTTCAAGATCGAAATGCTGCTCCGCAGCGCGGCTTGGATGCGCTGCTCCGGAATCAAACGAGCGCCCAGTAAGCTGATCATGCTGTCGCGTGCCCAGATTTGCCGGTGCCCGGATGACTGGCCAGAAGCCTTCAGGCCGCAAGGGGAGCAGCAGCGGAGGAGCGCCTCGACGGCTTCGGCGTAAACGGATTCGGCAAGATCCAACGGACAATTCTAACCGCGTCCGGCTCAGAAATGGCTAAACGATTCTTCGGCGTCGCGGGCGGGTGTTCTGCTTGCCTCCTTTTCGAGCGATCGTGTAACCAACTCTTTCGAGCCCAGGCCCACGGCGAGCGCCAAAGCGAACACAATTCCGCCGAAAAGAATGCCGAATCCCAGGCGAATGATATCGCCGCCGATGCTGAGGTGCTCGAGCGCCATGGCTACCGCCAGCACGATCACCAACCACTTCACGCCCGCGCTCAGTAGACGCGCGTATTGCAGGTTCATATTGACAGCGCCGATCAACACACTTCGCGAGAGGAACCGGGCGATCAGGTTCCCGGCGATCAGGACAATCACGGCGGCAAACACATTCGGCAGATAGCTGAACAGCCGGAGCACCAGTTCCGAAGTAAGGGCGGTATTCATGGCGGAGAGGCCGATCAGAAACCCAATCAAAATCAGGGTCCACCAAATCACGCGAGTCACCAGAACGGTGGGACTTTTGGAGGGCGACCACTCGACCAGAGAAGAGGAGCCGCTACGAACCAGCCGCTCGTCAAATTGAATGCGAACCAAGAGCCGCCGCAAAATGGCGGTGAGAAGGCCTGCCACCAAAACGGAAATGAATACCGCCACAATCAATGCGGCAATTCCGGGCAACAGGCTCGCGAACTGGCTTAATACGCGAACCATCGCCTGGTTCAAGGATTGTTCGGCTTGTCCCCACATATAGCCTCCTCCTCATTCATATTGTTACGGATTGAAGCGGTCGGGCCACCGCCAGCGCGACATCAGGTAGGATTTGCCGGCCTCAAAGGCTTTCGACAACCGCTCCAAACGCGGCTCTACGGCTTCCGGCGAGGCCGCCTCCATTTCCCGCGCATAGGAAACCACCCATCCCAGGTAGAGCGGCGTCATCGAGCGAAGCAAATGATCGCGGCTGATGGTTCGCAAGCGATGCGCCAACGCAAAATCGTAGACGATGGATACCCACAGTTCATCCGGCATGCGGAACTGCTCGGCCGGCAGGCGGGCTAGGCGAACGGTCTCAAGCATGGTTTTGGGCGGCAACACGAGGTTCCAGAGATCCTGCAAATTCTGGGCGCCAATTTGAAACGATTCCAGCATGCGGCGCAGATCCGCGGTTCCGGTTTCCGCGGCCGGCGGCGGCGGTTCGCCGAACCTGGTAACGGCGCGTGATCCCCGAATTTTCTGCCACACAGCGGCATTCCGTTCCATATCAAGGAAAATGGGCCCTATGACCTGCGCCAGCAAAGAGCTCAAGTCTTTGGGGTCGATAGATGGTGGGAGGCGGGCGCCCACATTGGCTTCGCAGATCTGCATTCCGGTGGCAATGGCTGTGGGCGTGATGGATGCCAGAGGGCTAACCGCCTGCGCCGCCGGGGAGCGCGATTCGTGCCGGGAGATCTCTTGAAGCAGCCTGCCGGAAAGGCCGAAGTCCGGCCCCATGGGGTTCTGAATGCGCGCGCCATACAGCGAGCGAGTCAAGGGAGCGACTATGCTCTTGTTCAGCAGCCCCTCAAATCTGTGCCCGCTGTAGCACGGCGTGACCAGATCAAAGCCTTTTTCCAAGGCCGGTTCTACCAGCCGCAAAATCCACTGCGCGGTTACCGCCCGGAGATCCGAGGCGATGACTCCGCAAACGCGGGCTCCCAGCTTTCCGCCGGCTGCGAGGATCGCGCGATAAGCATCGGAGAAGTTTTGGGGTGTTGCCGCCGCCTGCGGGCCAACAAGCCGGCAACCCAGCACATGCACCCGCTCCTCTTCGGCCGCGGCGCCGGAAGCGCGGTACGCACTGGCGGCGGTGCCGTTGTTGTGGATCACGACTGCGCGTGCTTCGCCGGACAATCGGCCGATGGCTTCCCGGACTAAACGGGCTGCCCCATCGTCCCCTCCTTCGGGATCGCTGCGGAGAACACCCACCACAACATCCGTACTGCCGATCCGTTCGATTTGCTCCAGCGTCTCACCGTGGATTACATCAGTTTCCACTAGCCGTCTCCACCTTCGAGCGAAAGCGAAAGGATGCCCTGCAACGGGATTCGTACCCAGGCCGGGCGATTGTTCAGCTCGTATGAGAGTTCGTAGAGCGCCTTATCCAATAAATAGGCCCCGAGCAAAGTTCGAAAGCCGCCGGGGGTGGACGGCAGAAAGGCGGCGTCCTTGGTAGTCTCGCGATAGGCACGCAGAAACTCTGCCGATGTAGCTCGCTCCCAAAGCTGCGCCCATGATTCCATGCGGGTAAGGTCCTCGGGCCGGCGGCCTGTATATGCAATCAGGCCCGAATATGCTGCATACCCGAGCGATCGCAGCATGCCCGCTACATCCTTCAACGGGGATTGTTTGGCGCGCCTTTCCGCCATGGGTCGTGCGGGTTCCCCCTCAAAATCCAGAATGACCCAATCGGTTTTGACGCGCAGCACTTGGCCCAGATGATAGTCCCCGTGGACGCGGATACGCTGCCCCTGACTGTCATCTCCCGCGAGGGCCCGAAAGCTTCCGAGCAGCCTTCGCCGCCGGCCCAATACCAGCCCGGCCAAATCGAGCGTTTCGTCGGGAAGCCGCGCCATACTTTCCTTCAACAACTCGAAGACGCCGGTGGCGTTCCGCCTGAGGTCCGCCGCCAGGCTCTGCAGATCGCCGGCCGTGAGAGGCTCCGGCGCGAATGCGGGGTCATCAGTGGGTCGCGCCAGCGCCAGATGCAGCTCCGCCGTGCGCCGGCCGAGGCTGGCGGCCGCATCCAGTGCAATACCCACGTGTTCTCGCGCTAATGGCGCCGGTTCGTGTTCCGAAAGCTCGAAAAGATCGGCCGGACCGGCAGTTTCGGAGGGAAACGGCACGGGCGCGCAGTTTTCCAAATAACGATCGATCTCCTCCAATGCCAGCGTCCAGCCGTCGCCTTCATTGGCCACCAGCCCTTGCAGCAAGGCGATTGTAGAAGCTTCTCCCTCCGCCGGAATGTACTCGATTGCGCCGGCGAACGGCGGGACTCCCTCGAAGCGCAAGGTTGCAAGATATTTGCCGATTTCGTAGTCCGGATTCGGCCCCGGCTGCTGACGCCGGAACAGCTTGAGAATCAAACGATCGCCGAAGAGAACGGACGTGTTGCTTTGCTCGGCGGAACTGCGGCGCACTGGCAAGGGCGTGTCCGCCGGTCCGCCGATCGCTGCCAGTTCCGCGCCGGGTGCCCCCCGGATCGATCCGTGCCGTGAAGCGTTCTGATCTGCATTTGCAATCAGGTTCAGCAGCGCCGCGCATCCCGCATCGTCCAGCATGCCGTCACGCAAAATGCCGGAATCCTCGCGGGTTACGATCGCCGAAAGGATGGAATTGGGAGCCGATAGGCGCAGCTTGTCCGCCTCTTCGCCGAAACTCATATCTAATGTGAGGAGATAACTGTCCGGCTCTCCATTCTCGTACCGCACTTGCACCAGCGCCAGAGTGGGTTGTGAGTCATTAAGCCGGGCCCAATCCACGATCCGTGTAGTCCGGATGGGACGGGCCTTCCCGCCAAACCAGCGCTGCTTCGGTAAATATTCGGGAAGCACCACGCTTTCGAACCGCTCCCGGCCAGCCCCTTCCAGCAGGCTTTCCCAGGTGTCCACGGCAAGAGGCGCCAGCCCCTGCTCGACCGTTGTCACCTCCGCCTGAGGCTTGGCATGCAGTTCCAGCCAAAGAAACGCGTAGGGACTCAGCGTAAGCCGGTACGGATGCTTTTCAATGGGCGGAAACTCCACGTATCCCAGCATCTCGACAGGAATCATGCCCTCCAACGCCGCGAGATCCAAATCGACCGGCTGCGCAAAGCGCGAAAGATTGGCGACGCACAAGACCTGTTCGTCATCATAACGCCGGAGATATGCCAGCACTTTGCGATTGCTGGGACTTAAGAATTCCAGAGTTCCACGGCCGAACACCCGGAAAAGCTTGCGCAGGGCGATCATGTTGCGCATCCAGCTCAATAATGAGGAAGGATCGCTCTGTTGGGCTTCCACGTTTACGGCTTCGTAGCCCCAAACCGGATCCATAATGACTGGGCTGTACAATTTCGCCGGGGTTGCGCGGGAAAAACCGGCGTTCCGGTCGCCGTTCCATTGCATGGGAGTCCGCACGCCGTTGCGGTCGCCCAGATAAATGTTGTCGCCCATGCCGATTTCGTCGCCGTAATAGATGATCGGTGTGCCGGGCAGGGAGAAAAGCAGGCTATTCAAAAGCTCGATGCGGCGCCGGTTATTGTCCATTAACGGCGCAAGACGCCGCCGGATTCCCAAGTTCAGCCGCATCCGGGCATCGGCGCTGTACGCCAGATACATATAGTCACGTTCGTCTTTGGTGACCATCTCCAGCGTAAGTTCATCATGATTCCGAAGGAACAACCCCCACTGGCACGTATCCGGGATTGCAGGGGTTTGCGCAAGAATATCGGTAATGGGCAGCCTGTCTTCCTGTCGCAGCGCCACAAAAATGCGAGGCATTACAGGAAAGTGGAACGCCATGTGACATTCGTCGCCGTCGCCGAAATAGGGACGAACATCGGTGGGCCACTGGTTGGCCTCGGCCAGTATCATGCGATTCGAGTAATGCTGGTCGATCTCCTGGCGCAGCTTTTTGATAATCGCATGAGTTTCCGGCAGGTTCTCGCAGTTGGTTCCTTCGCGCTCCAGCAGGTAAGGAATTGCGTCCACGCGTAACGCGTCCACTCCCATGTCCAACCAGAAGCGGACCACCTGGAACATCTCTTGCACTACGAGAGGATTGTCGTAATTCAGATCCGGCTGATGCGAAAAGAACCTGTGCCAGTAATACGCCTGTGCCACCGGATCCCAGGTCCAGTTCGATTTTTCGGTATCGGTAAAGATAATCCGCGCGTCCTTGTATTGTTGATCCGTGTCGCTCCAGACGTAGTAATCACGCTCGGGCGATCCCCGTGGCGCCTGGCGCGCCCGTTGAAACCACGGATGCTGGTCCGAAGTGTGATTCATCACCAGCTCGATCATCACCTGGAGCTCTCGCTCATGAGCGGCGTCCAGGAACGATCGAAAGTCATCCAGCGTTCCGTACATCGGATGAATATTCAGGTAGTCCGCGATATCGTACCCATCGTCTTTGAGTGGAGAGGGAAAGAGCGGCAATAACCAAAGACACGTGACTCCCAGATCCTGAAGATAGTCGAGCTTCTGAATCAAGCCCGGAAGGTCACCTACACCGTCGCCATTGCTGTCATGAAAGGCGCGGACGTGAAGCTCGTATATGACGGCGTCCTTATACCAGAGGGGGTCCACCGCACTGCCGGGCTTTTTCAACGATTCCGTTTGCTCAATGGATGCAGACGACCGGGCTGACATTTCTAATTTCCTGGACGGAAAACCACCACAGCCAGCGGCGGTATCGTCATGTTCAGCGAATAGGGCCTTCCATGGATCGGCAAGGGGCTCGCTGTGGCGCCGCCCATGTTTCCCTGGCCGCTGCCGCCGTATAAAGGAGCGTCGCTATTCAGCATTTCTTTCCACTCAACATCGAACGGGACACCTACCCGGTAATTGTTTCGGGGGACCGGAGTGAAATTGCAGACGAAGAGTGTCACGTTGTTGGGGTCCTTTCCCTTTCGGAGAAAACTGACGACGCTCCGTTCAAAGTCGTTGCAATCCACCCACTCGAATCCCGAAGCGTCGAAATCGACCTCATAGAGTGATGGCTCGCCGCGATAAAACGTGTTGAGATCGCGCATCCAGCGTAGCAGGCCGGCGTGGAATGGGGATTGGAGCAGATGCCAGTCCAGACTCGCGTCGTGGTTCCACTCAGCCCATTGGCCAAATTCTCCGCCCATAAACAGAAGCTTCTTGCCGGGATGGCCGATCATAAAGCCATAGAGCAGCCTCAGGTTCGCGAATTTACGCCAATCGTCGCCAGGCATCTTCGCGATCATGGACCCTTTGCCGTAAACCACTTCATCATGAGAGAGGGGCAGAATGAAGTTTTCCGAAAAGGCATATACCAGGCTGAAAGTCAGCTTGTTATGTTGATAGCTTCGGTAGACCGGATCTTTGGAGATATAGTCCAGAGTGTCGTGCATCCAACCCATGTTCCATTTGAAGCCGAAGCCGATTCCTCCCACATAGACGGGCCGCGAAACCATCGGCCAGGCTGTGGATTCTTCGGCAATCATCATCGCATCCGGAAACGCGGCGTAGACCTCTTGGTTCACCCGCCGAAGGAAGTCGAGAGCGTCGACATTCTCCTTGCCCCCATACTGATTCGGAATCCATTGGCCCTCTCGTCTTCCATAATCCAGATACAACATAGACGCCACCGCATCTGCACGAAGGCCATCCACGTGGTATTTGTCGAACCAGAACAGCGCGTTACCGATGAGAAAACTTTGAACTTCGCGGCGGCCATAGTTGAAGACCAAGGTGTTCCAGTCGGGGTGCTCACCCTGGCGCGGGTCGGCGTGCTCATAAAGATGCGTGCCGTCAAAGTAGCCCAGGCCCGCTTCGTCTTTGGGAAAATGCGCGGGAACCCAGTCCAGTATGACGCCGATTCCGCGCTGATGCAGACAATCCACCAGGAACATGAAATCCGCCGGAGTTCCAAAGCGGCTCGTCGGCGCGAAATAGCCGATCGTTTCGTAGCCCCAGGAGCCGTCAAAAGGATGCTCGGATACTGGCAGAAATTCCACATGCGTGAAACCGGCATCATGGACGTAATCGGCTAATTCAACGGCCAGCTCGCGGTAAGTGAGCCAGCGATTCCCTTCCCCCGGCTTGCGCCTCCAGGAGCCGAGGTGCACCTCGTAGATGGAGAGTGGCGAATCGAGTGAGTTGTGCTTCGCCCGGTTGGCCATCCATTCGCGGTCTCCCCAGGTGTAGCTCGCCAGATCCCAAACGCGCGACGCTGTCTGCGGACGGATTTCCGCTGCGACGCCGTAGGGGTCGGCCTTATCCACCTGATAGCCGTGATATTTCGATTGGATGTGATACTTATACAGCGCTCCGGACTTGAGGCCGGGTATGAAGCCCTCCCAGATCCCCGCTTCGGAACGAAGATGCAACAGGTCCGAACTCGGATTCCAGTTGTTAAATTCTCCGATCACAGTGACTTGTGCGGCGTTTGGAGCCCAGACGGCGAAATGCACCCCGCGCTTGCCGTCCACTTCGCCGAGGTGAGCGCCCAATTTCTCATAGGCGCGGTGATGAGTCCCTTCGCCGAACAGGTACCAGTCGTAATCAGTAAGCCATTGTGCCGAAGTATTCGCAGTTGGCATGTCTTCTCTTACAGGTAATAATCGAAATCTCTTTCCGTGCGCACCCATCTGCGTACCCGCATGATATGAGCCGGAAGACTTCCCGGAACCAGTTCGAAATAATTGCGCGCGCCAAACCAGAGATACCGGCCATCGCCCAATTGATCGTGCGCTTGAAACGCACGGCTGGGATCAATTCCAAGCACGTTAAGATCCAGACTGACCCAGCCTCTTTGTGTGTGAAAGACATCCAGATTCACAATTACGATGACGACGTTTGAGCCGTCGTCGGTCGCCTTGCTATAACAAATCACCATAGGGTTATCGGTCTCGTGAAAGCGCAGATTGCGGTCCCGCTGCAGAGCCGGGTTCGCGCGGCGGATCCGGTTTATCCGCGCAATGAAGTCGCGCAGGCTTTCCGGGCTATCCAGGTCACGATGCTTCAGCTCATATTTTTCCGAGTTGAGATACTCCTCGCTCCCCGGTTCTCGCGGTAAGTTTTCGCACAATTCGAAGGCTCCACCGTAAATTCCGTAGTTTGCTCCCAGAGTCGCGGCCAACACCAGACGAACCATAAAGGCCTGGCGTCCACCTACCTGCAAAAACTCCGGCAGAATGTCTGGAGTATTCGGCCATAGATTCGGACGGAAGTATTCGCGCACCTCGGTCCCGGTAAGTTCGCGAAAATAGTTCGTCAACTCCGACTTCGTATTGCGCCATGTGAAGTAAGTGTAGGACTGCGAGAATCCAGCCTTTGCGAGACGGTACATTACGCTCGGCCGAGTAAACGCTTCCGCCAGAAACAGCACTTCGGGGTACTTTTCTTTGATATCCGCGATCACCCACTCCCAGAACCCGAAGGCCTTGGTATGAGGGTTATCTACCCGGAAAATTCGGACGCCGTGCTCAATCCAAAATAGGATAACCCTCCGCAACTCCTCCCAAAGCTCCCGCCACTGCGGCGTTTCGAAATCCAAAGGAAAGATATCCTGATACTTCTTCGGCGGATTTTCCGCGTACTGAATCGTGCCGTCCGGCCGTTTGCGGAACCATTCCGGGTGCTGGCGGGCATAAGGGTGATCAGGCGTACATTGAAAAGCGATATCGAGCGCAATCTCAATCCCATGCTCTTTGGCTTTGGAAACCAGATGGTCGAGATCGTCTAACGTGCCCAGTTGCGGATGGATGGAGGTGTGTCCGCCTTCTTCCGATCCAATCGCCCAAGGACTGCCTACATCATCGGGCATCGCATTAATGGAATTATTCTTGCCCTTGCGCGCCGTATGGCCGATGGGATGAAGGGGCGGAAGGTAAAGAACATCGAATCCCATGGAAGCGACATAAGGGAGCCACGCTTCGCAATCGCGCAAGGTTCCATGCTTGTTTGGCTCAGGCGCGCAGGAGCGGGGAAAAAGTTCGTACCACGTCGAGAACGCCGCCTTTTCACGGTCCACGGTGACGCACAAGATTTTGCCGTACTGGCTGGCGAAGCGGCGCGCCGGGTGGCGTTGGACCGCCTGTGCCATCTCCTCATTGAGAGCGATTCCCTGCCGGAAAGCTGGGTCCTTTTCCTCGCGTAGCGCTTGAGCCCAGGCTCTTATGGGGATGGCGTCTTCAGCCGGCGCGCCCTCCGCCACTTCCTCCACGAGGGCGGCTCCAATCAAAGAGTCGACTTGGATGTCCTGTGCTGCTTCGATTCGTTTCACCAAGTCGCTGCGCCAGGTCCCAAACCGGTCTATCCAGCCCTCGATTGTGTACTCATATTTCCCCAACTTCGATACTGAAAATTCGCCGCGCCAGCGGTCGTTTTGGAGCCGCTTCATCGGAGAGCGGCTCCACTCCTGTTCCGCATCGCGGCGATAAAGAACGTCACAAGAGATTTGATCGTGGCCGTCGGCGAAAACGTCGGCTTCCACGACTACCGGTTCGCCAGGCACTCTCTTAATAGGAAACCTGCCGCAATCGATTTCCGGCGAGACCCGTTCGATGACTACCCGTACCCGACCGTCTGCACAGAGCTGTGAGTTTTGCATCACGATTGAATCAGCGCGCTTGCAGGCTCGATGCCAGACGGGCACTCAACTTTCCGAGGGGGTCGATTTGTGTATGAGGACGCACGAGTTGTGCGATCACTGGCACGAGTCGATTGCCAACCAATCCTGCGCCGGCATTCGGGCGGCGCCATGGCTCTCCAAGCCCAGAAGGGGATTAGGCGGCGTGACGGTGTGACGGCGTTTTTCAATTTTTTGTTCAGCTCCGCGAAAGTTACCCCCATTTGCGGGTAGGAAATTGGGTTCGTTTCGTCGCTTTCAGTGGAGCGGGCGAGGTTGGGGAAACGGGCCAGGCGAGCTGAGAGGGAAAATTGTGTTTGTTTCGTCGTCGTGGTAGGCGGAGTGGGGCGTGAGGCGACCGCACTACGACGCGATTTTTGGGAGAAGAGCATATCGTCATAGCTGCGACTCTATTATCCCGGAAGGGTCGCACGGATTCCGGACCGGAAGCGCTCCAGTAAGCGGCAAGTATTTGGAATCAAAGCGAGTTAGTAATTTTAAGGAGATACGATTTCGCGGTGACCGAAATCCGGCGATTGGGCGGCGCGAGCGCGGGGCGGAAGATCCACCGGAGAGGCTGCTTCGTTCTGAGCATCTCGGATGCCGGTTTCACTGTAAGCCCCGCCAGGTCCGAGGATTCCGCGAAAGGCTACACTCGCCGCCGCGCCCAGGCTGCCGTTTAAGAAATCTCTCCGGTTCATCGCTGCTGGAATTCCCTAGTACGACTAAAAAGCCATTGCCCTCGAACCTCGGTTTCGACGACCCCTCCCTGAAAGCCGGTAGCAGTTGGCCGCGCAGAAATCTCGCTGGGATCAGGTGGTGCGCGCCATTAGCCGGATCATGAGCCCAACGCCGGAAGAAAGCAAATGAACTGGCGCCGCTTCTTGAACAGGGCGCAAGCCGATGCTGAGCAGCAGCAGGAACTCGAATCGTACATTGAGATCACTACCGAGGAGTACATCGCCCAAGGCATGGGAGCGGATGAGGCGCGCTGTTTGTTTATCGGGGAATGATTGTTGCCGCCATCGGGATCGCGCTCGGGGCTGTGGCGGCGGCCGGGTTAACGCGGTTGATGTCGTCACTGCTATTTGGGGTTAAGCCCGTCGATGTTGTCACGTTTGCGGTTGCGGCGGGTGTTTTGCTGGCCGCGGCGCTTGCCGCCAGTTATCTTCCTGCCCGCCGCGCCGCTGCGGTCGACCCCGTAGAGACGCTCAGAGCGCAGTAGCGCAATGAGTACTGCCTTACTCCGCTAACGTCCGGTAGTTGCTCGCGTAGAAGATCAGTGGCGCCCCATCGGTCACTTCCACATGAACCACCTCTCCCACGAAGATGTCATGGTCTCCCGAAGTGACGCGCTGATACGCCGCACACTCGATCGCCGCCAATGCGTTTGCGATCAGAGGAACCCCGCTCTCGCCGCCGTACCAAGTCACGCCGTCGAACTTATCGCCGCCTTTCCGGGCGAAGTGCTCGGAAATGGCCCGCTGCTCTTCTCGCAGAAAGCTCATCCCGAAATACCGGGCTCGCCGGAACTCTTCGATATTCGTAACCGCGTGGCCCACGCAAATCAACACGAGGGGCGGATCGAGCGAGACCGAAGTAAACGAACTGACCGTCAGTCCACGCGGCACGCCGGATTCATCGCGCACCGCGGCAACGGCCACGCCCGTAGCGAAACGCCCGCAGGCCAGCCGGAACTTCTCGCTCGAAACGGCCGCCATCTGGCGTTTGACCCCTTCGCTTGACATAGAATAAAACCAATCCTATCATAAGGTTGTCGAGAGCGACCAGCCGGAGGAAATGCTTTGATCAAGCTGGATATCATTAACGAAGTGGTCAACAAAACCGGCATTACCAAGACCAAAGCGGAAATGGCCGTCGAGACCGTGTTCGAGTCCATGAAGAAGGCCCTCGAGCAGGGCGACCGCATCGAGTTGCGCGGCTTCGGCGTGTTCAACGTTAAGCCGCGAAAGACCGGGATTGGCCGCAATCCCCGCACGGGCGCCGAAGTCTCCATACCCCCCGGCAAGGCCGTGCGCTTCAAGCCCGGCAAGGAGTTGCAGACCCTGCAGTAAGCGCTGCGGCGTCCCGTTTCATTGTGTCTCCGCAGGATTTCCCGTTTCCCCCGAAAGGCCCCGAAGCTTCTCTCTCATATCCGGAGCTGGGCCCCGACGCCCGCAGCATCACGAGCTACATACGGGCGCGTCCCGCCATACGCGACCGCTATTGGCTCCACGCGCTGCTCTTCCTGATCACGCTGCTTACCACGACCATCGTGGGAGCCGCGCTCGAATACGATTTCGACCGCAACGTTCCGTTTTTTGTGGAGCACACTCTGGATGCCTATTCCCGCGTGTGGCATCATCCCCTGGAACTATTGCAGGGGCTGCCATTTTCTTTAACGCTGGCGACCATCCTGCTCGCTCACGAATTCGGCCATTACCTAGCCGCGGTTTACTACCGCGTCGATGCCAGTCTTCCCTATTTCCTTCCAGCTCCGACCATCACCGGAACCTTCGGCGCATTCATCCGCATCCGGTCGGCAATTTACTCCAAGCGAGTGCTGTTCGATATTGGCGTTGCGGGTCCGCTCGCCGGGTTTCTGTTCCTCCTGCCCGCCCTAGCGATCGGGCTGGCATTCTCGAAAGTG
>DATBID010000006.1:0-13076 GCA_036557125.1 Bryobacteraceae bacterium | reverse complement strand
ATCTGCTTCGAAGCCGCTGAGAGAAAAACGTCGGCCGGCGCGCCATGCTCGATTTGTTGCTCCAGTGTACCCGACCCCCCGAAATTGAAGCTGACCCTGGCATCCGGGTGCGCCTGCTCGAAAGCCGGCCCCAGCCGCTCCATCGCATCCCGCAAACTGGCCGCCACCGAAACTGTCAGCGTGGATGAGTCCGGCCGCGCGCAACCGTCCAAAAACACAGCAATCGAAAGCAGCGCGAGCGACACCGTCCGCCCGACCATGTGTTATTGTCGCACGACAGCGTTTCGTAAAGGAGATGGCACGCGCCACGGGAGTTCCACCGCTCAAGTTGAGCGGTGGATTTGCAAGTTTCCCCTTTATATTCAGCAAAACGCGTTTTTTCCACCGCTTAGATCCAAGCGGTGAAAGAGGCTCTCAGAGGTCAGCAATCAACTCTCAGATGAAACCGGTAAGGTTGTCAGGTTTAGCTGATTGCTGATCGCTGAAGGCTGATCGCTCCTACGAAATGCTCATCGCGCCTACGAGAAGCTGCCGCTGGTCCCCTGGAATCCGCGCACCGCCTGTTTAGCCACCCACTTGATCGCGCGCGTGGCGTCGTAGCAGTACGCCAGGTTGTGGTTCAGCGTGGAGAAGCAGTGCGGCTGGCACTCCGTCTTCATTTCTTTCAGTTGTTTGGTTTCGAAATGATGGTTCCCCACCACGCCCCAATCGTAAGTAGCCGAATACATGGGGAAGCAGGGCGCGAGCGTTCCATCCACCCGGATGATCACGTTGTTGTGCCCCGCGCGGCAGTTCCAGTCCTGCAGTTTGCCGCGCATGAACTTCCGCATCTCGTCGAGGCGCTGGCACGAGTTGACCATCTTGTAGCCGGCGCGGTTCTTCTCAATCAGCCAATCCACCAGCTCGTCCACCGCCGGCCAGTTATCGCGCGTGATGAACGTCGGGTTGTTCTCCATGTGCTTGAAGTGCGGCTGGTCGAGCATTGGCGATTCGTTGATGTGGTAATCGGTGGCGATGTGATGATCCCTGGCGATCTGGGTGAGCTGCTTGACGTCCTCGATATTGTTCCGGCAGATATTGATGTTGAAAAACATCGAATAACCGTAGCGGAACTGCCGCTTCACCAGATGATCGAAATGTTTGCGGATCGGATTGAGCGCCTTGGGCAAGCCCGGCTTCTCATCCACCGCGTCTACGGCCAGATTGAAAATTGCGGCTCCGGCGTCGCCCAATTTGTCGATCACATCCGGACGCAACAGGCGGCCGTTGGTCGGGATGTACACCCAAAAACCTTTTTTCGCGGCATAGTAAACGATCTTATGGACGAACTGCGGCCGCAGCAGCACCTCTCCGCCCATCAGCGCCAGTACACGGCAACCGTGGTCGTGCAGCCAGTCGATCGTTCTGCGGGCTACATCCTCGGTCATGCCTTTTACGGTGTTGTCGAAGGCCCAGCAATAGTGGCAGTCCAGATTGCATTTCCACTCCGTGAACAGGTACGCGATGATCGGGTGAAAATCGCCCGGATAAACGCGCGACCGGATGTAAGGAAATAGCCACCCCCGCATGGCTCTGTGGATCAGCGGAGTGGTCCATTTGCGCTTTTCCGGGATACCTTCTGGATCAGGCACATTCAGCAGTTCGGGATGCTGCGGATATACCGGGTCCGGCAATGTCTGGGGCTCGTCCGGCCTGGGAAGCAGGGTGGTGCGAGTCCGGTTCATGAGCAGATCGTGCAACTGCACGTCCACGCGAAAGCGAGGATTGGATTCGGGTTTCGTTTGAGTGCGTTGAGCTTCCATCCGTTTACCTCTTTTCCGAATTTCTCTCGGAAAGTGCGGCCTGGTCAAGTAGAAAACTCGGTAGACCGCGTGCTGAAAGCTATACGGCCCAAATCTGGCCGTGAGCGGTCGCACCAGCCGCGAATCCCAATTCGGAAAAGAGTTGATAGTCTTGAGGCATGGATGGGGTCAACCGTCAAATCGTGCTCGCTGCGCGCCCTTCGGGTTTGCCCAAAGAATCGGATTTCCGGCTGGTAGAATCCCCCTTGCCGCGGCCGCGCCCCGGCGAGGTTCTGGTGCGCGCTTTATATCTTTCCGTCGATCCGTATATGCGTGGGCGCATGCGACAGAACGGCAACTACACGCACTCGGTCGATATCGGCGATGTGATGGTGGGAGGCGTCGTCGGCCGAGTGGTGGAATCGAATGACCCGCGCCTGGGTGAAGGCGACCTCGTGGAAGGCATGCTGGGTTGGCAGGATTACGCTCTCGGCACCGCTAAGGCGCTCCGCCACATCGATACGGCCGTAGCGCCCGCCCCCACGTGGCTTTACGTGCTCGGCATGCCGGGCCTTACGGCATACTTCGGTTTGCTGGACATCTGCCGTCCGCAGCCCGGCGAAACCGTAGTGATTTCCGGGGCCGGCGGCGCCGTGGGTTCGCTAGTGGGCCAGATCGCAAAGATTAAGCGGTGCCGCGCCATCGGCATCGCGGGCAGCGATCAAAAGGTGCAGTTCATTACTCAGACGCTGGGCTTCGATGCCGCCTTCAATTACAAAAACAACGCCGATTATCACGCTAAATTGAAGGAGCTGTGTCCTACCGGCATCGATGTCTATTTTGATAATGTAGGCGGCCCGATTACCGATGCCGTCATGCAACTAATCAATACCCGGGCGCGCGTGGCGGTTTGCGGACAGATCTCGCAGTACAACGCCGAACAGCCGGAACTGGGGCCGCGCTGGCTGCATCAGCTTGTGGTCAAGCAGGCCAAAGTCGAGGGCTTTATCGTCTTCCAATACACCGACCGGTACGAGGAAGGCCTGCGCCAATTGAGCACCTGGCTGCGCGAGGGCCGGCTCAAACATCACGAGGACATCATGGACGGCCTGGAGAACGCCCCCAGAGCCTTCATCCGAATGCTCGAAGGCGAGAACCTAGGCAAACAGTTGGTTAAGATCGCGGACTAGTGTGGGGCCAGGGCTTCGGCCCTGCCGCCGGGCTTCCGCCCGGCGCATCTAGATAAGCAGCAATATGCTCCACCCCTTGTTCCTCCGACGCCCTAATTGCGTCGTCGCTATAGGAGCTGCCCTGCTGCGACACGAGAGCGACTCTAAGATGCGCGTTCGCGCCGGCCAGAGGCCGGCGGCAAGGCCCGAAGCCCTGACCCCACGACGCCCTTCAGTTTCGCACCGGCTCGAGTGCCTCGCGGACCACCCGCAGCAAAGCCGCCACGGTGAACGGTTTTGGCAATAGCGTGAAACCCTTTCGAGTGACGAAGCGCTGCACGAGGTCGGCATCGTGAAATCCGGAGATGAACAGGACGCGTAGGTCGGGCTTCTGGGAGCGCAGCCGCTCGGCGAGCACGGGACCGGTGAGGTCCGGCATGATGACATCGGTCAGCAGCAGTTCCACACCTCCGCTGGCCTCGAATTCGCGAATCGCTTCCCAGCCTCCCGCTGCGATCAACACACGATATCCGGCAGCAACCAGAGCATGCTCGAGCAGATTGAGCACAGCGCGGTCATCATCCACAGCCAGTATGGTTACAGGACTCGAAGGCTCTGGGAAATTCATAGTGGGTTCGCCGCGGAGCGCCACAGAGGCCTTGGCAAACCCGGCCGCCGCACCGCAATTTCATTATACGTTCGCCGGTCCGCTCGAAGGTGAAAGATCGGCTACAGTTTGGTCCAGGATCAGGCAGAGATCCGGGTTAATGTAGCTCTACGCTCCCGATGAAACTCGGTCAAGGTCTGGTTGGCGGAGAGAATTGTGTCCACCTCGGCGGCGATCTTTTCGAGATCGCTACCGCGCAGCACAACGTACAGTTCATCGTCGCCAATTTCGGTATAGACGCGGTTGCCGATACAGCCCGCGCTGGTCACCATACCGTGCTCGAGCGCCGCGGGCAGAGCCATGCACGTGGGGCGCCCGAGCATGGGCAACTGAGAAAGAGCGCCGGCGCGGTTGGCCGCTTCCGTCAGCATCATGAGCCGCCCCGGTTTGCCTGCGGCGAGCACGGCGGAAGGCGTTCCCGGAGTCTCTGCCAGAGGCGTGTAGAGCACAAATCGCGGTGTGGCTGGAAGCCGGAATACGCCGGGAATTTCTTCCATCCGGATGTATCCGATGCCCGCCATCAGACCGAGGGTTTGCTCGAGCTCGGGCATTTTCTCCGGCGTGAGGGTGTTGTGCGTGTAGCTGCCTACTGGACAATTGAAATGATCGGAGGGCACTGTGTAAAACGAGCGCCCGCCCGCAGCCAGGCGCCAGAAACTGCATGAGGAAGGTTGAGATCCGGCGAATCGCGGGATTCCCGAAGGCTCGGTGTCGCTATACGTCACGGCCACCGGGCGGCGCGCGGTCTCCAGGACCGAGAGGAGCTTGCGTTCGATTGCGGGATAGTCTGGCATCAGTGCTATTATGCCAGCCAGTATGGACCGCAGGGTCTTTTTCGGCACGCTTGCCGTCGTTTCCATTTGGGTTTCGTTCCGCGGCGCAAGGCGCATCCTGCTTCAAGGGGCGATCGGCCGGGTGGCGTACTGCCGCACTGCGACGGAAGAATGGCTGCGTCTGGCGCGCAAAATCTGCGCGGAACCGGCGCTCATCGTGGAAGTGGACCCGGCGGGAGTGCCCGCCCAATCGGGCGCGGTGTTCTTGGGAAGCGAGGCGACGCTTGTGGTTGGCCCCGCGGAGTGGCGGGTGCTGCGATGAATATCGACTGGCTTCGCCGCTCGGCCAAAACGCTGCCGCACACCACCGAGAGCGTTCAGTGGGGTTCCAACCTGGTGTTCAAAGTGGGCGGCAAAATATATGCGATTGCAGCCCTCGAACCCGGCGATGTCTGCCTCTCGCTGAAGTGCACCCCCGAGGAGTTCGGCGAACTGACGCAGCAGCCCGGCATCATCCCGGCGCCCTATTTGGCCCGGGCGTATTGGATCGCGCTCGAAACCGAAGACGCGCTTCCCTCGGCCGAGATCAAGCGCCTGCTGAAGCAATCCTACGAGCTGGTTGTGGCCAGGTTGCCGAAGAAGGCGCGGGCGGAGCTTGGAGCATAAGACCTTTCCGTGCGGCGACTGATTATCCGAGCCGCGGCTGAAAGGCGCGGTCTTGCGCAGGCTTCGGGGGACCGCTTCCTCTGATCGCGGCTCAGGACGGGGCTGGCTCAGAACAGCGCCGGCCATTTCAAGTGCCCCTTTACGCGAAGTGATTGTAGAATAAGACACGGGAGAAATTGCCATTGATGCTCAGAGGAAGATGTGCTGTCGCATTTGCTGGTTGCCTGGCTCTGGCGTCCGGAAGCTGGGCTGCGGGCCCGGCTCTCGTGGTGAATCGCGGATTGCCGGAAGCCAATCTCAACAATGTTTCCGGCGCGGCCCGAAGTAATGTGCGCTGGGCTTCCGGCGATACCGGCTTCATGGGCGATCATTTCACGATCGGAGCGCCGGGAGAAAAATGGGTGATCGATTCGATCCGCACCTGGACGGTTCCGGGGCTGTCGGAGATCGATCCCGACCACTTGGGCGATTTTTATGAGGACGTGCGGCTTTATTTCGGACACGCCGGCGGCGATCTGACGCCCGCTGCTTCCGCATCGCTTTCCGAGGGGAGCGACCAAACTAGCAATCCCAACGTGCAAGTTTCCGAGGCCACCAAGTCGGGCACCGCGCTGTACGATAATTTCGGCAAGTTTCTGCGAGTCTGGCAGGTGGACTTCAAAAATCTGAATCTGCCGGTCGAGGGTGGCGTCAGCTACGGTTTCGGCGTCTGGGGTATGGGACGCGAGATTCCCGGTAGTGATGGGCAAAGCTACATGTGGTTCAACCACGCCTCCAACGCCGCCCTAAGCGGCGCGAAAGAGGACGGCGCCGATGGCGTAATGCTGGTCTTCGATGGTTCCGGCAAATCGGGCGGCGAATTTAAAGGGCAGGGTCACGGTTGGGACAAAAATTCCAACATCAATGTGCAGGTCTTCGCACATCGTGTAATTGGAGCGCAACAATAGCAGCAAAATAATAGTTGTTAAGGCGAGCAGTCTTGCCGGGGTGGGGGGAATGAAACTCCGCGGAAAAATTTGGCGCTTCGGGCTTGGTCTGATTTGCGTATCGGCGCTTTACGCCTTCACCAGGCCGTGGCGTGTATACATCAGCATGGAGGGCTACGATAACATCCCCGTCCCGGCCGATGGATTCGAAAAGACTGAGTGGGTTTTCGGCCGTCTGATGTACCCGCAGCATCCCTACGCGCGGTTCGCCCGCTTCCGCTGGGGACGCCTCGACTGGCGCGAAGGGGGCACTAGTTGGACGCAGGACTATCCCCGCGCCGACCGTCATTTTGCGCAGGCGCTTCGCCGGCTGACGCGCCTGCACGTGCGCTCGCTCGAGCAGCCCGTCAACCCTGACGATACCGACGACATCTACGACTGGGCGTGGCTGTGCGCCGGCGAGATGGGCGACTGGAAACTGACTCAAAGCCAGGCCAAGACTTTGCGGGAATACCTACTGCGCGGCGGATTCCTGATGTTGGACGATTTCTGGGGACCGGATGAATGGGACCGCTTCAATGAGAGCATGCAGGAGGTTTTCCCGGACCGGCCGATCGTGGAAATCGAAAACAGCGACCCCATTTTTCACGCCGTCTATGATCTGGACGACCGCTACCGCATTCCCGGCATGTGGGGCGTTCGCGGGCAGCAGCGCGGCCGCTCGGAAGGCGCAGTGGCCCACTGGCGCGCCATCTACGACGATAAGGGTCGTGTGATGGTCGCCATGTGCTTCAACTCCGACGTAGGCGATTCCTGGGAATGGGCCGACGAGCCGGAATATCCCGAGAAATATTCAGCGCTGGGCATCCGGCTGGGCGTGAATTATGTCATCTATGCGATGACGCACTGAGGGCGAGGTGCCGGACTGTTTCGCGAGTGACCGATGTCGCCGGTTCGATCAGACAAATAAATCCGAAGCGCGGAACAGCGAACTGTGTCAACTGCGCAATTGCAACCGACGCAACTCTGGCGGGGCGGCCTGCCTGTGCTTTGACTCATGGCCCAACAGCAATCTGGGTTTTGGAGAAGGAGTTCGGTAGTCCCTTCATCAAAATGTCGAACAGGCAGTCGATCGATGCGGCGATGAAGGCTGCGGGTCCCGGGGCTCGCGGCGTAGTTTTCGGAATGCGCCCTGGCGGCATCGGGCACGTGTTTAACGTTATCAATCAGCGAGGTGTGGTTCGGTACGTGGATGGTCAAACGGGCACGGCGGCTGGTTTTGCCGGGTATTCGGACTTTTGGCTTTTGAGAACGAACTAGAATTGGACTAGGGATATGATTCCGAAGAGCAAGTCCGAGGCGCGAAGACTGGCGGAAGAACATCTTTCAACGACGCCGGCACGGCCCCCCACGCCAGTGGTAGTTTTGGACGAGCATACGATCGAAACAGACTTCGGATGGGTCTTCTTTTGGACTTCCAAACAGTACGCCGAAACGGGAGACTTCCGGTATGCGCTCGCAGGTAACGGTCCGCTGATCGTCGATCGGCGGGACGGATCGGTTCACGAAACATCGGCGGCCGAACCGCTCGAAGAGATCATTGAACGCTACCGGGCATCGCACGCGCTCGCGTCGTGAGCGTGCAAAGCAGGAAGCCGGACTGATCAGTTTTCGGCCGGCGTTTTTTCCAAGTGGTCGATGACCAAGAACTCGTAGGGCTGCTTGCGCGATTCCAGCTTGAGACCGAGCTGCTCGACCGAAGCGAAAAGCGAGCCGCCGGCGGGATCGGAAGCATTAACGGGTGAAGGCGTGGGATTACCTGGGCGCGGAGTCGGCGTCACGGCCGCCGGCATCATTCCCGTGGAAACTCCTAGCTTGCCGGCAGCCCTCATGGCATCTTCCATAGTGACGTGCAAGCTCGCCTGGTAGGCGCCTTTCAATCCGGTCTCGTCGACTACGGGGCGAT
This sequence comes from Bryobacteraceae bacterium, assembly GCA_036557125.1. Classification (GTDB taxonomy): domain Bacteria; phylum Acidobacteriota; class Terriglobia; order Bryobacterales; family Bryobacteraceae; genus PSRJ01. The sequence goes on along the minus strand of DATBID010000006.1, from coordinate 5,128 downwards.
CGAGGTATTGCGAGAGAGTGCTGGTGAGCAGATCCATTGTCATTCTCTCGAATTCCATGTTGATGACGCCATTGTCCATCGACATGCGCACCGGTCCGCTCTCTTTGGTGGTGAGCGTCATCGACCCCCTTCCAGCGGCCTTCAGGCTCACCTGTTGATCACCGCTGCCAAAGACGAACTCGCCTTTAGCAGGAGGCTTCGCCTCCGCGGACGCGGATGCTTCGGGGGCGGCAGCGGGCTCTGAAGGCGCTTCCTTGAGCTTCGGCCCATTCTTGCCGACCACGAGCGCGTAGACGGGCTGGTCTTTCTTATCCCGGTGCACGGCCAGCTTGAAGCGCTCGGCGAGCAGCGCCTGGAGCATAGCGGGCACTTGATCCTTGGAAGCTCCCTCGGGCAGTTTGGCCAGGATGTCAAAGCGTTCGGTGGCGGCCCAATCGGGAGCACCGGCTATCTCGTAGGGTTTCAGTTTGTATGCCAGACAGACGAGGGTTAGGAGTGAGGTGCTGCCGATATCGACCCGAAAATTATCCACGGACATCCCGATGTGGGTCTTGCCTGAGAGGATCGCGGCTGGGTCGAGCGGACCAGATTGCTTGATGGAAGCCACTTCGAAGGATGGGCCGGCGACCGACTGTGCGAAAGCCGTTCCGGCTAGGGCGAGCACTACAGTTGAGACGAGAAGGAGAGAAGATTTCCGCATAGGGGCTCCTTAACTTTGTGACGGCTTTTTCGGCTCCTTATTTCGGGTTCTGCGATCGTTTTTCCAGAATGCGCCGGCCAAAAACGCCAGTGGGACGGAAACCCAGAGGGCATATTTCAGGTTCCGATTGGGTTTCGGCATACCGGGAGGGAGGACTCCGGTTTCGTGAGAGCTTTCGAGCGGCTTTCCGACACGCATTTCCTTCAAGTCGTAAGCGAACTGTTTGCCGCAATCCAGGCACACGACATAGGTTTGTCCATGGGGGACGCCGGCCTTGCTCACTGGCGTGACCGGGCGCGTAAGACGGCTGTGCGAACAACGGAAAACGAGGTTAACGAGCGAATCGATCACCGCCCTAGCCCTCAGTTTGAACGTAACACATTAGCTGGGCAGGGCCTATTGCGAGCTGACGCGGAAATCGTCGAAATACGTGACCGAATCGGACACCGTACACACCCCAACTTTGCCGGCGCCTCGGAAACTGGAGTCCTGCGCCCGAAATAGCCGGCGGTGATTCACGTAGATCTGAAACTGATTGCCGCGCACCGAAACCTTCAAAATCTGCCAGGCATTGGGATGGATATCGTGCTTCACCTCAAATTTCTGAGGCGATGAGCCGCGGGGAATAATTGGAATGGAGCGTCCGTTCTCCACTTTGTATAGCGCCACCTCGTCTCCCATGGCGCTCGCCGCGAGCGCGTAGTAATTCTTATCGTCGCGGTACCGGAAGATGATACCGCCGGCCTGATCCTGGCCAGACACCGGTTTGAACCGGACGCTCAGATCCCCATCCCGCATGGAAACGCGATTGAGAATCGCCAGCGCGTAGCTGTCATGCCTGGGATCAGGAGCGAATTGCGCCAGCACGTTGGGCGGCTTGGGAGCCGAAGGGTCTTTGACGATCTCCCATTTCGGGGGGGCCTCGCGGTTGGTCATCGACACAGTCCACCCCGCCGGAGCACGTCCGATGGAGTCATGGTCAAACGTAATAACGTTTGCCGAAGGAGCTAACAAGCTGAAAGAGAGTAGCCAGCCAAAAACACTCATCTACTTAGGAAATATCGGCGGGCCTCGCCGTTTTCTGTACCCTCCTGAAACCAGTTGTAGCACGCGGCGCGGGTCGCCTGCTGCCGCGTTTGTGAAGTTACTGCTGAAAATTGTTCGATTTCAGCAACTTCCGTGGTCGCCCCCGGAGGTGGAGCCAGTTTCGTGACAGAATGCCCCGTGGCAGAATGAGGGAGTGGCCGAGCCGCCCAGCCCACTATGTACGCGACTTCCAACGGAACCTCCCGCTACGCGAGCCGGTACGCAGAATACCGCGATGCCGGTTTTTACCGGACCATCTTCGACTTGCAGGTTTCGAGCCTGGGGATCGGCACTTATCTCGGGGATACCAGCGAAGCCGCGGACCGCGCCTATACTCAGGCGCTGATTTGCGCAGGCCAAAGCGGCATCAACTTCTTCGACACGGCCATCAACTACCGTAACCAGCGCTCGGAACGCGCAATTGGCGAGGCCCTGAAACAGCTCCAGCGGGATGAAATCGTGGTTTCGACCAAGGCGGGATTTCTGACGCCCGGCGCCATACCCGATTTCCTCCAGCGCGATGACGTGGTAGGAGGCATGCACTCGATGGAGCCGCGGTTTCTGGGGGACCAGATCGAGCGCAGCCTCGCCAATCTGGGTGTGGATACGATCGACGTGTTCTACCTGCACAATCCCGAGACACAACTGGGCTACATCCCCCGGGCCAATTTTGAGGACCGTCTGCACCGGGCGTTCGCCCAGCTCGAGCGGCTGGCCAGCCAGCAGAAGATTCGCTGGTATGGCGCCGCCACATGGGATGGTTTCCGCAAGCCGCGTATGCTCGATCTCGCGCGGATGGCGGCGATCGCGGCGGAAGAAGGAGGGGCGACGCACCGCTTCCGGTTCATTCAGCTTCCCTTCAATCTGGCCATGGTGGAAGCGTTCACTGGCCGGCCGGAAAGCGTATTGGCGCAGGCGGCGAGGTTGGGCGTGGCAGTGGTGGCGAGCGCGTCTTTGCTGCAGTCCCGGGTGCTGGACGAAATGCCGGAACAGGTCGCGCCACTGCTGCCGGGCCTCGCTACAGCCGCGCAGCGGGCGATCCAATTCACCCGCTCCACGCCGGGGATTGCCGTGGCCCTGGTGGGGATGGGCCGGCCCGAGCATGTCCGGGAAAACCTTGGCGTAGCGCTCAGGCCGCCGGCAACCGCCGAAGAGTACTTGCGGCTCTACCAGTAATGCTCAGCTTTCCCGTTTCGGATCTGGCGGCGCTCGATGCTTTTTTGGAATCGGCGGCGGATGTGCCCGCGGTATTTCTGCTATGGCCCAAGCAGGGCGATCCGTATCTTTCGAAGACGGCGCGGCTGCGGCGGCGGCTAAAGCGTTTGCTCAAAGAGCGGGAAGCGCCCTCGCGCCTCTTGAACCTGCGCCACACCGTGGAGCGCATCGAGTATCAGCTTACGGCTTCCGCGCTCGAATCAAGTGTGGCCTATTATGAGGCTGCGCGGGAATATTTTCCGGAAGCGTACTTGGAGCAGATTCGCCTGCGGTTGCCCTCGTACGTGAAAATCGTGCTGGCGAACGAGTTTCCGCGCAGCCATATCACTGCGCACTTGACCCGCTCGGGGGGCCTGTTTTTCGGCCCGTTCCGGTCGCGCGCTTCGGCGGAGCGGTTCGAGAGCCAGTTTCTCGACCTGTTTCAGATCCGGCGCTGCCAGGAGGACCTGATCCCTTCGCCCACGCATCCCGGCTGCATCTATGGCGAAATGGCGATGTGCCTGCGGCCGTGCCAACAGGTGGTAGGCGCGGACGAATATGCGCATGAAGTGGAACGCGCGGCCGAATTTCTGCGGACGGGCGGGCGTTCGCTGGCCGATGGGATCGCCCGCTCCCGTGACCGGCTTAGCGAAGAGATGAACTTCGAAGAGGCCGCCCGCCAGCACAAGCGCTTCGAACGCGTCGAGGAAGTGCTCAAACTGCGCGACGAGCTGGCCGCCGATGTGGACCGCCTGCACGGCGTCGCGGTCACACGCTCGCAGGAGGCCGGCGCGGTGGAGCTTTGGTTTGTGCGAGCGGGCAACTGGCAGACGCCGCGGCGGTTCAGCTTCGAAGCGCGAGAGGGGCGGCCAGTGTCGATGGATCAGCAGCTTCGCGCGGTTTTCGCGGCCGTGGAGGGCCGCAAACTCACCGTACGCGAGCGCGAGGAATATTTGGCGTTACTGGCGCGCTGGTATTATTCAAGTTGGCGGGATGGGGAGTGGTTGAGCTTCGAGTCCTGGGACGACGTGCCATATCGCAAGCTGGTAAATGCCATCTCTCGCGTGGCGCGGCAATAGCGGCGCTGGCTCTTGGATTACTGCTAGGCGCTGATCTTCAACCGTTAATCCCCGATTCGCTGCTGCGCACCATCCTGAGCGAGCTTTCCGTGGATAACGCGATGGCGCAGACTGCAACCATTGCGGCCCACGCGCGCTATCCCAATTCGCAGGGCTTTTTCGATGCGGCTGAAGAAGTGGCGGCGCGGGCGCGCGAGTACGGATTGCAAAAAGTTGGTATCGAGCGCTTTCCGCAAAACGAGCCGATGTGGGACCAGCAGGAAGCCGCGCTGACGGTAACGAGCAGCTCGCAGAAGATTCAGGCGGCCTTGGCGCAGCACAGCGCGGATGGCGATATCACCGCAGCGCTGGTAAATGCAGACGCAGACCACGAGAACTTACAAGGCAAAGTGGTACTGACGGATGATGAGCCGGCCGCGGCCTGGAGAAAGCTCGGCAAACAAGGGCCGGCTGCCATTGTGTCCGATGCTGCGGGCGAATACTTCGGCCGGCGCACGCTGCCCGATGCCATTCTGTGGAGCATGGCGCCGCGCAACGTGGTGGCGCTAATGATCAGTCCCCATAGCGGCGCAGCGCTTCGCAAGTTGCTCAAAAGCGGTGGGGTGACAGTACACCTGGTGGCCAAAGCGCGACGCTATTCGCCGGGCGCGATCGGCATGGTTATGGGCGAGATCCCCGGAGCGGTGAGCGGGCAGGATATCGTAATCGCCGCCCACCTGGACCACCAGTTTCCCGGCGCCAACGACAATGCTTCCGGCAGCGGCACGCTTCTGGAATTGGTTCGAACCATCAACCATTTGATCGCGGACGGCAAAATTCCCAAGCTCCACCGCTCGATCCGTTTCTGGTGGACTACGGAGATCGACGCCGAGGAGGCCTATTTCCGTGAGCATCCCGAAGATGCCAAAAACATTCTGCTTTCGATTGTTTTGGATCAGGCCGGGGGCGAACGCAACGCGGAAAACAATTTCATCGCCATCCTCAACCCCGAATGGCTGCCGAGCTACGCCGACGATTTGATCGAAAACCTCGGCAATTATTTGCGTGACCACTATGCTCCGGCGGAGCA
>DATBID010000005.1:0-4646 GCA_036557125.1 Bryobacteraceae bacterium | reverse complement strand
GCGGATCCCCCGGGAACAGGTAGCCCCGCTCGATATGTACCTTGCCGAGGGCGAGATCAGGGCGTGTGCTCTTGAGTTCCTCTACCACGCTGTCGAGGCGCTTGTAGAGGTCCTCGCAAGCGTCCATGTGTGAATCCTGTGGCGGAGGCAAGCGGATGAGTTCTCCTTTCAGCAGTTCGAGGTGATCGTCGCCTTCGATCCGCTCGAACTGCTCCAGAGTTAAGAGCGTGGTCGTCCCCATGAGACTCATGATACGCCCTGCCGTGTAGCCCCTGGCCAGAACGGCCTGATTCTCACAGAATCTCTTCGATCTGTATCTCGATACCTGGCAGCAATGGAGTAGCAATCGACGTTCGCTCGTGAGCGGTTCCTGAGCCGTCATAAAGCCAGGCGCTGCGCGTTTCGGGGTAGATCACCCAAACTTCCTTTGCTCCGTTAGCAAGAAAGAGAGCAACTTTTTCGGCGATTTGCGCCGCGGTGTCAAATTCGGAAACGATTTCAAAAACGATCAGCGGCGCGCCGATGTAATAGCGATCGATCGTCTGGTTTGGGTACGTGATGCTTACGTCAGGACGCAGCCAACTTGGGGGATCACCCGGAAAGAAGTATCCCATTTCCATGTGCGCCTTGCCGATGCTGATTTCGGGGTGCCTGGCTCGCAATTCCTTTACGGCAATTTTCAGGTTGTCGTAGAGATCCTCGCAAGCTTGCATGTGTTCGTATTGTGGCGGAGGCAAGCGGATGAGTTCTCCTTTCAGCAGTTCGAGGTGATCGTCGCCTTCAATCCGCTCGAACTGCTCCAGCGTCAAGAGCGTGGTCGTCCCCATGTCCCTCATCATACGCCTCGCTGCTTAGCCTGCGGCATTTCCGGCTTTCCCGCTTGCGCGCCGCCCCACCAGCGGGCGGAAAACAGAATGACGGCGGCAGAGGTCCATCCGGCTACATACATAGGTTGGGCGCCCCAGCGGACTACGGCGGAATGCATGAGACCGAACCAGGAAAATACAGCCGCAATAGCGCACCAAGTTGCAGCCCGGCCGAAGTTACGGTCAATAGTCTCGGTGACAATGGCGGCGATGACTAGAACCAGAAACAAGAAGCCGTTTCCCAGTCCCTGGACAGAAGCCCAATAGATCGAACTGTTGAGAGCGCTCTGTATCGAGGGACTGGCGGCGGAAAGGCGCAGAGCGGGCAGTGCGGAGTTGATCGCCGAAGCCACCACCGCGCCGGCCGGAAGCAGGAATCCGAGCAGCACGGCTGCATGATATTTCCGCTCGACACGGTTCAGGGTGGCCAGACCGACACCCACGGAAACATAGGCCACCATCGCCGCCAGAATCGACCACGGGAACAACTGCGCCGTGAACAGAGTCAGGCCGCCCATTACGACCACCAGCACCGCAATCGGAGTCCAGAGCGCGAAACCGAGGCGCGCGCCCATCGCCTTATAGGAAGGGTGCATGGCATACACCACCGGGCAGACCGTGCTTCCGGCAAGGCCGCACACGAGCGTGCCGACGCCATCCCACGCCACGACCGAGCGTGCATCGTAATCGTCACCCGCGGCCGCCGCTCCCTCCACCGCGGAGATGTCTTGCAGCACCTGGTAAATCGCCATCGGCGCAATGACGGACATGTACGGCAGAGCGCGGAAGAGCGCCCCGGCGAAGCCGGCAGAGGCCGTGAACGGGAGCGTCAGAGCCATGCGCTGCCACACCGGATGAACGTATCCCACTGCCGCGCCGGCCGCGAGCGGCACGAGCCACGCGACCAGAAACGGCGGCAGTTTCCAGCGCGTGATGGGCACGCGCGCAAACACGCCCACAATTACAATTGCGAGCGCCATCATGCCCACCAGCGGTTGATCGAAAATACGCTGCAACAGAACCAGCGCGAGATAGCTGTACATGGCCGCGCCGAAAACGGTCATGGATGCGGGCACCGGAATGAAACGGCGGATTGCTCGCGAGAACGGCGCGGCTGCGAGTTTAATGATGCCGGTCCATATCACCGCCGCTGCTCCCGCACGCCAGGCCTGTTCGGCATCGTGCGATTCCAGGTACACGGGCAGCATGATAGAGAGGGTGTAGGCGAGAATCGCCGGAACATTATTGCCGTATATCTGCGCGGTGGCGTCGGTCCGCCCTTCGCGCCGGGCCAATCGCGCGCCAAGGAGTAGATAGCCGAGCGAGCCAACCAGGAATCCCAGGGCGTAGCCGGGCAAAAGCCGGGAGACGCTGAATTCGCGCGAAATGCCCACAGGGGCGAGCAGAAAAACCGGGATCACCAACTGCGCCAGGTTGAAGCCTATATTCGCGACGGCCGCATCCGCATCTCCCCGCCCGAGCGTCCACCAGCGAACCGTCATATTTTGAAGGACTCGAAAGTCATATTTTGAACGACTCAAGAGTCTCGGGCGCGAACAGATCGCGCGGCTCGAGTTGCCGCCGGGAAAGGCCCTGCTCGTAGTGGTAGCGCAGGAAGGTGGTCAGCACGTCTTTGTTTGGGGCCAGGCCGTAAGACCAGAAGTCCTTGCCCATCGCCTGTTGTGTCTGCGCGACATGCTCGTGCAGCCACGGCAGCATGAATTTGAGCGCCGCCGTGTCTGCGAGCGCGCGGTAAACTTCCTGCTGCGATTCTACGAACGCCTTATAGAGGCACTGCGCCACCCAGGGATGGCGTTCATAAAGATCGCGGCGGATCGCAACGGTATGCATGATGGGGAAGATGCGCGTGCGTTGATAGTAGTCGCGTTCGACGGAGCTATAGTTCTCAAACAGGCGCCGCACGCGGCCGCGGCCATCGCCGTAAGTGGAGGGCGTACGGGCGGTGTAGAGCGCGTCGATTTCGCCGGCTTCGATCATGCGCGAGAGCGTCTCCGTTTCACCGATCGGCTGCACGCGGATTCCGGGCGGCAGCGAGAGCGCCAGTTTCTCGGGCCTGCCCGGCTCTTCTTCGCCTCCCGTACAATAGGTCACGCTATTCACGGGAACTCCGTACTCATCGCTTAGGATGCCGCGAATCCACACCGCGGCCGTCATCTGGTATTCCGGAACGCCCACTCGTTTGCCCGCCAGATCTTTCGGCTCGCGGATGCCGCTATCGGCATTTATGTAAATGCAGGAGTGCCGGAAGAATCGCGAAGGGAATACGGGAATGGCCACGAACGGCCGGTCTTCTTTAAATAGGGAAACGGTGTAAGAGGAAAGCGACAATTCGGCGGCATCGAACTCGCGGTGACGGAGCATGCGGAAGAATGTTTCCTCGACCGGCAGATTCAGATAATTCAGTTCAATGCCATCCACCGGTACTTTCCCTTCGAGTAGAGCGCGCGTACGATCGTAATCCCAACAAGCCAGGGTGAGGGGCAGTTTCGGCATGGTTCTCTCACTATACTGCCCCTTTACAATAGAAACGTGGAGCGGCTACTGGAATTCGTGGCGGGCCTGGCAATTTGGACTTTGATCGAATACCTCATGCATCGCCTTGCGTTCCATGGGTTCGCGCCGCACGCAGAGCACCATCTGAACCCCGGGAACCGGAGATACATTCTGGCTCCTCTCTGGCTTTCGACTTCTGGCGCCTGCTCGTTATTCGGCATTTTTTGGCTAAGTTCGGGGTCGTGGGAGGCAGCGGCTTCCATAGTCGCAGGAATCATCGCCGGATATCTGGTCTATGAACTGATTCACTTGCGCATTCACAGCGGAAAACGAGGCGGGCCGCTGCTGCGCGCTTTGCGAAAGCATCACTATTACCACCATTTCGCAAGCGACCGAGTGTGTTTCGGCGTCACCTCCCCGCTCTGGGACATCGTCTTCCGCACGGTACGGCGTTTATGACATCTCCAGACCCAATCAAACAATCCACATTCAATCAAGAGCAGTACGCGCGCTGGAACGGTAGCGACGGAGAATGCTGGTCGCGGGAGCAGGAAAGGCTGGACCGGGTGCTGGCGCCGATCCTCGAGCCGCTGCTGGAATTTGCCGCGCCGGCGCCCGGATCCGCCGTGATGGATATCGGCTGCGGCTGCGGCGCTACTACACTCGAACTGGCGCGCAGAGTCGGGCCGGAAGGGCGCGTGACCGCAATCGACATTTCCGGGCCGATGCTCGCCCGCGCGAAAGAGCGCTTATCAGGCTGTGCCAATACTACGTTTCGTCTGGGCGACGCGGCCGTTGTTCCGCTTGCCGATCTCCACGCCGATCTGGCTGTTTCCCGCTTCGGCGTGATGTTCTTCGGCGATCCGGTGGCTGCTTTCGCCAATCTGCGAACAGGTCTAGCACCGGGAGGCCGGCTCCGCTTTGTCTGCTGGCGCGCGATCCAGGAGAATCCCTGGCTGCAGATTCCGCTGCACGCGGTTTATGAGCATGTTCCGAGGCTTCCGAAGCCAGGACCGGAAGAGCCAGGCCCGTTCTCGTTTGCGGACTCCGAACGAGTCACCCGCATCCTCACAACGGCCGGTTTTTCCGCGCCATCCTTCACGCCGCTCGACGTTCCGATGGATCTTGCGGCCGGAGGCGGCCTCGAAGACGCCGTGCGGCATTCTGTGGAGACCGGTCCCGCCCGCAGGGCATTGGAGGGCCAGCCCGATGAGATCCGCGCCCGTGCCGCGGACTCAATCCAGCGCGCGCTGGCACCCTATGCTT
>DATBID010000004.1:0-14241 GCA_036557125.1 Bryobacteraceae bacterium | reverse complement strand
TAGCGGTGGCAGCCCGTCCGCGTTGCCGTTCGGCGTGCTGTATTGTACGTTAGTCACCGAGTTCTGGAAAAACAAAGAGAGTTTCTGCTTCGGACCTATGATCTGATCGACTTTGATCGAGGGAACATCCGTGATGCGCTCCCCCAAGTTATAGCCGCTATAGTTGCTGATCAGGCCTGAGTTGGAGAGCGGGGGTAGCAGGTTCTGAATAGCTACTGCAACGGGGCTGAACCGGGCCTGGGGAATGATGTTGTTGGCGAAGGGCATCGCCACCTGCTGTCCATTCACGGTGGTTCGGCTGAGCGGATCGAAAATCTCATTCGCATAAATGTTGTTGCCCAGGGCGTCCTTCGCAATCGGTGTCGCGGGCACACCCAAAGCCGGGTTAAATCCGGCGCCGCCATTCGGTGAGATTGCGGAAAAGTTGCCGGCCTGATATTGGGCGTTGGGCAACGACTGAGTGAACGTCAAAGCCTGATCTTCCTTGTAGCGCTCGTAGGAGAAAAAGAAGAATGTCTTGTCCGTTCCGTTATAGATTTTCGGTATCCTCACCGGCCCGCCGAAGGTGCCGCCCCAATCGTTGCGCCGGTTCACCGGACGGAATTTGCCGCCGGAGGGATTGCCGGGTGTCCCCGCATTAAACGAAAAAGGGTCGCCCGCGTTTAAGAATTCATTGACGTAGTATTCGTAGGCGGTTCCGTGGAACTGATTGGTGCCGGACTTCATGATGATGTTGAAGAGGCCGCCGCCCGCCTGTCCGAACTCCGGCGCATAGTTGCTGGTTTGAATCGCCATCTCCTGAATCGCGTCCGCGCTCGGCTGGGCCATCTGGATCGCGAAGTTATTCGGGGGTGTCACGTGGTTGGTAAAATCAAGGCCCTCCAACCGGTATCCGGCGGTGTTGGTGGGAGCACCGTTGACGATCATGGCGAAGTTGCCGGCATAGGTGACACCCGGCAGCAACTGCACCGAGTTAAACGGATTGCGGATGCCGATGCTGCCCGCGTTGGCGGTGCCGATGCCCAGAATCGGCAAATCGTCCAACTGCTCCAGCGTGATGTCATGGGCGACATCGCCGCTCTCGGTTTTGAGCAGCGTGGCTTCGGCCTGGACGGTTACCGATTCGGTAGTCTCGCCAACTTCCAGTGTGAGATTGAGAGGTATGGTCTGGCCGGCATCGACCGAGATCCCCGAACGAGTGAGCTTCTTAAAGCCGGACGCGCTGACGGTGACGCTATAGGGTCCGGGGGGCAGACGCGGAACGGTATAGGCGCCCGTCTCGGTAGTTGCCGTGGGATACGGGGCATTAGTTTCCGTGTTTCTGACTTCCACGTTTGCGTTGGCTATGGCCGCGCCCGTGGGATCAGTAATGATTCCGGTAATTGTTCCCGTGCCCGCCTGCGCGAACAACTCCACAGCACCGGCGAGCACACATAGCGCAATTGTGATCGGACGCACCAGACCTCCCTACCTTGGGGCTTATGCTATAGCGCCGCGGTGAAAAAAGTCAAGACAAGTGCGCTGATAAATCGGATCAAGAATGCTGATACCGGGAGTAGGACGATGGGACAGTTTGGCTCGCGCGCGTTCGGCGCGGGACAACTTGTCGCAACCGGTTTCAGCCGGTTCATCTCCGCTACTCTAAATAAAGCAGTTAGCTGCCCTTAATCTTGGCACCAGAGATGCCTTCCTTGGCGTGTAACGTCTCACACGGATGCGCATTATGAAAAAGCCAAACTGGATTTTTCTGGGTTTTCTCGCCGTCGCGGTGCTCGAAGCACAGGATCTGAAGCTGGCACCCGATTTTGCCACTCTGAACCGGACCCGTGGCGGAACAGTCGATGTCATTGTGCAGTACAAGGCCGGCGGCTTCTCGGGAGTTCACTCGAGGATCGAGAGCCGGGGCGGCAAGTGGAAGCGGCATCTGGAGGTAGTTGGAGGAGCCGCCTATTCCGTGCCCGCAGATATGGTCGATCTGATAGCCGCCGATCCGGATGTGGTTTCCGTTTCGCCAGATCGGCCGGTTCACGCCACGGCATTCAGCGGAACGGCCGATTATGGTTGGGTGACGGCGCTCGATCAGACCAGCAATACGGCAACGCTTCCGTGGGACGGCACGGGAATCGGCGTTGCCGTAATCGATAGCGGCATCACGACTGGGCTGGCCGATTTTAAAGACGCGAAAGGCCACACCCGAATCGTCTACCAACAGAGCTTCATCCCCAATCAGGTTGACGCGAATGATCACTACGGTCACGGCACCCATGTAGCCGGCATCATCGGCGGCAACGGCTCGAAATCTACAGGATCTAAATTTGATTACACCGTGCGAGGTATCGCGCCCAATGTCAACCTGCTGGATTTGCGGGTACTCGATCAGAACGGCGACAGCAGCGATAGTATTGTGATCGCCGCCATTGAAAGAGCGATCCAGTTGAAGAGCCAGTACAATGTGCGCGTGATCAATCTATCTTTAGGCCGGCCAATTGTAGTCTCTCATGCTAACGACCCGCTCTGTCAGGCGGTCGAGCAGGCGTGGAATGCCGGCATTGTTGTAGTGGTGGCGGCCGGCAACGGAGGCCGCGATAATTCCGCGGGAACCAATGGCTATGGCACGATCACGGCTCCCGGCAATAGTCCCTACGCGATTACTGTGGGCGCGGTGAACACCATGGGAACCCTAACCCGCACGGATGACAAAATAACCAGCTACAGTTCCAAGGGTCCTTCAGCGATCGATCACATACTCAAGCCGGACCTGGTGGCGCCCGGAAACCGTGTTCTCTCACTACAGACAGGCGGCGCCTATCTCGAAAAAACCTACAAAGAGAACGATGTGCCGCAATATATTTACCAGCTTGGGGGTGGCAACGCTTCGCCCGACTACTTTCAGCTCAGCGGCACCAGCATGGCGGCGCCCATGGTGAGCGGCGCGGCGGCGCTCATGCTGCAGAAGGATCCGACCTTGACACCGGACTTGGTCAAGGCTCGGCTGATGAAGACGGCATTCAAGTTCAACCTGCAGTCCAGCGTGGCCACCGATCCCACCACCGGCGCCCAATATACCAGCTACTACGATATTTTCACCGTAGGCGCGGGATATCTGGATATTGCGGCGGCGCTGGCGAACACGGATTCGCTGACCGGCAGTGCGCAATCGCCGACGGCAACCTATGATCCGGCCAATCGCACAGCCTACATTACAGGCGCTCCGGGCTCCATTTGGGGGACCAACACGGCCTGGGGGACAAACACAGTTTGGGGGACCAACACGGCCTGGGGCACAAATACTGCGTGGGGCACCAATACCGCTTGGGGAACGAATACCGCCTGGGGCAGTAACACCGCCTGGGGCAGCAGTACTCCTTATGGCCTCAGTGCGATTTGGGGCGGCAAGCCAGCCTTCAATGGCGACTCTACTGTGGATTCGGAAGCCGCTAGGATTGCCGTCGATGGGGAGAACTAGGGATCAGCGTTTCTTGTGGCCGTTAGGGCTGCGCATCTACTGGAGCAGGGCCCGAACGGCCGCAGTCAACGCGCGAATTTCATCGCGGATCTCACGGGTTTCCTCCTGCGCCGCTTCGGTGCCTTTCGCCAGCTTGCCCATCAATACCCAGATTTCCGCCGTCTCGCGGCCATGTGCTGAAGCCGCCTTTGCAATGCTCTCTTCAGTACGCATTACCAACTTGTCGATGTTTGCTTCAGTGCGCTTCAGCATCGCCCGAATCCCCGCGGTTTCGCGATCGTGCCTTGATAGGTGCTCTTTCGTCGTCGTCTGCGCCCCCTCTGCGGCTACCGCTTCCGCTGCCCCTGAGCCTGGTGCCGAATCTTCTTTTTAATCGATCCGCGCGCCACACTGGCGGCGCGCTTCGCTTTCGGGGCGGCCTTCTTGCGTGCGGCGCGTTTCAGCTTCTTGCGTTCTGCTTTTTCAGCGATGTTCTTGGTGTTCATCAGTCTCTTTTTAATCCCGCGTACTTTTCAATGAGTTTCTTCAATCCGTGATGTTGGAAGTTCACGATGATCTTAGCATCCTCACCCTCGCCTTCGCGGCGCACCACAGTGCCCCGGCCGTATTTCGGATGATCCACGGTCATGCCCGTCCGCGCGGCTCTTTGCGGTGGGCGGGCCGGCGGCGCGGGCCTATGTGCGTTTTGTGGCGCGGAGGGCTTCGGCGGCGCGCTCTGCCCAGCCGGCTTTGGCCCGTTAAATTTCATGCCGCGATCCCCGAAGAATTGCGAGATGTTTTCCAGGGAGTTGTAGGTTTTCCCGGTGAACGTATTGCGACGCGCGGCCTGCTGCACGTCATGGCGTTCGGCGAAAAGGTCGAGTTCCGCCGCTTGCTCGCGCTTGCCGATTTCTACGATCAGCTCCCGCGGGATCTCGCTGAGAAAGCAGGAGGGCGTGGAGCGCTCCATGTCGTACCCACCGAAACGGCGCCGGTATTGCGCCCAAGTCAGAATCAGCCGCTTGCGGGCGCGAGTCATGCCCACGTAGCATAAGCGCCGCTCCTCTTCGAGCGCTTCCGGCGAAACGGCCGACCGGCTGTGCGGAAACAAGCCCTTCTCCACGCCCGCGATGAACACAATCGGAAACTCCAGCCCCTTGGCGTTGTGCAGCGTCATCAAAGTCACGGAGGCGCTTTGGTCATACGCATCGGCTTCGGCCACCAGCGCCGCATGGTCCAGAAAATCGGAAACGGTTTCGCCCCGTTCGGCGGCTTCGGTTGCCGCGCTAATCAATTCGTCCAGGTTCTCCAGGCGCGTTTCCGATTCGGGCGTCTTCTCCTCGAGCAGAACGTCGCGGTAGCCGGTCGCATCCAGAATGAAGCGGATCACATCGGGCAGCGGAAGGGTATCGGCAGCACCGGAAATCTTCTGCATTAGGTTGCGAAAACTTACCAGCGCCGATTGCGCCCGCGCCGCCAGCGTCTGGCTTTCGATTGCTTCTTCGAGCGCCCCCCACAAACTGAGATTGCGCTCCCGCGCCAGCGTTTCGATCTGTTCCAGCGTGGTGCGCCCGATTCCCCGCGCCGGCGTATTGATGATGCGTTGCAGGCTGGCTGAATCCGATTGCGAAACCGCCAGCTTCAGGTACGCGATGCTGTCCTTGATCTCCGCGCGCTGATAGAAACTGAAGCCGCCGACAACGTTATATTTCCGGCCATAGCGCCGCAGCGCCTCCTCGATTTGCCGCGATTGAAAGTTGGTGCGATACAGGACCGCTACATGATCCTGCGGATGCGAGGAGAGCAACCGGTCGGTATGGTGCGCAATGAACAGGGCTTCGTTTTCGCTATCCGGCGCGGTGTACAAGCCGATGCGCTCGCCCGCCGCCGATTCGGTCCACAGCGTTTTGCCGATGCGCGCCTTGTTGTGCTCCACCACCGCTCCGGCGGCCGAGAGAATGTTCTGCGTAGAGCGGTAATTCTGTTCCAGGCGAATTACTTTGGCGTTCGGAAAATCGCGCTCGAAATCCAGAATGTTTTTGATATCGGCGCCGCGCCAGCTATAGATTGATTGATCTTCGTCGCCCACCACGCACACATTGCGATGCTCTTCCGAAAGCAGGCGCATTAGCTCGTACTGGCTGCGATTGGTGTCCTGGTATTCATCGATCAGCACGTAGTTCAAACGCCGGTTCCAGGCTTCCCGCGTGGAGGCGTCGTGCCGCAGCAGGCGGACGGCCTCGAGCAGCAGATCGTCGAAATCGAGCGCGTTGGCCGAGCGCAGCGCGCCCTCGTAGAACTGGAATAACGCGGCCAGCCGCTCATTTTCGCGGTTCGTGGCGTCGCGAAACAGATCTTCGGGGCTTTGTTTCCGATTCTTCGCATGGCTGATACGCGAGAGCGCCGCCCGGCACTGCACAAAATCCTTCTCGGTAAAGCCCAGCGCGCGATAGCCGGATTTGATTACGCTCAGTTGGTCGTCGTCGTCGTAGATGGTAAAACGGCGCGTGAATCCCGGGCGGACCTCCGCTAACGGGTCGCCATCACGGCGCAAGAGGCGCACGCAGAAAGAATGGAATGTGGCGACGTTGGGGGTCGAGCCGCCTTCGAGCCAGGCGGGCGAAGCCTCCGCCAGCAGAGCGTGCACCCGGTCGCGCATCTCACCGGCGGCTTTGTTGGTGAAGGTGACGGCCAGGATGGCAGAAGGCGGCACCCGAAGTTCGGTAACGATGTAAGCGATGCGATGGGTGATGACGCGCGTTTTGCCGCTGCCCGCGCCCGCCAGAATCAGCAGCGGGCCTTCCGTGTGGACAACAGCCTCACGCTGCGGCGCATTCAGCCCCTTAAGAAGATCCATGAGCGAGACGGCCATTCGAGTCTAACATGCGCCTGGCGGCACCTCGCCCATGCGTCAGTTGGAGGCGCTAATTCGACCCAACGGGCGAGCGCAAAGGCGTACCGGGCCCAGGCGGAATCAAAAGCGCGATTACGACCACCAATAGCAACACAATGAGCATCAAGACATCCGGATCCACGAGGTCTCCTTTGGGACCAGGCCAAGACCCACGAGCGATTCCGATGATGAGAGGGATGGTGCGAAAATTCCGCCTGAGGGCGCCTGCATTTTGACTGTGCGAACGCCTACAGTTTATCACAACACTGGCATCCGTGATGAAGCGTCAGTAGTCCTGCGCGCCCGATCCCAGATCGGAACCCCCTCCCTGTATGCTGTTTCGCGAACGGCCTTCGTGTATAATAAGGGGGCATTTGACTCTTGTTTTCGTCTCTACAGTAAAAGGGAGTGCGTGAGTCTATCCGCACTCCCTTTTTTGCTATGGGAGCGGCCCGACAGGTTAAGTGCATTTTCTTTAAGAAGAAGGAAACGAGGCAGATGAAAGAAAAAGGTACAGTGAAGTGGTTTAACGCAGCCAAGGGCTACGGTTTTATCCAACGGGAGAATGGGGAAGACGTGTTCGTACATTTCTCCGCTATCCAATCGCAAGGCTATCGTACGCTGGATGAAGGCTCCAGAGTAGAATTCGAGGTAACCAGGGGCCCCAAAGGCTTGCAGGCAACCAACGTCACAGCGGCCTAAGAAACACCCGCGGGCCGGGGCAGGTTACCGGCCCGCATCGAAAGGAATATGAGCAAAGAAGACAGCATTGAAGTTACCGGCACAGTATTAGAGAAATTCCCCAGCGGTCTGTTCAGCGTCCAGCTTGATCACGACCGCGTTGTGTTAGCCCACCTGGCGGGCCGCCTTCGACGGAACCGCATTCGTGTTCTGGCAGGCGACAAAGTCACCCTGGAACTCTCCCCCTACGATTTGACCAAAGGCCGAATCACCTTCCGTCATCGGTAGGACTCCCTGAAGCGACAATACCGTAAGTACCACGCAGACGAAATCCAAAGATCCAGTACGCCCCTTTTTGTGTTAGAAAAGAATCAGTGCGAGGGATGGGGCCAAACCGTTCACCTGCCTTTCCTCTTTTTTTGCGCACCCCCCGCATCTCCTTGTAAACTGTTGGGAGCAAAAGGCGAGTCTGCGATATGAAAGAACCGAACCGTCCCGAAGAGAGACGGAGAACCCGAGTTAGAACAAGCCCCGCCAATATAATCAAGGCGGAGGGTGGCTTGGACAGACCCAAAAGCGCGCAATCGAAAGCGCGCAAGCAGGGGGCGGATACGATTGAAGATCTCACCTCGGTCCTTTCCCAGAAAGTAGTCGGGCAACCGGCAGCGACACGTGTCATCGTGCCGTACATTCAAATGTTTCAAGCCGGCTTGGCGCCGGAGGGCAGACCCGTCGGGGTTTTCCTGTTATTAGGTCCAACCGGTACCGGTAAGACTAAGACTGTAGAAGCACTGGCTGAAATCCTGCATGGAAGCGAAAAGAATGTCCTGAAGGTTGATTGTGGCGAGTTTCAGATGGAGCATGAAGTGGCGAAGCTCATCGGCGCCCCTCCCGGATACCTCGGCCATCGGGAAACTCAGCCGATGCTGACGCAGCAGAAACTCAACGCCGTTACCAGCGAAAAATGCAGCCTATCTCTGGTGCTTTTCGATGAAATCGAAAAGGCCGCGCCTTCCATGACGCGCCTGCTGCTGGGCGTTCTGGACAAAGGCATCCTGCGCCTCGGCGACAATTCAACGGTCAATTTCGAAAAGAGTCTGGTTTTCCTTACCAGTAACCTGGGCGCCCGCGAAATGATGCGGGAGATCAACCCCGACTTCGGCTTCCAATCCGTAAAGGGAGGAGAACCCCGGCCTGATCTAACCAGCAAACTCCAAAACATCGCTTTGGTAGCCGTGCGAAAGCGCTTTTCGCCAGAGTTCGTCAATCGCATCGATTGCATCATTACCTATCAGCCGCTCACTCCGGAATCGCTTTCCGCCATTTTGGATAAGCAGATTGCGGACCTGCAGAATCACGTGAATACGCGCCTGGGGACGCGCACGTTCACCTTGGAAGTCCCCTTCGATACGCGGCAATTCCTGCTGGAGAAAGGCACCAGCCCGGAATACGGCGCGCGCGAACTCAATCGCACCATTCACCGGCAATTGATTCAGCCCCTCGCTACGCTGGTTGCCAGCAACCAGGTGAATCCCGGAGCCCGCGTGCGCGTGGATGTGGGAGAGGACCGCGAAAAGCTCTTTATCCATGCCATAGAACAGCATGAAGCGAGCGCGCCCGCGCACCCCACGGTTCTGCTGGTGGATGACAATCGCGATCTGCTTCACTTCCTGGAACGCCTCATGGCCGATGCTGGATGGCGGTTGCTCACGGCCGAATCGGCTACCGAAGCCCAGCGGTTGGTTCGCGAAAACAAACCCAACGCCGCGCTCCTCGATTACATGCTGCCGGATGGGAATGGCGTCGAACTCGGCGTAGAGTTCTTGCGGGGTCTGCCAAATATGCTGGTGATCGTGATGACCGGGACGATTCTGCCGCCCGAAGAGGAAGCATTATGCGAGGAGCACAATTTCCCAGTTCTGCGCAAACCGTTCCTGGCTTCCGACGTGATGAACCAGATCCGCAGCCGGCTGCTCCCGGTGACGGGAGTTGTGCGGGCGTAAAGAGAGTGGCGGCCGCTTACCGCCGGCCGCCCATGCTCCTGCCGAAGTGAACTCCGCCGCCCATGGGTGCTGCGGCATGGAAGCTCGGTCCCGGAGCAACGCGGAATCCGCCGTGATAGCCAAATCCACGATGGGGCGGTGCGAATCCACGGTAGGGTCCGTAGTGGATTACCGGCGAATAAGCGAACACCACCGGCGGGGCGAAGAACCCGAATCCAAACGGCCCGTAGAAGTACCCGGCGCCTGGAACGAATGCCCAGGACCCAAACCACGGGTTCCAATACCAGCCCGTGCCATACCACCACGACGGATTATTCACATAGATCGTTTGCGCGGAAGCCACGCTGGCTTGAGCCATGTACTCGGAGCGCAGCTTGCTCCAGGCATATAGCTCACCGGTCTGCTTGGTATCGAACTTCTGCGGCTTGAGCTGAACCGCATTGGAGGCCAGCATCAATTCGTGGCCTTTCCCAACCTCGATTCTTTTGTCATTTGCCAATACCGCGGCTTTACCGTCATATACCGCAACGGAAGGCACGTTCGCATCGAAGCGGTAGATGCCTTTTTTCAGCAACTGGGTGGTGTAGCCGTTATCCACTACCGTCACCCGGTTTTCCGGCGCGATCATGTCCACTTCCACCATTGCCCTGCCGTTCTGCAACTGCACTTGCGTGTTGGTGAGGGAATTCGAGATCATCTTTGCGGCGCTGTTATCGTCAAGCCGCAGAAAGATGCCCGGCGTGAGCAGCATTTCCGCTTTGCCCTGTGTGGTGGC
This sequence comes from Bryobacteraceae bacterium, assembly GCA_036557125.1. GTDB lineage: Bacteria > Acidobacteriota > Terriglobia > Bryobacterales > Bryobacteraceae > PSRJ01. Next base: position 4,444 of record DATBID010000004.1, on the reverse strand, counting down.
CAGCGCCTGGCCCTGATCGACGTCGGCGCTCCCGATCGAGCTGTTCGTGATCGCACGGCCGTCGATGGCGACGCTCCCCTCCACATAATTGACCGCGCCCGGCTGCGCCACCCGGTTCGCAGTATTTTGGGCAACCTGCGCGAATCCGGCTGCAACCGCCAACATCCCGATGGCCGCCAGCCTCAGGGGCGATCTCCCAAGCTTAGCCATAGTTAACATCCTTTCCCACTAAATTCGATGCTCCACATCAGGGTGGGGTTACGGCGCTAACATTTCCTTACAATGGGCAGCGTGATAACCTATCGAACCGAAATGGGTTTGAATGTCTCAATAGCGGTGGTAGGGGCAGGAATGGGTGGACTTACCGTCGCCGCCACCCTGCGGCAGGCCGGCTTCGACGTGCAGGTCTACGAGCAAGCCGCGCGCTTTGCCCGCATCGGCGCGGGCATTCAGATCATGCCCAATGCTATGAAGGTGCTCCGGCGCATCGGCATTGAACCGCGGCTGCGGCGAATCGCCTTCGAACCGTACTCTCATCTGAACCGCACTTGGGACACGGGGGCGCTGCTGCGCGAACTCCCCATGCCCGAGGACTTGTTCGGCGCGCCATATTTGTGCATACATCGTGCGGAATTGCACGACGCGCTACTCTCGGCTCTCCCGCCTGCCATCGTTCACCTGGATAAGAAGCTCATCGGCCTTGACCAGAACGCTTCCGGAGTAACCCTGTTCTTCGCCGATGGCACACGCGCGCAGGTGGACGCGGCGATCGGGGCGGATGGTGTCCATTCCGTTGTGCGCGACATCGTCATCGGCCCCGATATGCCCATTCACCGGGGCCGCATTGCCTACCGCGCGGTCTTCTCCTCGGCCCTTCTGAAAGGCTTCGATGCCGGCCCTTCGCGCACGAAATGGTGGGGCATCGACCGCCACATCGTGATCTACTACATCACTGGCGAGCGCAGCGAAATCTATTTCGTCACCAGCGTGCCCGAACCGGCCGAGTGGCTGACGCGGGAATCCTGGTCGGCGAAAGGGGAGGTACGCGAGTTGCGCCAGGCCTACGAGGGCTTTCACCCGGACGTGCGCGCGGTGCTCGGGGCCTGCCCCGATTGCCACAAGTGGGCCATCCTGGAACGTGAGCCGCTGCCGCGCTGGAGCGATGGACGCGTGGTGCTGCTCGGGGATGCCTGCCATCCCATGACGCCCTACATGGCGCAAGGGGCCGGAACTGCGATGGAAGACGCAGCCGTGCTCGCGCGCTGCCTTTCCGAAACCGCCGGCGAAGATATCGAAGGCGCGTTCCGGCGTTATGAAGCGCATCGCAAACCGCGCACCTCCCGCATTCAGGCCATCTCTTCCGCCAACACCTGGATGCGCGGCGGCGACGATGACACAAGCTGGCTGTACGGCTACGATGCCTGGAGTGTTCCGCTCACATCAGTGGAAGTTGCCGCGGAATGACGCCCCGCACCGAACAGACCTCTGCCGATGTGCTGCTCGCGCGCCTCGAGCGCATTCCCATCTCCCGTTGGCATGCGAAACCGCGCATCGTCATGGGCAGCGCGACGTTCTTCGATGCCTTCAGCGCGCTGTCGCTTGCGTTTGCCCTGCCGGTTCTGACGCGGCTTTGGCATTTGACGCCGCAGCAGGCTGGCTACCTGATTTCGATCGCTTATGTGGGGCAGCTCGCGGGGGCGTTTCTATTCACCTGGATGGCCGAGCGGTTTGGCCGCGTTCCCAGCGCAACTATTGCGGTGGCGATTATGGCCGTGATGAGTGTCGGGTGCGCGCTGGCAAACGGCTTTTCCGCGCTGCTCGTGTGCCGGCTCGTACAGGGCATCGGCATTGGAGGCGAAATGCCCGTGGCCGCGGCTTACATCAGCGAACTGTCTCAGGCTCAGGGGCGCGGCCGCTTCTTTTTGGTGTACGAGATCATTTTTCCGGTCGGGCTGATGGCGACGGGCCAAGTCGGCGCTTGGCTGGTGCCGGCTTTTGGCTGGAAAGCCATTTTCCTGGTGGGAGCGGTTCCGTGCTTCCTCATTACCGTCATGCTGGCCCGCCTTCCGGAATCGCCGCGCTGGCTGATCTCGCGCGGACGGACCCAGCAAGCCGAAGCAATCATGCGGCAGATGGAAGAATTTCTGAGCCGCGACCAAGGGGCGCGGTCGTCCTCTTTGGAGGGGCAGCCGCTTTCGCCTGCCAACCGAACCCGCTTCACCGAGCCGCTCTCCGCCTTCTACCGCAAGCGTACGCTCATCGTGTGGGCGCTGTGGGCTTGCGCCTATTTCGTCGCCAACAGCCTGAACAACTGGATGCCCAGCCTGTACACGACGGTCTACCATCTCGGTTTGCGCCCGGCTTTGCGCGCGGCTTCGCTTACCAACGTCGCGCAAGTGATTCTGCTGCTGGTCGCCGCATTCTCCATCGACCGCATCGGCCGCCGTCATTGGACAATGGCCGGTTTTTTGCTGTGCGCCGCGCTTTTGGGCATCCTCGGCGCTACCGGAGCACATACTGCTGCCAGCGTCATCGCTTTGGGCACGCTGAGCTACGGCGTTGTCGGTTCCGTAAATGCCGTGCTCTACCTCTACACCCCAGAAATCTATCCGACCCGCATGCGCGCCATTGGCACGGGCCTCGCCACCGCCTGGCTCCGCATCGCATCCGCCGTCGGCCCGGCCTTGGTCGGAGTGATGGTAGCGCACGGAGGTATTACCCTGGTCTTTCTGGTTTTCGCCGTTGCGAGTCTGGCGGGCGCTGCCGCGGCCACGGCGATGATCGAGACCCGCCGCAGAACGTTAGAGGCGATTGCGCCCTAATCCGCAGAGACCTACGCGTCGTGGCGTCATGCTACTGTTCCGGCCGGCGGCCCTCGGTCTCTTACCGGTAAAGCCGGGGGAGTCCGACGCCGCCAAATAAATCTTGACAATCACCATAATCCCTATCAACATAATAGAGATTATGAAAACCGCTGCTCCTCTGCTGCTGCTTCTGCTCTCCAGTTCTGCCTTGGCCCAAGTGGTCGGAGGATCGATTTGCGGCACCGTTCGGGATGACTCCGGTGCGCCGATCCCAGACACAGACGTTAAGGTGCGCAATGTCGAAACGGGCTTTGAACGCAAGATCGTCACCGACGATGCAGGCGGGTACGCCGCTTTTTCGATTGCGGTCGGCAAATACGACGTTTCCGCCGAGAAAGAAGGCTTCAACACGCAGCGCAAGACCGGCATCAACCTAGTGGTGGGGCAGACCATGACGGTGGACTTGACGCTGCCGGTGGGTGAGGTGAAGCAGGCGATCACAGTGGAGGAAGCGCCCTCGCCGGTGTCGCTTTCGACGCAGCAAATTTCCGGGCTCGTGAGTGAGCGCCAAGTGAAAGACTTACCGCTGAACGGCCGCAGCTACGATGAACTGGTCACGCTGAATCCCGGCATTGTGAACTACACCAGTGAACGCTCGGGCGGCATCGGGACTTCGAATTCATCCGTGGGAAACATGTTTGCGGTTTCGGGCCGGCGGCCGCAAGAAAATCTGTTCCTGCTCAATGGGGTCGAGTACACGGGCGCTTCGGTGATCGACAACACGCCGGGCGGCGCGAGTGGGCAGTTATTGGGCGTGGATGCGGTGCGCGAGTTCAACGTCCTGACGGATACTTATGGCGCCGAATACGGCAAGCGGCCGGGGGCGCAGGTAAGCATTGTGACAGCGTCCGGATCGAATGATCTTCACGGCACGCTGTATGAGTTTCTGCGCAACAGCGATCTGGATGCGCGCAACTTCTTCGACCAGGGGCCGATTCCCCACTTCGAGCGCAATACCTTCGGAGCAAACGTGGGCGGGCCGGTTGTAAAAAACAAAGTGTTTGCATTCGCGAACTATGAAGGCTTCCGCCAGAACCTGGGTTTGAGCGATGTGACGCTGGTGCCCAATAATGCCAGCCGCGCGCAGGCCGTTCCCGCTGTGCAGCCGCTGCTGAACCTTTGGCCAGTGCAGAACGGGCCGGAACTGGGCGGCGGGATCGCGGAGGCTTTCAGTCATCCCCTGCAAAATATCCGCGAGGATTTCGGTACGACCCGCGTCGACTACAACATCCCCAACAATGACAGCTTGTTCGCGGTTTACACGATCGACGACAGTATCGCCCATACGCCTTCGGCCAATCCGCTGAGCCTCATTGTCGAAAGCGAGCGCGAACAGGTGCTTAGCCTGCAGGAGCAGCACACGTTTTCTCCTACCGTGCTGAATACGGCTCGCTTGGGCTTTTCGCGGGCGAACTATTTTTTCAATGGCGTGGTTCCGGTGAACATCTCGGGCTGGGTCTCTGGCGGCCCCATTGGCGCGATCGTGATCGGCGGCGGCACCGCTTCCAATGGCGCGTCGCAAATCACCACCGCGGGCGCCAATACCAGCAGCAACGCGCGCCAGGCGCGGAACCTGTTCA
>DATBID010000003.1:0-6017 GCA_036557125.1 Bryobacteraceae bacterium | reverse complement strand
CAATCCGGACAATATTTACCGGGACAACGTGGCCGCGGGTTCCGACGCGACAGGTTTCTGGTTCGCCCTGCCGGAGCATCCGACGGGTAAGTTCGAAGGCACGGAGATCAGTGCGAAGACCTGGCCGCGTCGAACCCCGGTACGAGAGTTCAAGGGCAACACCGCCCATTCGAATTTTGACGGTTTCATGTTCGACCGCGGCCCCAGGGCCGATGGCCATTTCGCCACCGGAGGGCATATTGCCCTCGCCAATCCCGCCGACGCGAACAGCCCTCAAGTGGAGACGGTCATCGAGGACTTCACCGGCTACAAGAACCGGAATAGCGGAATCTGGACCCGCGGTGAGATGGACCTGTTCCAGAACTTGAAGCTGGCCGACAACGCCATTGGCTACACGCATGCGTCCGGCAACTTCGGTCGTTCCGCGTTTACGTCACGGGTGGTTGACTCGCTGTTCGTGGGCGAAACCGAGAACATCGGCAACCCCAGGACGCCGGCGGAAATGGCTTACGGCCGCAGCTTGCCGGAGCCCAAACTCCCGGATTTCCCGATCCGCGGCTACGAGTTCTACGATTACCGCCATGACGTGGTGAATGACACCTTCGTGAATTTCGAGGACAACGCCACTCGCAAGACGGGAGCAATCTCTTACCTGCTGTATACCAGCTTCGGAATGAGCTCCAATAACACCGTACAGCGCGCGAAATTCATCAACGCTAAGCCGGTGTATTTTCCGCCGATGGAGTTTAAGTGGAGCAACGATGATTACGGCAATGGGAGCTACCAGACTTCGGTGTTCAACGACAAGGACGGCTCGGTCAGCGGTGTCCCCAATTCCTACATTCTCATCAACGACGCAAACGACGGAATCGCAATTGACGACGCCTGCGAGATCAAGCCGACCTGGAATGCTGCCGTGTGCAAGGGCGACGTCGGGCGCATGACGGTTGGCGCCCCCGGCGGCGGTGGTCGTGGCGGTCGTGGCGCAGGCGCCGGTCGCGGCGGTAGAGGCGGGGCTGCGGTAGCTGGCGGTCGTGGCGCTGGCAGGGGTGGCCTCGGTGGTATCGTTGGCCCTAGAAACGGGTTCCTGGGCGCCCCTGCACCTGCGGGGCCGCCAATCGTTCTCAGCCGCAATGGCAAGGATTTGACCGTCACCGGAGAAACCAACGTACGAGCGGGTAGCGAGATCAAGGTGACCACCGAAAGGCCGTCCCTGTCCCTCAACGTGAAGGAACTGGATAGCGGCTCGTGGGTGATCTTCGATCTGCCGGGATTCACCACTGCAGCGTCGGGTACGGAGGAGAGCAGCCTGGATGCACTTCGCAAGGCCAGTGCCACCTCGTACTACAAGGGCAACGGTTCGCTTTGGGTCAAGCTTGTCTCCAGCGGTGACGTCCTTGGCAGCGGCCCTGACAGCGGCCCTAGTGGCGGAGCCAGCCTCCAGGTCAGCCGGTAAGCTGGATCCTGGCGTTTGAGCATGAGCCCCCGGCGCAGGCCCGGGGCTTTTTGTTCCGTACCGCAATGCTACACAATCGGTTCCCGGAACAATGCGCATTGAAGGATCCAACCCGTCACCTGTCCCTGCACTGGACGCCACTTGCTGAAGGAAATGCAAACTTCTCGATCGTCATTGTCTTCCGGTACGCTGACGATCTGATGGTAGGCTTGGAACACCGGGAGGAAGCCGAACGATTCCAAGGAATTAACTAGCACGCTTCCGCGCCCTCAAAGTACGCAAGCAGAAGGAGGGTAGGCGTCTACGCCATGAATCCCGAGACTTGCCCTCTTTTCCTACGATGTACGGCGGACGGGAAGCGCTTCCTGATGACCACAAATTCCGAGGCCAGCGAGGGAGAGTCCGCGCCCGTTACCGTCGTCCTCAACTGGGCCGCGGGACTGAAAAAATAGGCGAGACGTCACAGCGAAAGACCAACCTACAACTCGCCTCCGGGGCATTTTCTTGTAAACTTGCGCCGTTCACGCCGGCAGGTGAGCGCACGAAGAAAGCTCCATCGCGCGGTGGACGCACAGGTAGCAACGGCCAACAGCATCCCGTGGTCATCGACTGCGAAGTTCTCCAGAAACGGCGTTCTCGTTGCACCACTCCGGGTGAGTTACGGGCAAAACGGGAAGTTGGGCTGTATCACGTCAAGTTGACGGCTTGAACTACCTGATTCCTGATTTCAGACTGACCGACCGCTCATCGCAGGGTTCCGATTAGCTCTTCTTCAGAGTCAATTGGATCAGCTCAGTGATGCGATCCTGCATGTCGAGGTCCCGGCAGGTCGCAATCAACTGCTCAAACTGTGCGGTTGGGATCGGGATGCCGGGGATGACGCCGCGAATCCGCCGCGCTTCCTCCGTGAAGTCCCAGATGAACTCTCGCCCGGTGGCCTGCCTGGTATAACTCCGGCCGTCCTTGGTGAAGATGGTGATCCGCGGAGCGAAAAGAGGCATATCGTGTGACGGAATAATCGTGACCCGCTTCATCAGTTCCAATACTTCGGGAGGGTCGGGGACTCCGGGAACCATGGGAAAGCCGCGCTTCACTACTCCGTAAGCTGCGTAATAGCGCGTGCTGCCGATATCCGGCGGGCCGATGTCCTCGCGCCGGGTTGGAAAAGCCGGGCTTGGGTATTGAGTCTCCAGCCAGTTTACGACTGCTTCCACCCGATCCACATCCTGATAGCGGATGTTGTGCTCCTGGCAAAGTTTCGCAGTCACATCGACGTGGGCGAGGTTGTATCCGGTAATGGAGTAGATGCGGTAGAGCGTCTCCAGAAACAGCCATTCCTTGCCAAGATCCGCGGTGATCTTCGCGAGACTGGTGCGGGTATCTCCCGTGAAGCTGTAGGTGAGGTGTCCCTCATTGTTGCCGGCGTAAGCCTGATACAGGCCGGCTCTCCCTTCGAGAGCGGTCTCGCCGCCGCGGTGCCCCAGTTTCGCCAGAGCAACCGCCAGCATGGCATTGCGCACCGCCGGCCCTTCTCGCAGGCCGAGGCTTTCGAGATTTCCCGCTGCCAGATTCACGCACAGTGCGATTGCATTGTTCACCTGGTCTTCGGTGAGCCGCATCACTTTAGCGGCGGCCACCGCGCCGCCGAAGATGCCGAACACGGGGCCGGCATGAAAACCGCGCGCCATTACAGTGGGGATGAAGTCACCGGCCATTCGCTCCATTACTTCATAGCCGGCTGCGACTCCGGTGAGAAACTCTTTACCCGAGGCCTGCCCGGTTTCCGCGGCTGCCAGGGCCGCCGGAATGATGGTCGTACTGGGATGGGTCAGCATGCGGAAGGTGTCCCACTTCCCTCCGGCTAAGATCATCTCGGCATTTGCAAATGCGGCGTCGCCTTTCGTGGCTTTGATTCCATGCACCACGATCGTGGCACCATTGGGTAGATCCCGGTATTCCTCGGTAACTACCTGCACCGCCTGCTGCCCGCCCGGCAGAGAGTACCCCTGGAGGGCGGATGCCAAAGCGTGCAGCGTGACGCCCTTCGCCCGATCCACTACAGCCGGGGGCAGATCCTCATAGCGCAATGCCGCAACCCAGCGCGCAAACTGCCTGCTGAGTGACGGAGATCCGGCATTGCTTGCGCGGCCATTCCTTTGCGCAAAAGATGAGCTAGGCAGGCCTCCGAAGAAGGCGCCAGTCAGAACAGCAGAACGGCTCAGGAAACTACGGCGATGCATGTTGTAAACCCCCGATCACTTTCGCGCTTCAGTGTAACAGCAGCTTTTGCACGCGCCAATTGGAAGTTTCGGCGACGTAGATTTCGTGGTCGGATGGGCAGGCGAGAGCATGCGCGCCGGAGAATTCGCCGAGCTTGCGTCCGGAGCGGCCGATCGCGCCCAGAACTTTGCCATCGAGCGCCACTTTAAAGATGCGGCCGGGGTAAGTCGACTCCCCGACAAAAAGCACCTGGTTTGGCCCGGGCGTGATACAGATCGCGTTTGGAGCCCCGATTACCTGCTTGAGGCGCTCTCCGGTTGGAGTGGCGCCATTGACGGCGCGAGAAGTGGGATCAGGCGGTACATCGATCGAGAACATGCGTTTGAAATTGCCATCTGTGTCGAAGACCTGGATGCGCCGATTCGATCGGTCGCCCACATAGATGTTGTCCGCGAGATCGATCGCGATCGAGTGCGGTATCACGAATTGGCCCGGCCCCTTACCCTTCGAGCCCCACGACTTCACCCAATCGCCGTTCTTATCGATTTTGGCGACGCGCGAGTTGACGTAGCCATCCGTGATGTACGTGTTCCCCTGCGAGTCCCAGGCGACATCGGTGGGCTGGCGGAAGAGGCCATCCACCGCCGGAAGCGGCGGGTCGGGATGTCCCAACGGCTCGGCGCCGTCTGCTGCCTCCTGACGCCGGCCGAACACCCAAACCACACGGCCCTTCGGGTTGAACTTGACGATCATATTGGAACCTTTGTCGATCGCCCAGATATTGCCCTCTTTATCGATGCGAACGCTATGGGCTTCCGACCACGCGTAGAGTCCCTTGCCGATCTCGCGCACGTAGTTCCCGTGCTCATCGAACTCGAATAACTGTGCCGCCGCGGCGCCGAATGCCGGGCCGGTAGCGCTATTGGATCGCGAGAAGACAAAAACGTGTCCGCTGGAGTTCACGGCCACGCCCGGAACCTCGCCGAAATTCATTCCGTCTGGAAGATTCGGAAAGTCCGGGACGGAGGTGAAGGCGATGGCGGGCACGCTCTCCTGCGCCAGGGCAGGCAAGAACAGCGTGAGAAGCGCGAGCAAATATCTCATGGATTCACCTTCCGAAAGCCAACAGTACATTTCCTGGCAGTCCGTTGCGCTGCGCCGATCCGGAATTGACAAACAACATTCCCGCCGCGATTACCGGACCTCCCACGTCCAAAGCGCCCCCATGACCCTTAATTCCGTTCACGGGCTGGAATTCCCGATCCGTGTCGTAATCCCAGATAATCTTGCCGTTGGTTGTGGCGTATGCGCGCAGGTGGCCGTCCAGCGAGCCGGAAAAGACGGCGCCGGGAATCGCGCTGACCGCGCCGGATTGTGCCGGACTGCACTGCGGCCGCGTGCCGCAACCGGGAGGAGCGGTCTGCCAGATGCGCTCGCCGTTGTCGATGCGGAACGCGAACATGCCACCACCCTGCTTCGGATCCAAATCGTATTGCCGGTCGTTCGTGCCCGGCTTCAGCGCGACCTGGAAAGCTACATCGGAAAGCGCCAGATAGAAGTTGCGGCCGTCGGTAGCTCCACCCCACTCGATCCCCCCGACTGTGCCTCCTTTGCCCACTCGCGACTGCCACAAGATTTGTCCTTGTCGCTCGGGATCGAGCGCGTAAGCGACACCGGATTTCTGACCCACCACCAGCGCCCGCCGGCCGTTCGGCAGCGAAACCAGCGCAGCAGAGGAGGCGAAATCGAAATCCGGCCCATCCGAATCCGGGCAGCTCTGCCGGGCTGCGAGATAACACGAGCTGTTCCACGCATCGCCGGAGGTGAGTTGCTTCGACCATAGAATTTCTCCGGTAGACATCCGCAGCGCAACGACGGCGTCACTCATGGGTGTGGGCGGATCCGAATAGTTGTCGCCGGTAGTGACATACATGGTGTTGCGATCCGGATCAAGCGCCGGCGTGCTCCATACTCCCACTCCGGAAGGTCCCATTACAGCGGATCCCCGTTTGGTCTTGGGCCGCTCTTTAGCCAACTCATCGATCATGTAGCGCTTCCACACTACGGTTCCGTTTTGCGCATCGATGGCCGAGACGCTGCCGCGAAAGGTGCAGCAGACATAAGCCGGCGAGACGGCCAGCGCTTCTTCGAGCGATGATACGCCGACATAGACCCGGCCTTGATAAAACACCGGAGTAGACGTGGCCTTCGCCGCGGGGTGCTCGTCCAGGCGAAGCTTCCAGAGTTGCTTTCCGGTGGCGCCATCCAGGCCGTAGAGATACCCTGAGGAATCGCCGAAGAACACCGCCGGCTTTCCTGCGACTTCGGCTGCCACGATGCC
>DATBID010000002.1:0-3639 GCA_036557125.1 Bryobacteraceae bacterium | reverse complement strand
AAGCCCGGCGGCGGGGCAGAAGCCCCGGCCCCACAAACTACCACTGCGAATACGGAGTGCCATCGGGAGCCTTCTCGTAGGTTTTGCTGTAGACGTCGAATACATTTTGGCCGCCCCAGCTTGTGGAATCGGGATCGTCCTGGTCGCTGCGCAAGCCCCAGTCCGTGGAGCCGGTGAAGGGATCGCGCGGGATGCGGCGCAGCAGGCGGATCTTCTGGTCTTTAGCGTTACTAGCCACTTTCACCCCATCCACCAGTTGCTGCAAGGATTCCGGATAGCCGTCGGTGCCCTGCTTGATTGGGCCGAAAACGTTGGCATCGGCCAAGTCCTTGTATTTATCGATGGCATGGCGAATTTCGACTAGAGATTGCCGCAACTCCCGTTCCCTTTGGGCGCGCACGCGCGAGCGGGCCAGCGGCACGGCCATGGTAGTGAGAATCAGCATGATGGAGAAGGCCACAATCAACTCCACTAGCGTCAGGCCCCGCTGATTTCGGCGCCTCCTGGCTTCTGGCTCCTGGCTCCTCAATGCTCCCATCCTTCTATTTGACGTTCACAGTCACTTGCGGGCTACCGCCGAGGACCGGCTGCCCCTGCGCTCCTGTAATCGTCAGGTTCGGAATGGTGACGCTGGTTACACCGCGGCCCACCGCCTGGAATACCAAGTTCACCAGTGTACCAGCGCCGGAGGCTGCCGGTGCGCCTGGGGGACGCGTGAGCTGCACGGTAGCCGTGCCGGCATCGTTCTGGATGTTCTTGGTGAACACGGGCTGCTGGTTGCCCTGCGCCATCAGGTCGCCCGTGGTGATGTCGTTCAAGCGAAGAATTTTGGGATCGTAATGGATCTGCATGGGCGCACTGATGGCTCCCGTGACGCCCGCTGCCGCCAGGCTGATCGTGACACTCGATCCAGCGGTAGTATCCACCTGCGCGGGCTGGAAGAACGCGCGCGCGCCGCCCGGCGGCGGAGGAGGAGCTTGCGGCCCACCCGGAGCCGTGGGCGCCTGACCTGCAGGCGCTGCCGGGGTTCCTGCGGGCGGTTTCGGCTGGATGATTTCGGTCGTCCGCGGGGCATAATTCAGTTTCACTGTCTGCGCGTTGCCTACCGCGATGCCCTTCAGGTTTTCCGGCGTAACATCCGGCCGGCGCACGATATGCGGAATCAGCGCGATGATTAGCTCGCTTTTGCTGTGGTCGACATTTCTGCCCTTGAATAAGTTGCCAATGATCGGAATGCTCGAGAGGCCCGGAATGCCCGTAATTGTTGAAGTATCCTGCTGCTGCGAAAGCCCGGCCAGAAGGCTTACTTCTCCCTCGCGTACCCGCAGATCGTGCACCACTTTGTTCTGCTGAATAATCGGCTGGTTGATGCCGCCCAGGTTCACATAGCCCGCTACGCTCGAAATATCCAGTTCTACGTGCATGGAAACTTCGCCGTTTTCGTGCACCTGCGGTGTGATGTCTACGTTGACGCCCACATCGATGTAAGTAAACTGCGTATTCACCAGCGGGTTGATGCCCACTCCGCCGATCCCGGGCTGAAAGCTGCCGGTCGCGGTCGGCTCGCGCTCGCCGATTTTGAGCGACGCCTTGGAATTATCCACCGAGCGAACTTCCGGCGATTGGAGAATCTTGGTATTGGCATTGCTGAGAGCTGCTTGTAGCAGCGCGCCGGGAAGAGTAATGGCGAAATCGGCGCTCGAAAGATGGCTCAGGTTGGAGAGCGGAACGAAAGGGGACGGCGTGGAGCCGACGCTGGCGTTCGCGTTATTCGTTGTGCTGGTGTTCGTCGTGCCATTATTCGTGTTGGTGGTATTGGTGCTGTTGGTGTTGGTCGTAATTTGGATGCTGCTGCGCGGATTGAAAGTCACCGGCAAATTCAAACCCGTGGAGGCCAGCGCTGCCGTGATCTGTTTGCTGATATCGGAACTCGCCTGCAGGACGATGACATCGATCACTACCTCCGCTTTCGGCCGGTCTAGATCATTGATAATCTTCTCGGCCAATGCGATGCGATCGGCCTCCCCCCGCGCGATGATGGCGTGAAGCGAATTGTAGGGCATCAGGCGCGTCAGTTCGGTCACCGCGCGTACGGCGTTCACAATTTCTTGCAGTTCCTGCGGTGTATTCACGTTCGACAGATAGAAGACCTTCAGCACCTGGTCTTCGTAGTCGTTACGCTTGTTTCGATTATCGTTGGTAACGAAAATCGTATTGCCGCCGGGAAGGGGCTTCCAGAACGACTTAGTCAGCAGGGCGGCATCATCCAGAGCTTCTTCTACGGTCGAGTTGCTCAGGTCGAGCGAAACGCTGCGCCCCTGCTGATAATCCGGGTCCCAAATGACGTTTAGCCCGGCCACTTTCGCCACCGTGTCGAACAGAACTTTTGGCGGCTGGCTATTGATTTTCAGGGTGATGCGCTCGGGATTGAGGGGCTTCAATTCGGGTAGAGGCAGCATGCGGTCGATCTTTTCCCGCACCTCTTGCTTGGCTTCTTCCGCGGGAGTTTCCGCCCGAACTTCCGCGGGCGCTTGCTTGCCGGTCTGCTCCACGCGGCGGCGCTCCCGCTCGATCATCGCCTGCGTGCGCAGAATTTCCTGCGATGCTGCCGTATCGGCGGGGCTGATCGCAAAAGCCCTGCGGAATTCCGCCAACGCATCGACCAAATTCCCCTGATCACGCATCTTCAATCCCTTCTCAAGATGATCGAAAGAGGCATTAACACGAGTTTTGTCGACGGCAATTTGATACGCGATTTCGGAGGGGTCTTCCGCTAAAGCCTTTTGATAAGCGGCGAGCGCGGCGTCGTAATCCTTTTTTTCCGCGTCACGCGCGCCTTCCGCGAAATATTGATCGCCCTTTCCGGTGCGAGCCCGCAACGGCGCCGGTCCCACCAGGCCGCCAGCCAGCGCGGCCAGCGCTGCAACAGCGGCTAAACGGTTGAAATTAGGCATGTTCTCAGGGACTTCCGGCCTTCGGGGAGGCGGGACGAACGATGGCTGGACGCAAATAGGCCCGTGCTAAGATGAAGTGCGTCGACGCGGTCATGCGGCATCCGATAAGAATGACGCCCGCGGACGCGTCACCGTGGATACAAATTCGGCAACAAAATTCCGGCGGGAAAAATTGGCGGAAAAGGACGCGAGCGTCAAAGTTCTGAGCGATAACCGGCAGGCTCGCCACAATTATTTCCTCATGGACCGGTTCGAAGCGGGCATGGTGCTCACCGGAACCGAAGTCAAAGCAGCCAGGGAAGGCAAAATCCAGCTCAAGGACGCCTACGCGGCGGTCGAAAAGAACGAGGCTTGGCTGATCAACGCCCATATCAGCCAGTATTCGCACGGCAACCGCGAAAATCATCCGCCGGTTCACAACCGCAAACTGCTGCTACACCGCCGCGAAATCGACAAACTGCAGGGGCAGACTCGCGAGGGACTCACCCTCATCCCCACCAGAATCTATCTGAAGAACGGCCGGATCAAATGCGAACTGGCGCTGGCTCGCGGCAAGAAACTCCACGATAAACGCGAGGCCGAACGCGCCCGCACTGCGGAGGCAGAGGCGCGTGCGGAAATGCGGCGGCGCGCCTGAATCCTTGATAAACTTGGCCCTTTGTGAGAGCCCTTATGCGCAAATTAC
>DATBID010000001.1:0-3813 GCA_036557125.1 Bryobacteraceae bacterium | reverse complement strand
TCTGCCCCTGCGACCCCGGGATTTAACGCAGTTGCGCCAGAATGGGCTCTCAAAGGGGCGACTTACGCCGCCCCTGCCATTCCGGCTGTTAGCGGTCATCAGAAAACGTAGATTTTTGGAGGTTCGCCGGAAGGGCGGCGGCTTGGCGCAGCTTTACGCGAAGGTAATCGAGGTAGCTTTCTGGCGCAGGATGGGCGCGGAGTTCGTCAATGACGGGTCGGAAATAGGCCAGCGAGCGGATCGGGGAGAGCCGCGGAGCATCTGCTGGGCGAATCAGGCGGCGTAGGGAGCCGAGGAGCAGCGCGGTTTCTACCACCTGGAGTGGCACACCATCGTCGTGAAAGCGCCGGGCGAGCCATTGATCCGAAACGCTGGCGCGCAGCGGGGTATCAGGGAGTTCGACGTAAAGCATCACGACGGCGGTAGCGTAGGCCGCGGGATCGGAAGAATTGCTCATCTCTTTTTGCGGCGTGCCGCCGTCTCCTGCTCGCTTTCGCGAACGCGGTAGCTGTCACCCTCGATCACCGTCACGTCGGCATGATGTAGCAGGCGGTCTAGCAGGGTCACGATGCAGGCCGCGTTCGGGAAGACTTCGTTCCACTCTTTGAACGGGCGATTGGTCGTGAGAATGACTGATTTTCGTTCGTACCGCCGGTTAATGACTTCGTAAAGCAGGTCGGCGGATTTGTCGTCGAAGGAGAGGTAACCTACCTCGTCAATGCAGAGCAAATCGACGTTGGCGTAGGTACGGAGTTTGCGGGGGCGGCCTTCGGGAGTTTGGCGGTGCAGTTCTTCGAGCAGCGCCGCTGCGGAGCGGAACAGCACGGAGTGGCCGGCCAGCACCGCCCCATGGCAGATGTTCTGGGCAATCATCGTCTTGCCTAAGCCGTTGGTGCCCATCAGGATCAGGTTGCGGGCCTCGGCGAGAAAGTCCAACGTGAGAGCTCGTTCAATGACGTCGCGTTCGATCTTGGTTGGCCAGGACCAATTGAAGTCCACCATAGGTTTGAACTTCTTGATCTCGGAGAGGCGCAGGCGCCGTTCCAGACTGCGGTGAGCGCGTTCGGCGGCCTCGGTCTGCGCCAAGTGCTCCAGAATCTGGCGCGGAGACCAGCGCTGCTTGGTAGCCCGCGCCAGAAAGTCGTCTGCACCGCGGGCAAGCGCGTGCAGGCCGATCTGTTCCAGTTGCGCCGACAGGCTATTCGTGGGAGTCGTCGTCACGCGAATGGGCGAGCTCATCGTAAGTCTCCAGATCGTGGGGACGGACATCCAGTGCCTGAGCCTCCGGGTGGCGGCTCAGATCCAGGGCCGGCAGGGGCGAAGAGCGCTGGTCTCGGCGCAACAGGAAGGCCACCGAGGAGGCACGCGGCGTGTTCCGTTCCAGAGCTTCCCGGATGGCGCGGCGTAACGCGGCTACGCCGTACAGGTCTAGCAACCGGAGCAGTTGAGAGGTTTGACTGACGGCCGATTCTCCTGCTGCGAAAGCTCGCTCCAGTAAGGCTTCGCTTTCCGGAACGGCCAGTGCGAGGCGACCCGCACGCGTGCCGTGCAGCGCCTTGCGCTTGGTGCGCAGCAAAGCTTGCTCATGCGCCGGGTCCAGGATGGATTGCTGTCGGTCATAGGAGCGATGGTGCCGCCCAATCTCGGCGGCGCCATCCAAGATGCGGACGTCAGTATCGGAGGCCACCAGGGTCAAAGGCCGACCGACGGCCCGGGGTGGTATGGAATAGTCGTTCAGATCGAAATGCACGTAAATGGTCTTGCGGGAGTGCACCTGCTCGATGCGATCGGTGTTGAAGGGGTGTAGCGGCAGCGCCAACAAGCGTGGCTGTTCTTCGGCGAAGGCTTGGGCCACGGAGCGTGCACTATCGTCGGGCCAGCGGCGTTGGTGCGCTACTTCGTCGCGCCAAACCAGCGCTTGGCGATTGCACTCCGCCAGGGTGGTGAAGACGCGCCCTGCCCAGAAGGAATCGCGTACGAACCGAATAGCCCTTTCTACGCGGCCTTTTTGATTTCCCGCCCGAACCTGGCAAGGACGTGGCGCGAAGTGATAGTGAGCTGCCAGTTCCAGCAGCCGCGGGTTGAAATGAATCTGATCGCCGCGGCGTTCCAGCACCGCGCTGCGGAGATTGTCGTACAGGATGACCCTGGGTGCTCCGGACCAGTCCTGAAAGGCGCGCACGTGGCCGCGCAGGAAATTCTCCATGGTCTGGTCGAAGAAGAACTCCAGATACAGCGCCCGCGACCACGATAAGGTGATGACGAAACAGGAGAGCTGGCGCTTCGCGCGGCCGACCATGACTGAGCCGAAGTAGGCCCAGTCCACCTGCGCTTGCTCAGCTGGAAAGACCTGTAAGCGGAGAAAGGCCTCATGCGGTTGCGGCCGCAAGCGGGCCACCGCACGGCGCAGTTGCTCGACGCTGCCGGCGTAGCCACGATCCCTGACCATCTGGTAGATGCGGGTAGCGCGCAAGCGTGGATGCTGGTCCAAGACCTCGCGCACGAACGGCAGATACGGGTCGACAATGGACGGCCGCAGCGGCTCGGCGTGCTGGAAGCGCTCTACTTCAATGGCGCGCCGTACGGTGTCGGGATGGACGTGTAGGGCTTGTGCAATCGTGCCGATCTTCCAATGCTCGGCATAAAAATAGCGGCGAATCTGTACGCGGGTTTCGGGACTGATCATCCCAGCTCACCTTCGTCGTGGAATATGTGGGAACGGATCGACGAACCGGCCTGGCCGGCCACAGATCGAGCAGCGTAGCCACAAATCGGCTCGCTTTTCCAGCCGGCCCAGTGACCGAACTCGCAGGGCGACCGCCACCGGCGTCGTGATCGTTTCTCCACAGCCGAATGGTGCCGGAGAAATGACCGAAAGGGAAGATTGATCCGTCACGCGCGGCCGGCACCGGCGCTCGCGGTACTGCTGCTGCCGATCCCGGTGGTCGAGCCGGCCTTCGGGACTCTGCTGATAGCGGCGGTTGGCCGCCCGGTGCTGCCGGCGCCGGGCTTCGCTGCGGCACGCCGGGCTGCAATAGCGTTGTCCGCGATCGCAATGTGTGCAAATCCAGAACACCGTCTGGCACCCCTGGCCGCGGCAAACGCGCTGCCGGAGAACCACTTCTCCATGAACCGCCATCCGCCCGCGCAGGCGGACTTTGACAAAGGCAACGGTTCATGCCAGGGTAGAACCAGCTTTGATGGTGGCCTTCTCATGAAGGTTGCCAAGCCAGAACCCCGCTGCTTCGAACGGCGGGGTTCTCTCCCGCCTTCCCAGCCACAATACAAGTTTTCGCTGGAATGTTTTGGTGCGGACAATTGACAGATAATCGCGCCTTCGGCGCGGATGATGTCACCGGTGCCCTCTACGACGGCAAAAGGCTCGGAAAACTACGTTTTCTGATGACCGACAACAGTCTGGTCGGGGCCCATCCCACCAGAGTACCGCTTTAGTGCAGGCTACGAGAAATAACTGGGAATTGGGATTCACGGAGAACCCGGGGGACGAGACAGTCGAGTCAAGTGGTACATGCACCCGGTGTTTCCCCGGCGGCCGGCGGCGCAAACATGGGTCGGAGCTGGACCTTTGGCCCAGCGGGGATAGTGGGGAACCGACTCTAAATTTGCGGCTGTGGGTGCTGAAGCTGCTGCGACTGAGCTTCAGCACCCTATCTGCCGAGTTTTCAGAGCCTTACTCAGGCTGCTGAGGGTGCTGAGGGCACTCGCTGAGAATAAGCATGTCCTTCTTCTGCCCTCGGACCTGAGTGGTATGGACTTCCAGTATCCCGCGTCGGCATAACGGGTCTACCACGG